>JBNJHA010000013.1:0-49860 GCA_051748085.1 Thermodesulfobacteriota bacterium
CACGGCCGGATATCTTTCCCCGTCTGTTTCCGCCCAGACAGCATAAACACCGGTTTTGGGAAACAGTTCATCGGACAAAACAAGATTGGCCGTTGGAAACCCCAAAAGAGGGCCGCCTCTTTGCGCGCCTTTTTTCACCTTGCCCTGCACCTGGTAAAATCTGCCGATAAGATCCCTGGCTTTCCACACCTGGCCCTGCTCAATAAGATCACGGACACGGGTGGAGCTGACCACTGCGCCATCAATCAATACGGGGTCCAGTCTTTCCACCTCAAATCCGTATTTTTCACCCAGGGATTTAAGCAGAGTAAAATTCCCCCTGCGTCCCTTGCCGAATGCATAGTCATGCCCGATTATCAGATATTTCACATTAAGAGCGCGGACTAAATATTCACGCACAAAGACTTCCGGGTCCAGCCCGGCCAACTCCCGGCTGAATTTCTGGCAAAGGACAAAGTCGACTTCCATCTTGTCCAGCAATTCCAGTTTTTGAGGGGTCAAGGTAATGAATGGAGGATTTTTCTTTCCGGATAAAACACGCAGCGGGTGCGGATCAAAGGTGATGACCACCCCGTGCATACCCTCAGTACGAGCCCGTCCACGCACCCTGTCTATAAGGGCCTGATGCCCCTTGTGCACACCATCAAAATTTCCTAAGGTTACACAGCAGGGACGATAAAGTTCGGCAGCTAACTCCTGAATGTCGTAATAGACCATGTAAATATTTTGCTCCCTGATTTTTTCAAAGCGCGATATAGCTACCGTAATTCAAGGCGGGCATCAAGCACGGGAGGACTGTCTATAAAAATATCCTTGCCAACCCGCAAAAATTTTTATATACGGTTTTCCTTCGTGCCGAAGTGGCGGAATTGGTAGACGCGCTAGGTTCAGGGTCTAGTGGGGGTTCCCCCGTGGGAGTTCGAGTCTCCCCTTCGGCACCATTAAAAAATACAGCCCCCTTGCTTACTTTGACAGCAAGGGGGCTTTTTAATTTTTTTTTCAGAAAATCCAGACCCTCGGCTAACCGCTTTTGCCTTCAATCAACTCGTCGATCAAATTTTTATAGTGAAAAAATCCGGCCTGGACATCCTTCGGCCAAGACAACTCCGTCTCCCTCTCCCTCCCGACAAGGCGTTTGATTGATGCCGCCATTCCCTCAATATTTCGGGGGTCATCGAGTACGTTTTCCACATCCAGGAAATGACTGCTGCCGTTACTTTCTGTGGACAGAGTAGGCACTCCGCAACTTAGCGCTTCCAGGACCGCATTGGAGCATGCATCATAAAATGAGGCCAGGACAAACACATCGCAGCAATTATAAAACTGAGGCATTTCCTCTACTCGCCCCGCAAAATGCACCCGGTCCAGAACTCCCAAATTTTCTGCCAGTTTTTTATACCGGCCCGGATTACGATTTCCGGCAACAAGTAAATGGTAATTTCCGGGTAGCCCAGGCAACACCCGTACAAGATACCCGATCCCTTTAAGGGCAAAGTTGGTCCCGGCAGTTCCGATATAAATATTGTCCTTGGGCAAACCCCATTTTTCCCGGGTCGACAATCTTTCGGAAAGGCTAAACGCCCTGAAGGAATCCAGCTCCGGTTTATTATAGATTACCCGGGCCGAAGAAGTATCAAAACCAGGATAAGCTTCCTTCATCCAATCCAGCAGGTTGTGCGAAACAGCCACAAAACTCTTTGTATTACTCAACTGATGCCGCTCAATCACCCTAATCAGAAAATTTGCCGGGGCGATTCTGCGCCGAAACATTTTCCATTTTCTGGCAATACCCTGGGGGTAGGCGCGGGAAGACAGCCGCCAGAATACAGGTAAAGGGCCGCCGCTTAAGCGGAGGATATCCTGCTTCCAAGTCTTGCCCATGCTGATGGCAACATCAAAATTTCCTTTTTTCCGTTCCCGTTCAGCCGCAAAAGCGAACCACAAAATCTTCCCGCTTCTGCACAGCCCCCGGCGCTTTACATTATGCACCCTGACCCCAGCCGGGGCCTCTGCTTCCTGCCGGGCACAGATAAAATGCAGATCATATTCCGGAAAACCGGCCAGATACTCGGCCAGATTCCAGGCAAAACGCTCCGCCCCGCCGTACTTTCCAAGGCGCGGGAGGATCAGGGCAATTTTATAAGGGATAATTATATTCCCCCCACAGATAGCTTATATGAATTTAATTCAAACAAACACGTAACCAAACACCATAACTAAAAACAGTGACCGGATTTTTGCGGACATTCGCGATGGGCCGGCAAGTTTTCTAATACCCGCTGATGGCTGACGCTTGCCGGATGCGGACTCACTGATTCCTAATAAGGGCAAATTTTTGTTCCGGTAATGCATACTTATTTTGGAGCTGGTTTTTGTTTTCCTTCCCGCGCTCCGGCTTCCCCCGTCTGAGTGCAGAAGAAAACAACAGGCCGAAAGCTTAAACTCGCAACAATCAGGCGAACAAATACCAATTTTTTCAACCCGACATTCATTCTCAATTTTCAATTCTCAACAAATCAACACGCCAACCTTTCTTGTCCACAATATTCTCTTTATCCCTATTGACAATCCGTCATAATTTTGACAGCAATCTTTATACAAAATAATCTTCGGAGAAGCATTTTATGCGTATAAAGACTCAAGGCATTATCGGCCAAAGCCCCGCACTGCTGGAAGTATTTCAAGTCCTGGCCAAGGTCGCCCCGACCGACAGCACTGTACTTGTAACCGGAGAATCCGGAACTGGCAAGGAACTCCTGGTCCGGGCCTTGCATAAAAACAGCCACCGGGCAAACAATCCCTTTGTGCCGGTCAATTGCGGGGCAATACCCAAGGAACTTCTGGAGTCCGAGTTGTTCGGTCATGAAAAGGGTGCCTTTACGCATGCCATCAAATCCCGGGCGGGCAGATTCGAGCTGGCCACGGGCGGGACCATATTCCTGGATGAAATAGGCGAGCTGGATCTGAGCCTGCAGGTCAAGATTTTAAGGGTATTGCAGGAGCGGGAATTTGAGCGGGTCGGCGGATCAAAAACAATAAAGACTGACATCCGCATTGTAGCTGCCACTAATCGCGATCTGGAAGATGAAGTAAAAAAAAATAATTTCCGGGAGGACTTATTTTACAGACTGAATGTAATTCCCTTGGATTTGCCGCCACTGCGCGAACGCGACGAAGATATTCTTGTTCTCGCCAATTATTTCCTGCAAAAATTTTGCTCGGAAAAAAACAGGGAAATCCTGAGCCTGGGAGAAGAAACAGCCCAAATTCTTTCCGGCTATTCCTGGCCGGGCAATATTCGTGAACTGGAAAACTTCATGGAAAGAATGAGCATCCTGTGCGACGGTCCCTGTATTAATCCTGAGGATTTGCCGGCCAAAATCAGAAAGGAAAGCGGACTTGAGACCAGGATTCCTGTAATGCCGCCAGTAAAAAACGAATTTTCCTGGCCGGGAATTAAAGACATGGAAAAAAAGTCGTTGGGATTAAAGGAATTCATGGATGCCATTGAAACCAGTCTGCTCAAAGAAGCATTGGACAAAACGGACGGAGTTAAAAACCAGGCTGCTGAGCTTCTGGGCATAAAAAGAACCACACTGATTGAAAAACTGAAAAAAAAGAAATTGTCCTGATTGATGCAACTGCAAAAAGTCGAAGACTGGAGTTAAGCGTACGGTTTAAATTTTGTAAATATTTGATTTTAATTAAAACTTTCAACTTATAACTTAACCCTGCCTGCAAAAATTTATTTTTTGCAGGCGCATCCTGATTGCGAATTATTAAATTTCAAGCCTGATTAAAAGAGGGCACAATCATCATTTACTCAATGGAATCCAAGCATTCCGGATGGCGTTGCATCCATTGGCTTTATCGCCACCGCTATCATATATTTTTCAGCAGCCTGTTTCTCCTTTATCTTCTGTCCTCTTTCCATTCCCCGGCCTACGCACTATCCTACTACTGGGGCCGGCATCCTCAAAACGAGAGACTTGTTTTTGAATTTCAATCCACTATTCCGGAATTCAAATTAAACAGAACCGAGCGCAGACAGCTGACTCTTACCCTGCCGAAGAATATCTGGAAGCAGGAATCCAGACCGCAGCCAATAAGCCTTTCAAGTTCCAGGCTGATTGATAAAGTTTCAATCCAGGAAAACTCCCTTTTGATCAGTCTCAGAACCGACAGCTTCGGATATATTTCCTTTCCCTATCAGGAAGAAGACAAAATTGTCGTGGACATCTTTCACGACCCCACCGGGAAAAAATGGCATAAAGAGGAAAAAAAGGCGCCCGTAAAAGAAGACTTGCAGGAAAAAAAATCTCCGCCGGAAAAGTCTGGACAGGAAGATAAACCCCGTCCGGCACCAAATAATAACGCAACAGCAGAGGCCGATAAACAGGAAAATCTTCCGGATGCCCAACAAAAACCTATTGCCCGGCAAGAAGAGACAATCCAAACAAGTAAACCGTATAAAATAAAAAGCAGAATTTCCTATGTCGGGCCCGAACAGGCCAAAATCATAGACGGGAATAAAAGCCGGGTGTTGGAAAAAAACGCGAGCCGGACAGGAAAGAATAAGCAAGACGGCAACGATACCACTGAAAATATTTATTCCGTCAATCAAACCACGAAGCACGCGGAAAAAAAGCAAGCCGGGACGAACAATACCAAACCGGTTAAACAAAAATCCAATGCGACCCAAAATGCGACCAATGCCAGCACAGACGGCAGGAATGCGACCAAACCGGACTTCAAGGGCGCGCTGACTACCATCCGGGCGGCAGTCGCCAACGGTGAATATCAGGAGGCCCGGGAAAGTCTGCAGGGAATAAAGGATGACCCGCGCCTGCCTAAAGAACTAGAGGAAGAAGTGCTCTATATTTTTGCCGACGTAACCTTTCAGCTTTATAAAAATGATATCCAGAATCATATGCAGAAAATCCTGAAAGCTTACGAGCGGGCCATGAATTACAATCCTGATTCACCGCGGACCCCCCAGGCGCTTCTAAATATGGGCTACATCAATCTGGAGGCGGGAAACGCTCCGGAAGCCCGGGGATACTTTAATCTATTGCGCGACCAGTATCCGAATGATCCCAATATCCCTTTGACCTACTATTACTGGGGCAAACATCTCCTGGAAAATAAACAATATAAAAAAGCCGCGGATCAATTTGAACAAATAATTGAAAATCATCCGGACAACCGCATTGCCAAGAATGCGGCCTTTGGCCTGGCCAAAAGCCTGAGAGAATTAGAATATTACAAGCAGGCCCGGAAAATAATAACTTATCTGGAACAGCGCTGGCCGAGATATTATCTGGACAATCCGGACATTTTGCCGCTCTCCGGTTTCGTGGCCTATAAAAACAAAGAATATGACGCCGCTCTAAACAGCTATTGGACCTACATAAACCTGATTCCCGAAGCGGAGAACGTAGACACGGCCCAGGCCAGAATCGGGGACATATATCTGCAGCAAGGAAACAGAGATGCGGCCAGAGAGGTATATGAACAGACCGTAAATGAATTTCCAGAAAAAGAAGGGGGGCTGATAGCTTCAATGCGCCTCGCGGAAGAAGGCATACACGACAAGCCAAGCATAGAAGGCATGTTTTCGGTATTTGACCGCCCTTTCAATCTGCGCCCGGAAAAGATATATTCAAAAATCATCAATAAGTATCCAAACTCGCCTCTGGCACCCGTGGCTCAACTCAAACTGGCCATGTGGGAATTATTTAATTCCAAACCAACAACGTCACTAAAGGAAGTCCAGAATTTCATTGAAAAATTCCCTGACTCCGCATTGTTTGGGCGGGCCGTTGATGTTGGCATTAAGGCCTTTTCCGAGTTGGTCGCCAAGTATTCCAAGAACAACAGCTTTGAACATATTCTGGAGGCCTGGAATAAATACCCGTTCCTGCAAAGCAATAGAGACCAGCTGCCTTCCGAGACTTTACTCGGATTAGCTACCGCCCTGTGGAAAAACAATAAGCCGGAGCAGGCGGCTGAAATAGTCAAACCGATTATTGCGGAAAGTGACGAAAATATCGCCGAAGAAGACCTCAACGCTCTGGGATTGCTGCTGAACATTCAACTGGACCGGGAAAACTGGCTGGCAATCGCCCAACTGGCCGAACAAGTTGATAAATGGGAGCTGGATAAAAACGAAAAACAGCAGCTCGACTACGCCCACGCCCTGGCTTTGGAAAATCTGGGAGAAGAAGAAAAAGCCCTCAAAATATGGCGCGATCTGGCCTCGGACATTGAGCTCTCCGGCCAGCAAAGAGCATACGCGCTGTATTTTATGGCTGAGCACGCCATGCAGAAAAAAGATTTTGAAAATGTGTACATATTCGCTCAAGAGGCCTTATCTCTGTTTCTACAAAAAGATGAAAACAGATCCAAAATAAAGGCCTGTCTGGACCTTCTCATTCAGACAACAGCCAGCACCGGCCGACTGAAAGAAGCCCTGGGCTGGGGGTTGGAATATGAAACATATGTTGATAAACAGGATGATGACTGGGCCAGTTTTCAATATACTCTGGCCGGTTTATACAAGAAAAATGGCAATCTGGAAAAATGGCGTTCCACACTGGAAAACCTGATAAGAACCAGCCCGAACGACATTTACGCGGAGATGGCCAGGTCTGAATTAGATTCCTTATCGCTTGAACAGGAAGCCGGACAATATCTGCCCGGCTCCTGACAAAAAAGGACCACGGAGGAGAAAATGGACAGGGAACCTATTGTTGCCGGACAGTTTTACCCGGAAAACAAAAGAAAACTGCAACTGCAGGTAGCGGAATATCTGGACGGAACTCCCGGCCCGCAAAAAACCATGTTGGCCATGTGTCCCCATGCCGGATATGTTTTCTCCGGGCCTGTCGCCGGAAAAACACTTTCCCGGGCCAATCTGGCAGAAAATATTATACTCATTGGCCCCAATCATACCGGTTCCGGGGCGGATATGGCCGTCTGGACGGATGGCCGATGGAATATACCGGGGGGGAGCGTAAATATAAACAAAAACCTGGCCCAGGAATTGTGTTCCACCCGGCACTTCGAGGCCGATTATTCAGCCCATATGCGCGAGCATTCCCTGGAAGTCATTCTGCCTTTCCTGAAAGCGATTAATGATAAGATAAACATCGTACCGATAAGTATCTATAATCCCATCCCGGATCGGCTTTTTCAGGCCGGCCGGGACCTGGCCCATTTAATCAAAAACAATGAACAAGACATTTCCATCGTGGTAAGTTCGGATATGAGCCATTACATACCGCAAAACCAGGCCGAAAAACAGGACAATCTGGCCCTGGAACAGATACTAAGCCTTTCCCCTCAAGGACTTTTGGACACGGTTGCTCAAAACAGAATAAGCATGTGCGGAGTCCTGCCCATGGTTTTGGCTCTGGAATGCGTAACCGGACTCGGGGCAAGCAAGGCTGAACTCATAGCCTATTCTACTTCCGGTGACGTCCTGGGAGACAGGAGTCAGGTAGTCGGTTATGCCGGTGTACTCATCAGCTGAGAAAGCGCGTAAAACGTATCTGTTCATCGCTTGAAAGAATCGACAGTATTCACCAGAAGCTGAGCAATGGTCATTGGCCCCACCCCTCCGGGAACGGGAGTGATCGCGCCCGCTTTCTCCTTTATGGACTGAAAATCGCAGTCCCCGGTCAATCCGTTTTCCGTCCGGTTAATGCCAACATCGACAACAACCGCGCCCGGTTTGATCATATCCGCGGTTACAAATGCGGGACGGCCTACAGCGGCAAAAACCAGATCGGCGGCCCTGACTTCAGCCGCAAGATCCGCAGTGCGAGAGTGGCAGACAGTAACCGTGGCGTTTTTTTCCAGTAAAAGCAGGGCCAGGGGCTTGCCCACTATATTGCTCCGGCCTATAACCACCGCTTTTTTCGCATTGCAATCAATTTCATAGCGGCTTAAAAGCTCCATTATTCCGGCCGGAGTGCAGGATTTAAATCCGGGCATGCCCAGAGTCAGCCGGCCTACATTCCACGGATGAAATCCGTCCACATCCTTTTCCGGCGAAATGAGTTCCAGACAACGGGTCGAATCCAAGCCGCGCGGTAAGGGCAGCTGCAAAAGGATTCCGTCTACCCCGGGATCCGCATTCAAATCTTTTATGCGCCGTTCCAATTCTGCCTGGGTAATTGAACTATCAAGCTTAAAGCTGCGCGAGTCTATTCCCACTTCGGCACAGGCTCTTTCTTTATTGCGGACATATATCTGTGAACCGGGATCATCCCCGACCAGTATAACCGCCAGTCCCGGGTTACGCCCGATTTCAGCCGAAAGCCTGGAAACAGTAGCTTTTAATTCGGAGCGTATATCCCCGGCCGTCTTTTTTCCGTCAAGTAAGATCATTGTTCCTCTCTTGCTTCGATTTAAGCAATTATTGCATCTGCTTACCAATTTTTTTGCTGATCGTGCTTTCGGCCTGCGATTTTCTGATGCCCGCTGCCGGGTGATGCTTGCCTCCTCCGGACTCGGTGGCCTGGAGGAGAACAAAATATTGGTCATATAAAATGTACACAGGACTTAAAGCCGTTATTACTCAAACCAGCTCATGCCGAGAGCCGGACCGAAATATTCGGCCTGATCCTCCAATTCTTCTTCTATCCGCAATAGTTGGTTGTATTTGGCCAGGCGATCACTGCGGCATAGAGAACCGGTTTTTATCTGTCCGGAATTCACAGCCACGGCAAGATCGGCAATAAAATGATCCTCGGTCTCTCCGGAACGATGGGAAATAACCGTGCTGTAGGCTGATTCCTTGGCTATCTCAATTGTGTCCAGCGTTTCAGTCACCGTGCCGATCTGATTCAGTTTTATAAGAATGGAATTGGCCACGGCCTTTGAAATTCCTTCGGCCAGGATGCCGGGATTGGTGACAAATATGTCATCTCCGACCAGCTGAATGTCTTCACCTAAGCGCTGAGTATGATCTTTCCAGCCTTCCCAGTCATTTTCGGCCAGACCGTCTTCGATACTGATCAAAGGAAAGGAGGAAACCAACTCCTGATAATAGCCGGTCAGCTCAGCCGAGCTGAATTCCTTTTTTTCACCTCTAAATATGTATTTACCGTCTGAATAAAATTCGCTGGCCGCGGCATCAATGGCCAGGGCGATCTCTGGACCGGGCTGGTATCCGGCCTCTTCAATCGCCCGGACTATGTACTCAAACGCCTGCCTGTGGCTCTTAAGATTCGGAGCGAAGCCGCCTTCATCGCCGACAGCGGTAGAAAATCCATCCTTGGCCAGAATAGCCTTCAAAGTATGAAATGTTTCCGCGCCCATGCGCAGGGCATCAGTAAAGCTCATCGCTCCCAGAGGCATAATCATGAATTCCTGGATATCCAGATTATTCGGTGCGTGCTGACCGCCATTGAGTATATTCATCATCGGAGCGGGCATGATCTTGGCGTTGACACCGCCCAGATATTGATAAAGCGGCAACCCCAAAAACTCGGCTGAGGCTCTTGCCGTGGCCATGGAAACTCCCAGAACGGCATTGGCTCCAAGGCGGGATTTATTTTCCGTGCCGTCAAGTTCGATCAAAAATTCATCCAGTTCCACCTGACGCAAGGCATCCATGCCCAGAACTTCCTCGGCTATCTCGTCCAGAACATTGTCGACCGCATTGTGCACACTTTTTCCACCGTACGTGGATTCATCCTTATCCCGGAGCTCAATGGCCTCCCGGGAACCGGTGGACGCTCCGGAAGGAACAGCCGCCCTGCCCATAATGCCGCTTTCAAGATAGACCTCGACCTCTACGGTGGGATTCCCGCGGGAATCCAAAATCTGCCTGGCCCAGATATCGGTTATAATACTCATGTCCATTCCTCCCCGTAATTCTTGTTTATATTTTCATAAAAAGACAATCTGAGTCCTTCCAGCAATAAATTTTCGCAGACAATTTCTATTTCCGGACAAATCGCGGCTATATTTCCGGCCAGTCCTCCAGTGGCCACGACCCGGGGCTCACCTCCGACAATCGGCTTCAGCCTTGCGGACAAGCCTTCGATCATCGCTCCAAATCCAAACAGCAGCCCGTTTTCCAGACTTTCCCGCGTACTTTCACCTATTTTTATATCCAAATCATTTTCCGGTCTTCGATTCAGACTTACCTGAGGCAGTTTCGCAGTCTGTGTGCCCAGGGCCTGAATGGAGGAAAGCACGCCGGGGCAGATGAGACCACCCAGATATCTGTTGTCCTTCACGCAATCAAAAGTAGTTGCCGTGCCGAAATCAATGACTATATGCGCTTGACCATCGAACATCCGGGTCGCCGCATAGGCGGAAACCAGACGGTCCGCGCCAACTTCTTCCGGACGTTTGTAACAATTGGCAATCGGCAGGGCAATATCCTTCGGGACAAAATATACCGGACAGGCGCACCAGCTCTGCCCTGCTCCACGGATCGGCCCATCCAGACGCGGAACCACCGAGGAAACAACCCAGGCTTTCAGCTTCTTTCGATCCAATCCATTGTGCATCAGCACATTGCTTATATCCATACCCAGAGAATCGGCGGTTCCGCGTTCCGGGGTGGGCAGGCAAAAACTTTGCTTCAGCCCGCGCTGGTCGGCCAGACCGATTTTGATATTGGTATTGCCTACATCCAGGACCAGCAATTCGGCTATTCCTCCCATGCTTCACTTACCTTCAAATCATTATGCAGAGGATTAATCTTTCCGAAACGGATTAAAAAACGCTGACCCGGCCGGACCTTGCCGCCAAATAAATTTTCCGGACCGCGGACCATGATTTTTTCCCGCGGCAAAGCCAAAGTGACCATATTTCCCGCATTATCCACGACCACGCCGGAGAAAAAATTATTTTTATTCTGCAGAAAATATAACAATTTCCAGTACCGGGGACGAAACCTCTGTACCTTTCCCACCGCGCTTGTCCTTGAATTCAGCAATGCAAGCTTGCTCTTAAGGGCCTGTTTTGTCCAGCGCGGCTCGCCGTTTTCAAGACTGGAAAAGAGTTGTTCCGTATTTATCAGATCGACATAACGCCTGAGGGGAGAAGTTATCGGGGCATAAGCAGCAACTCCGAGGCCTCTATGCGGCTTGGGATCGGTTTCCGCTACGGTTTTGGCCATGTTCCTCACCAGTTGGAAAACATCAACCGGATCTGTCCACTCGCCCGCACTTCCCTCGGGGAGAGCAATGTCCTGGGACCTGTATATAAGCGGCACGTCATGTTCTTTCCCCCAGCTGGCCAGCATTGAATTGGCCAGAATCATAAACTCGGAAATCATGACCTGGGCTCGGGGATGGACAATGCAGGGTTCAAGCTCGACCCGGACACCGTCATCCGTGTCAATCAGTTTTAATTCCGGATCCGGCTGTTCGATAATCACCGCGCCCTGTTGTATCCGATTTTGACGCAGAGCATGGGCCAGAACGTAAGCCGCTTTGATATCTTCATCATTATCGATTCTTTTTTCCGCTTCCTTGTAGGTTATATTTTCGCGGACTTTTACCCAGGAAAAACAAGGATGCATGTCAAGCAATTCATTCTGCGGAGAAAAAACAAAATCAAGAAGCAGAGCCGGACGTTTTTTTCCGGCCCGCAGACTAAAAACATTCGTGGACAGTTCCTCGGGCATCATATGGCAAGTGCCCTCGGGCAAATAAAGGCTGGTCGCCCGGTACATGACCGCTTCATCCAATTTCGATCCAAAAGGCCATAAAAAGGAAGGGCAGGCCAGGGCGATTCGGAGTCTGAATCCGGCGGCGGTCCTTACAAGACTGAATGCGTCGTCAATGTCGGAGGTGGACTCCGAATCCACGCTTAACAGATCCTCGTCTTCAATATCCGGATCAAACCCGGAAAAAGAGTCCAATAAACTGTGTATGGATTTTTCAAAATCCCGTGTCCATTCATCTCCACAGGAATAATCGGACTGATCCAAAAGAAAGTTGTAATGCCAGGGAACAATCCCCCACAATCTGGCCAGCATGAAAGGCAGCTGCGGATCATTGGGCAACCCCGAACTCAATTCGGACCAGGAGACATCGTCCTGCGCTTCCGGGTCCTTAATCTTTTTAAGCAGAATTTGCTTAAGTCTTGCGCAGACGTCTTCATCATCGGGCATACTCCCCGCGGGGTTGCCCTGAGCGGACCATAAAGCGCGAAAAAACTGATTTCCCTGGGTGATCAGCCTTTTTTTCTCCTCATTCAGCCGCATCTGTTCCAAACGCTCATTGACCACTTCCTCGGAAAAGACTTCAAAATCCGGAGGACTGAACTTGAAATGAGTCCTGGCCTGAAGCATTGCCCGCCCGAGTGCAGCCAAATGATCATGATTCCAATCAGTCCATATCAGATCGGCAAACCAGGTTATCTCCGCCCGGCTGATTTCCCCCTGAGCCATGGACCAGATATCCATTATATCCAATTCAAAACGCAGCTGCTCTCTTTTACTATTGTGCGCGGCCAGGGAGGATAAAATTTCTTCCCTGGATGCGGAAGGGGAAACGCAAGGGCCTACCCAGGGCAAAAGACGGGCAGCCGGCAATTTCATTTCCCGTTTGTTTATGTTTAAAAGCCTTGCCTTTTGATTTTGAACTTCCTCGACCCAGGCGATAACCGGCTGGTTGTTCTGCAAGTACTCGACTACACAACCAGCGGCCAAATTTTCATATCTGATGTTCAAAATTTTAACGCCTTAATGCTTGAAAGAACGCTGGCCGGTAAAAACCATGGCCACCTGAGGATCGGCCTCATTCACGGCCTGGATGACCTCAAAGTCGCGAATCGATCCTCCCGGCTGGGCGATCGCTGCAACTCCCTGTTCCACGGCTATGTCCACACCGTCACGAAAAGGAAAAAAACCATCGGAAACCAGAACAGATCCGGGGATACCGGCCTTCATCTCTTTTGTTTGATGCATTACGGCCTTAAGCTTGTCAGCCATTTCTGGATCCGATTTCGCCTGTTCCTGCAGTTGATAAAGAGAAATCCCCATTTGTTCGAAGGTCAAATTATCCGCGTACTTTGTATACGCCTTGCTGACCGCCAATTGCACGCAGCCAACGCGGTCCTGTTCCCCGGTGCCTATGGCCACAGTCTTTCCATGCTGGGCGAATAATACCGAATTGGAAGTCACCCCGGCTTCCACCGCCCAGGCAAAGACGAGGTCTTCAAGCTCCCTTTTATCCGGATAGCGGGCGGTCACACTGTTCCCATCCTTTTCCGCCTGTGCGGCCAAAAAATCCTCTTTGTCCAATATCTGATTTTTAAATGAGAATTGGACTATCATCCCGCCATCATTCAACGATTTTACGTCCAGAAAAGGTTTCTCCACCAGTTCGGCAAGACGAGCCAGACCAGGCAATTCAAGAATGCGCAAATTTTTCTTTTTTTTCAGTTCCGCAGTTACTCCGGGTTCGAATGCGGGGGCGGCAACGACCTCCAGATAAAATTTGCCTAAAAGTTCGGCACATTTTAAATCCAACGGCCGGTTGACCACAAGGGCGCCGCCGAAAGCAGCTATTCTGTCGGCAAAATAGGCTTTGTTCAGGGCATCGCTTATGCTTGTATCCGACCAGGCCGCTCCGCTTGGATTATTGTGCTTGAGTATAACGGCCGCCGGCTTGGCCTGCAGGTACTGGAGAATATTAATCCCGTTATCCACATCCGTTAAATTTATCTTTCCCGGATGCTTTCCGGACTGAATTATATTTTCCTCGGATATGGAACTTATCAATTTAAGTCCGGCCGACTCAAAACAAACACCTTCAAGCTCGGCCCGGCCTCCGGTCATTTCAAACAGGGCCGCCGGCTGATCAGGATTTTCCCCATAGCGCAGGCCCTTTCTTTCCCCGCCTACTTCCCATGTCTTTTTTTTGAATTTCAATTCCTGCTCGCCGATTTTGATCGACATCTCCTCCGGAAAAGGATCTTTTTGGATGCTGCTGTATATTTTTTTTATATCCCGCCCCATTGACTACTCCTTACTTACTAGCGCATATTTCTGCGCGTCGGTTTACAAAATAATTTTGAACAATTGTAATCATGGACCACACAAAGAACTGTTAACCGGATTTATTGCCAGCCTTTGTTTACAGACTCTTCATCCGGGCGGTCCTGGACAAAACCGGTGCTAAAATTAAAATTGGACAACGATAAAAAACAAAATCTGGCACACAAACAATAAAAATTTGCCGTTATTGACGCTGTCGCATGGATCAATTTCGGAACGGAAAATACTTAGCACAGGGCTTGCACAGGGGCAAATCTGATGCATGCCTGCAATTTGCAAAGGGGAATTATATGGACAAGGTTCTTAGAAAAATGGCTGAAACGCTGAACAATCTCGATGAAGCATCATTAATGGCCCTGTGGGATGAATATCGCGACAGGGTTAAAAATTTTTCCCCGAGCAAGGCCTGGGAAGAAGACGCGCTGATTCTGTCCATGATCCAGGCAATACGTTGGAAAAATCAGCTTTTTAACCATCACTGGTCGGAATCTTCCAGCCCGCAATCCCCGTCTGATATAGCGCCGGATACTGACAAAAAAACGGAATCAGGGCCAGGAGCGCGGGATACTTCCGGCAAGACGGCCAAGGTTCTTGACTTCCGGCCGATCAAGAAAAACTAATCCGTGCAAAATATAATAATAAAATTTTATGCTCTGCACGTAATCAACAACCTCAAATCCGCGACAATATCCATTCGGCACCCGTGTATAATATTTTTTATAGCTCAATAACGGATATACCTGCTTGACTCCCTGCCAGGTAAGCGAATTTTTTCCCATTTCCCGGGCAAGCTGCATGGCGTCCCAAAGATGGCTCATGCCCTGGTTATAGGCGGCCAGGCTCATAAACCACCTGTCCCATCCCCTAACCCCGCGTTTGCCCACCTGGTCCCAGAGATACCCCATGTATTTAGCCCCGCCAAGAACGCTTTGTTTGGGATCAAGACGATTAACTCCCAGTTCGTTTGCCGTGCTCTGACTTATCTGCAGCAGCCCGCGAACCCCGGTCCGGCTTCTGGCCACGGGATCGAAATGTGATTCTTGATATATTTGAGCCACAAGGAACAGGGGGTCCATTCCGTTGTCGCTGGAACCTCTTAAAATTTCGGAATGATATTGTGAAACCTGTTTTTCTATTATTTTATAAAAATGATAAATTTGATAATGATCCAGTTTTTCGGGCAAAAAACCTAGATATCTGCCCTTGAGCCTTTTGAATTCCGCAGAGGAAAAATATTTTTCATTAAACAGCATGAGCTTGCTGTCCAAATCGGAAAAACGGCGGCTCCAAATCCATGCGTATTCCTTTTTCCCGTCCATTACACGCGATTTGCGCACTGAAGAAAAAAAAGGATGCCAGATATCCATACTGACTTTGTCTGTCAGTCCAAAGCGGACCTTGTTTTGATTCAAGGCGGAAAACAGGGAGGTAATATTATCCACCGGCCCTTGCAATTTTATTTTACAGTCAACTTCTTTTTGCAGTTCGTCCAGTTCGCGGCGCATGAACTCTTGATCCAAAAATATTATTTCCGATTCGCATAAATCACGGTTAGCGCGCAATGCATAGCGATATTTATTATGCACGAGCATGAGATTTGTTCCTAAATGCGCAGGTCCCACCCGGATATAATCAAGCTGCTTGTCTTTTTCTTCCACAAAAAATCCAACGGCTAGATCGCCCTGGTCTTTTTCAAGCATTTTTAAGGCTTGCTCTTTATTAGCAGCCCTTTTCCATTCCGGATGAAGTTTATTGCGCCGGCAAAATTCCATAACGGACTCTTTTTCCAGCCCGGGACCGAAGGGGGAGAGAGTGGCTTCAACAATCTGCGAAGGAGCACAGACGACGCGAATACTTTCTCTGTCCCAATAATGGAGCTTTAAATAAAATAAATAGCGGATCAAAAAAAACAATATTAAAATTAGTAAAAATATTGATATCTTATGGTATAATTTTTCGCTCTTTTTGCTCATAATCCACATTCCGGTTTAAGATAATATTATCCTGCATATATCCATTTCTGCCTTGCCTGTCTAATTTTATTAGCCGGCAGGCAGCAGTCACCACTTTGTATACAAGCAATGCTTTCGGTGCCATAGCCGACTCTCGATTTCATTGACTTGTCCGGGCCTGTTAGGTACGCAATTCTGGCCTATGTGCGCAAATCAGCATTTGAGAAATTCATGGAGGAATATAAATGAATACAGTGGTTATCGGCACCCAATGGGGTGATGAGGGTAAAGGAAAAATAGTTGATCTGCTTACCGAGAAAGCCCAGCTTATCGTCCGCTTTCAGGGAGGCAATAATGCCGGGCATACCCTGGTGGTCGGCGACAAAACCTTTATTCTGCATCTTATACCGTCCGGCGTGCTGCACGAAAGAAAGAAATGCCTTATTGGCAACGGAGTGGTTCTGGATCCGGAAGTCTTTTGCACGGAAATTGATCAGCTTTCGGCTTCCGGGATCAAAATAAGCCCCCAAACATTAAGCATCAGCAAAAAATGTCATTTGATAATGCCCTATCATAAACTCCTGGACGGAGCCCGGGAATCATCCAAGTCCGGCGAGGAAAAAATAGGAACTACCGGCAGAGGAATCGGGCCCTGCTATGAAGACAAAACCTGCCGCGTGGGTATCCGGGCCGGAGACCTTCAGGATTTGAACCTGTTGAAAACAAAAATAGTCAGGGCTGTACAGGAAAAAAATATACTTTTTAAACACTTGTACAATGAGGAAGGAATTGATCCGGAAAAAGTGCTGGATTGGCTTCGACCGTTGGCCGAGAGGCTTATACCTTTCCTGGGTAATATATCCAAAGAAATCCAGGAAGCTGAAAAAAATGAAATGCCCGTGCTTTTTGAAGGTGCTCAGGGGACGCATCTGGATATTGACCACGGAACGTATCCCTTTGTTACTTCCTCCAATACTGTGGCTGGAAACGCATCGGCCGGAGCCGGATGCGGACCGCGCAGTCTGCGGAATATAATCGGAGTGGTCAAGGCTTATACTACACGTGTCGGCAGCGGACCATTCGCCACAGAAATTTTTGACTCCTGCGGTGACCACATGCAGAAAATGGGAGCGGAATTCGGAGCCACAACCGGGCGCAAAAGAAGATGCGGCTGGCTGGACATGGTTATTCTCCGTGATTCGGTTCGTCTCAGCGCTCCGAACAATATTGCCCTGACCAAGCTTGATGTCATGGGCGGCCTGGAAAAAATAAAGGTCTGCACCGCTTACGAATATAAAAATAAAATAATAGATTCCCCGCCGCAGGAAGAAAACGGCATGCAGTACGTCCGTCCAATATATACTGAATTGCCCGGTTGGAACGAAGATATAAAAGATTGCCGTGATTTTGCGAAACTGCCTGAAAATGCCAGGGCATACATCGAATTCATTGAAAACGAGCTTGAAGTCCCGGCGGGTATAATTTCAGTCGGGCCAAAGCGGGAACAGACCATTATCCGTTCCCTGTAAAAATATTATGTCCGAAGAAATAGACCTGATACTCAAACAGCAAAAAAATGTCCGTGCATATTTAAGTAAAATTGCCGAAAATCCACCTTCCGTCCTGCTTCTTGAAGGTGGAAAGGCCAAAGAAAGAATGGCCATGGCTTTGTACTGGGCGGCTGCCTTAAATTGCGCGCAAAATCCGCCCTGTCTTGCCTGTCCCGCTTGCGTGCAAATAAAGGAAACTGTCCATCGCGATTTGTTTATCATTGACTGCGACGGCTTAAAAGTTGAACAATTGCGTAACGACATTCGGCCAAAATTCAATCAGACCGCGCACCACAATCTGCGTCTGGTTATATTTGCCAATGCCCAGTTTTTGCACTCTTCCTGCGCGAATATGCTCCTGAAAAGTCTGGAAGAACCCGGTACATGGACCCGGTTTGTCATTCTTGCTCCTTTGCGGACCAATATCATACCTACTCTGGTTTCCCGCAGTTTTGTATTTACTTTGTCCAGGTCAATTGCGGACAACCCGGAAACAATTGATAATCAAAACGCGGAAATTTTTCTGATCTTCTGCCGCACCGGAAAAGGCTGGCTGGATATTTCCAGCCGAAAAAATTCGGTGGATAGAGACATGGCCATTGCAATCATTTCCCGGGTCGAACAGGATCTTCTTTATGCGGCCAAGGGTAAAAATTCGGTTCTACCGGTCAAAACCTGCAATGAAATCCGTAATATTCAACAAATACTAAACAAATCAGTTCATTGTCTGGATATGCTGGTAAACCCGGCGGTTGTTCTGGACTGGATGGGCAGCAGCATATACAGTATGTTGACCACTAATTTAAAAAGCCAAGGCAACAGGGTTTAGTCATGTCCATGCTCGCCGATCTGGATGTCTTTCTGTTTAAACAGGGCAAACATTATCGCCTTTATGAAAAAATGGGAGCGCATATATCTTCTGGGGGAGGTGGCGTACGCGGCGCTTATTTTTCGGTATGGGCGCCCAACGCCCTGGATGTGTCGGTTATCGGTGATTTCAATTTTTGGAAGCATGATCAGAACCGAATGTCGCCCCGAAAGGACGGATCCGGGATATGGGAAACCTATATTTCCGGAATAGAACCTGGTAATTCTTATAAATACAGCATAAAATCCCGATTCCGGGAACAGAGACTGGAAAAGACAGACCCATTTGCCCTGCGTACGGAAGAACCTCCAAAAACCGCGTCACTTGTCTGGGATCTTTCTTATGAATGGACGGACCGGGCATGGATGCGCGACCGCTCGGAAAAGATAAAACACTCCGGACCGATAAGTATTTATGAAATGCATCTCGGATCATGGATGCGCGACCCGGAAAATCCAGAACGGCTTATTTCCTACCGCGAACTGGCTCAAATACTGCCCGATTATTTAAATGAAAACGGTTTTACCCATGTTGAACTGATGCCGCTATGCGAACATCCTTTTTATGGATCATGGGGATATCAATGCGTTTCCTTCTTCGCGCCCAGTGCCCGGTACGGAGTTCCGCAGGATTTTATGTTTTTGATAAATGCCCTGCATGAAAAAAATATAGGCATAATCCTGGATTGGGTACCTTCGCATTTTCCAACTGATGACCATGGTTTGGGGCTGTTCGACGGCACGCATCTGTTTGAACATATGGACAGCCGCAAAGGATTTCATCCGGATTGGAGCAGTTACATTTTTAATTACGGACGCTATGAAGTTCAGGCTTTCTTGATCAGCAACGCTCTTTTCTGGCTGGATAAATACCATATCGACGGTATTCGCGTGGATGCAGTGGCCTCCATGCTCTATTTGAACTATTCCCGGAAAGACGGGGAATGGCTGCCTAACGAATATGGTGGCAACGAAAATCTTGAAGCCATCTCTTTTTTAAAAAAATTTAATGAAACGGTTTATCAGGAATTTCCCGGAGTACAGACATTTGCCGAGGAATCCACTTCCTGGCCCATGGTATCCAAACCGACTTATGTTGGCGGACTGGGATTCGGATATAAATGGAACATGGGCTGGATGAACGACACCTTGAGCTATTTTCAAAATGATCCGGTATACAGAAAATTCCATCATAACCAGTTAACATTCAGCATATGGTACGCATTCAATGAAAATTTTGTTCTGCCCCTGTCCCATGATGAAGTAGTGCATGGCAAGGAATCGCTGCTTATGAAAATGCCCGGGGATATGTGGCAAAAATTCGCTAATCTCCGCCTGCTCTATGGATACATGTATGCGCATCCAGGAAAAAAAATGCTGTTTATGGGATCGGAATTCGGGCAATTAAACGAATGGAATCATGATAAGAGCCTGGACTGGCATCTTTTGCAATCCAAGGATCATCTAAAGCTGCAGAAATGGATAAAGGACTTGAACCAGATATATAAAAATGAACCGGCTTTGTATGAACTGGATTTTTCGCCCCGCGGCTTTTCCTGGATTGATTGTCAGGACGCGGACAATTCCGTCTTGACCTTTGTCCGTTATTCTTTAAATGGCGAGTGTATTCTTTTCGCTCTTAATTTTACTCCTGTTCCCCGGCAGTATTATGAAATCAAGGTTCCCGAATCCAGAAAATGGAAAGAAATACTGAACAGCGACTCAATTATATACGGCGGATCCAATCAGGGCAATATGGGAGAAATAAAAACCAGACAAAGCGGAAAAAATAATTATATTTCCCTGAATATTCCCCCGCTGGCAATCGTAATGTTTAAACCAGTTTTATAAAATGGATAATAAGCGCCAAAGCGGGCTGTTATTGCACATTACTTCACTGCCCTCCAAATGGGGAAGTGGAGATTTTGGGCTGCAAGCATATAATTTTATAGATTTTTTAAGTAAATCCAGTCAAAAAATATGGCAGGTTTTGCCCCTGAACGCCGTATCATCCGAATACAAATTCTCTCCATACAGTCCAACATCGGTTTTCGCCTTAAATGATTTACTAATCAGTCCGGAAAAACTTATTGAATCCGGGCTGATCAATCGCAACCATATAAATTCCGGAATTTATGCCGGTCAAAAAGCCGATTTTGTTTTATCCGCTACTGTTAAAAGACATTTTATTCAATCGGCTCTTGAAAATGAATTAGTCCTAAAAGACAATAACTATCTTCATTTTCAAGAAAAAAACAGGGAATGGCTTTTTGATTTCGCCTTGTTTCGGGCCTTAAAAAGACATTTTGGTCATAAGCGTTCCTGGATTTCATGGCCGCTCGGATTGGTCCAGCGAGAAAAAAATTCCATAGATAACTGGAAAAAAAAGTTAAGCCGGGAGATTATATTCGAGACTTTCTCGCAGTTTCTGGCCCATACCCAGTGGCAGGAACTAAAAAATTACGCGCACCAAAATGGTGTGCAAATCATGGGCGATCTTCCTTTTTATCCCGCTTTTGAAAGCAGTGACGTATGGGCCAATCAAAAACTCTTCCGGCTTAATGATAAAGGCGAACCATTGTATATTTCCGGAGCACCGCCGGACTACTTCAGTACTGATGGACAATTGTGGAATACGCCTGTTTATTTCTGGCCGGCGCACCGGGAAAACAAATATACGTGGTGGATGAGTCGAATCCAAAAAAATACAGAACTTTATGATTTTTTGCGTCTGGATCACTTTCGGGGTTTTTGCGCTTACTGGCAGGTACCGGCCGGAGAAAAAAACGCGAAAAACGGCAAATGGATTCCGGCTCCCGGAAAAAGTTTTATAAATAAACTTTTAAAAATATTTAAAGATTATATTTTTATCGCTGAGGATCTTGGAGAAATCACCCCGGATGTCATCAGGATCAAAGAACAGCACGGTTTGCCGGGCATGCATGTCCTGCAATTCGCTTTCGGTCCGGACATGAGTGTAAGTCCGCATGTGCCGCATAATCATAAACATAAAAATATAGTCTATACCGGGACTCACGACAACAATACCCTTCTCGGGTGGTATATGAATGAAACAGGCAGGCGGGTTCGAAAAAGACTGCGTGATTATGCCGCTAAACGGATAACAAAAAAAGACGTGGCCAATCATTTAATCAGATTGGCTATGGCTTCCGTAGCCGATACGGCAATTATTCCGGTGCAGGATATTTTAAATTTGGATGGTTCCGGCCGGATGAATACTCCGGCCGGAAAAAAAGAAAACTGGGTATGGCGTTTAGCTCCGGGTCAACTGCAGGATGAACATATGTGCTATTTAAATGAAATCTGCAGGTTATACGGCAGAAATTGAATTTTCTACAATTCGTTTTCCTGAACAACTACATCAAAACAAACCACTTTTTGCTCGTCATCAAGGTTAACCATTTTTACACCTTGCGTTGAACGTCCGGTGCTGCGCACTTCATCCGAATTAATGCGGATTATTTTACTTGCTGAAGTAAGCAGTATCAGTTCTTCCCCAGGGGCTAAAAGAAGCGAACCTACAGCCGGACCGGAACGCCTGGTCAGCTTCATATTGATGATTCCCTTTCCTCCCCTTGATTGCAGACGGTACATGGGTAGCGCGGTTTTTTTACCGAATCCTTTTTCGGAAATGGTCACCAGTTCATATCCCTGTTCCTGATCAGCTATAACCGAGGAAACAACCTCGTCCCGGTTGCGCAGTGAAATACCTTTCACACCTATGGCATTTCTCCCGGTTGGTCGAATATCCCCGCATTCAAAACGTATGCAATAACCTAATTTTGTTGACAAAATTATTTCCGCATCATCTTTGACTGTCCTGACGCCTATTAATTCATCCTTTTCCTTAAGTCCGACCGCAATCAATCCCATATTACGGATATTTTTATATTGATCGCATTCAGTACGCTTGACCATTCCTTTTTTTGTATAAAAAAGAAAATGATTTTCGGAACTCAAATCTCTGGAAGTAATTGCCGTGGCAATATATTCATCACCCTCCAAAGGTATCAGATTCTTTATATGCACGCCCCGGGCTGTTCTGCTGCCCTCGGGCACTTCATATACTTTAATTCTGTAAACCTTGCCTCTATTGGAAAACAAATACAGATCCTGATGATTGGTTGTGGTCAAAAGAGTGGAAATAAAGTCTTTGGAAGATACATTGGCACCGGCAATACCTTTTCCGCCGCGTTTTTGCTGATGATAATTCTCCAGAAGAGTTCTTTTTATGTAACCATTGCGGGAAAGTGTAATTACCGTTTCCACATCCGGAATAATATCCTGCATATCAATATTTCCCGGATCATGATCCAGGATAATGGATTTACGCGGGGTGGCGAAATTTGTTTTGAGATCTTCAAGTTCTTCTTTGATTACATTTTTGAGTATGGTCACATTTTCCAGAATACTTTTATAATACTCAATTTTTTTAAGCAGTTCGGCATATTCTTCCAGAAGTTTTTCCCTTTCCAGATTGGTCAGGCGATGCAGACGCATATCCAGGATAGCCTGGGCCTGAATATCGCTCAATCCAAAGCGCTGAACCAATTTTTCCTTGGCTTCCGGGGAATTTTTGGATTCCCTTATCAACCTTACCACTTCATCAATATTATCAAGGGCAATGCGCAGACCCTCCAGGATATGGGCCCTGTTCTGCGCCTTTCTTAAATCATAACGTGTTCTGCGCAGGACAATTTCTTTTCTGTGCTCAACAAAATATTGTAGTATATCCTTTAAATTTAAAAGCTGCGGACGATTATTGACCACAGCCATCATATTCATCCCGAAACTGGTTTCAAGTGAAGTATACTTATATAATTTATTGATTATCACATCGGAAATAACGCCTTTTTTAAGGTCAATTACTATGCGTATTCCATTGCGGTCCGATTCATCCCGTAAATCGCTTATCCCTTCAATTTTGCGTTCATGAACCAGAAAAGCGATTTTTTCCACCAGATTGGCTTTATTTAAAGCGAACGGAATTTCATGGACGACGATTGATTCCAGCCCTCTGCTTCTCTGTTCAACTTCCATGCGCGAACGGATTTTTACGCTTCCCTTCCCGGTTTCATAGGCCGAGCGTATTCCGTTACGGCCATAAATAAAAGCACCGGTCGGAAAGTCCGGGCCCTTGACAAATTCAACCAAATCGGAAATCCGGCAATCCGGATTTTTCAAATAATACAAACAGGCATCAACTACTTCCCCCAGATTATGAGGCGGAATGTTTGTGGCCATACCTACAGCAATACCCGAAGCTCCGTTGACCAAAAGATTGGGAACCTTGGTCGGCAATACTTCAGGTTCATGCAATGTATTGTCATAATTGGCAAGAGTGTTGACGGTTTCTTTTTCAATATCCGCTAAAAATTCGCTGGACAGCCGGGCCATGCGGCATTCAGTGTAACGCATGGCGGCCGGGGCGTCACCGTCTAGAGATCCAAAATTTCCCTGTCCATCTACAAGAACATCGCGCATATTAAAATCCTGGGCCATGCGCACAAGTGCATCATAAACAGCCGAATCTCCGTGCGGATGATATTTACCTATGACATCACCAACAACGCGGGCTGATTTTTTATACCCCCTGTTGTAAACCAATCCCAATTCATGCATGGCGTACAAAATTCTGCGATGAACCGGCTTAAGCCCGTCGCGGACATCCGGTATAGCTCTGCCTATTATTACGCTTAGAGAATATTCAAGATATGACTTCTGCAGTTCTTTTTCTATGGAAATGGTATCAGCCATTTATTTCCTCGTTATTTTGTCAATCTATTTTGTATCTGTTCAACAAATTTTTATGTACTGTATGTTTAAAATCAGATATCAAGTTCACCCACACTAAGAGCGTTCTTTTCAATAAAGGCCCGCCTGGGATCGACTTTATCCCCCATCAACTTGGTGAAAAGATCATCCGCCTTTTCCGCGTCCTCAATACTGACTTGATATAAAGTCCTGTTATCCGGATCCATGGTAGTTGACCACAATTGTTCCGGATTCATTTCTCCAAGGCCTTTATAGCGCTGAATATTAATTCCCTTATGGGCCATATCCAAAAGCTTGGTCATAAGGACGAATACACCATCTACCTCGATTTCTTCACCTTTTTTGAAAATTTTAAATTTATATTCAGGACTCATCTTTCTAATTTTATGCATTAAATCATAAGTATTCCGATACAAGCGGGAATTAAAAAATTCGACTCCGATTGTTATCGTATGTTCATTTCTATCGGTGAATTTTAAAAACAGGCGTTCTTCTTCATCTACTTCTTCCCGAATTTCTTCAACATTGTAACCCATTTTATACATATAAGTGCGAAAATCTGAACTGTCTTCATACAAGAAATACACAGGCGAAAGTCGAGTTTCAAAATTTAAATATATCCCGAATAATTCCTCGCTGATGCCCATGTTAAAAGCTTCATTGTACTTGTCCTTTATAAAATTTAAATCCTTGAAAAAGGCAATTAAATCGTTTTCGGATATTTTTGTTTCATCTTCACAAACCACATCCACTTCATCCGCTACACGGGAAACCAGATATTCATTTAATTCATTTTCGGTGGTTATGTATTTTTCAAATTTTCCTTTATAGATACGGTATAACGGCGGCTGAGCTATATATAAATATCCTTTTTCTATTAATTCCAAATACTGCCTAAAAAAGAAAGTAAGAAGCAATGTCCGTATATGAGCGCCATCCACATCCGCATCAGTCATTATAATCATTTTATGATAGCGCAATTTTTCCAGCTGAATGTCATCATTGCCCACTCCAGCTCCCATTGCGGTTATCATTGCCTTTATTTCTTTATTTTCCAACACCTTATCAAATCTGGTTTTTTCTACATTCAGGATTTTACCCCGCAAGGGCAAAATGGCCTGAAATTTGGGATTTCGGCCCTGTTTTGCCGAACCCCCGGCTGAGTCGCCCTCAACGATAAACACTTCACTTTCATCCGGTTTTTTACTCTGGCAGTCAGCCAGTTTTCCCGGCAAGGCATTATCGGAAAGGGCCCCCTTGCGCCGGACGAGATCTTTTGCTTTCCGGGCGGCTTCTCTGGCTCTGGCCGCATCAACTACTTTTTCCACAAGCAGTTTAGCTTCCTTGGGATTTTCTCCAAAATATACCGACAATCTTTCATAAACCAGCGTAGATACGTATCCGGAAACTTCGCTGTTTCCCAGTTTGGTCTTGGTCTGACCTTCAAATTGCGGATCCGGTACCTTGACGCTTATTATGGCAGTAAGTCCTTCCCGGACATCATCTCCGGTCATTCGATGTTTCAACTTTTTAGGCAGATCCGAGTTCTGAATATAATTATTTATAGCCCTGGTCAGAGCGGAACGGAAACCGTGCAAATGACTTCCACCCTCGATTGTCCGGATATTATTGGCAAAAGTATATATATTTTCTTTGTATCCGGTTTTGTATTGTATGGCGAATTCAATCTGGACATCGTCCTGTTCGCCTTGTCCGCTGATGATTCCGTGAATTCCGGAATCATTGTTTAATTTTTTAACAAAAGATACTATTCCGCCGTCATATTTAAATATTTCGTTGACACCGGTGCGTTCATCGCTGAAACTTATTTTTACTCCACTGTTTAAATATGCCAGCTCCTCGAATCTTTTACTCAGCGTCTCCGTGGAATAATTGACATCATCGAAAATATCTTCGTCCGGACGAAAACGGATGGTAGTACCAGTATATTCTGCAATTCCCTGTTCTTTTAGGGCGCATACGGGAATCCCCCGCTCGTAACGCTGGAAATATCTGCGTCCGTCCCTTTTAATTATCAGCTCCAGATATTCCGAGAGAGCATTAACTACGGATACGCCTACACCGTGCAGCCCCCCTGAAACTTTGTAGCTTTCATTATCAAATTTGCCGCCGGCGTGTAGAACAGTCATTACAACTTCAGCAGCCGGACGGTTTTCCTTGGGATGCATATCCACCGGAATGCCCCGTCCATTATCAGTAACTGTCACACTGTTATCCAAATGCAGTTTGACCCGGATATGATCGCATAATCCGGCCATGGCTTCATCTATGCTATTATCCACGACCTCATAGACAAGATGATGCAATCCCCTTTCATCGGTGCTGCCAATATACATTGCCGGACGTTTACGAACAGCCGCCAATCCTTCCAATACTTGAATACTGGAGGCATCATAATTTTTCTTTTTTTCTTCCATTATTTTCAGTACCTGTTTTAGTTATACTTCTTCTTCGGTATAATATGTTTCTTCTTCAATTGTTATCGGCATGGTAATGCATGTATATCCGGGATCGTCTTCACCGGATATAAAGCAGGGGTCACTCTTATCAGACAAGGAAAAAGTAATTTTTTCTGAATCGAAATGGTTAAGAATTGATATTATATGCCGGGTGGCAAGAATGATTTCTTTTATTTCTCCATTTATTTTGGCCTCTATTTCCTCATAGGCTTCTCCTGATTCCTGCCCCTGATAATCCATAAAAATATAATCGTCAAAAATTTTAATATGAACTGACTGGAATTCACTGGTGGTAAAAAGGGCTATTCTTTCCAGGCTGTCCAGCATTTCCTCGCGGTAGAATTCAATACTTGTATTTTGATTTTCTCGGAAGTTATCCAGAATATTTCTATATTTTGGAAATTCCCCTGATTTTAAAGGCATGCTGAACATTTCGATTTCATTTTTATCGGCAAAAAATATTTTTTTATCGGATAGTCCTATTTTAATATCGTCATTCGGGAGCCATCTGCGTAATTCATTCAGATAATCTTTCTCAAAAAGAATATTCTGCTCTTTTAAGATATTATACATGTTTTCGTTTTCGAATATATATATGGCTATTTTGGTGCCATCCAGCCCGCAGACTTCAATTCTGCCGTCATCCCTGGCTTTCATGGACAAACAAACAATATTTTTCAAGGATTCTTTATCGGCAATACAAAATATTGTTTTTTCTAAAATATTTTTTAATTCTTCTCCGGACCAAATGAAATAATCATCCGGAAAAGGTGCCAGTTCCTGAAACCAACTGGATTCATTAGTAGGGAGTTTATATTTTTTTCTTCCCTGTTCCAGATAAAGGATTTGGCCATTCGATCCAAGACGCATGGTAATTTCCCCTGGAGGCATGCGCTGTATTAAATCAGCGAATTTACGTCCGTTTACTCCCACAAGTCCATTTTCTTCAATTTTGGTTTTATACTTTCCGGTAAACTCCATGTTGGAATCAGTGGACATAATTTCCAGAGTATTGTCTTGCGCTCTCAGCCAGGTGATTCTCAAATATGCAGCACCGGTTTTAACTGGTATTATGGCCGCTGATTTTTGGGTTCCGTTAATGATTTCTTCTTTGTTTACTTTTAATTTCATAATTAACTCCAGTAATAAAGGTTGGTTCGTTTGTTCCTATTTTATATAATGGTCTATTTTTTTTAAATATTTTTTGTAGACAAAAAAGAACATGTTTTAAACAAAAGGATATGAAGCATGCTTGTTTTTATTCCTGAACCAATAAATGACATTTTGCGATCATGTTTTTTAACAGGTTTTTCATTTCCTGGTTATCTTTTTTTAATTTCTCAATTTTTTTCACACTGTACATGATGGTGCTATGATCCCGATTGCCGAATTTTTTTCCGATCTCCGGATAGGAAAGAGGAAGAAATTGTCGGGCCAGATACATGCAGATATGTCTGGCCCGGACTATATTTTGTTTTCGGGACTGGGAAAGAATATCCTGCGGAGAAACATTTGTCTCCTCGCATACAATCTGCACCAGTTCTTCGAAACTTATGTTTCGCTCGTGATTATTGTTGTCCAGACTGGATAGTATGCTTTGAAAGTCGTCAGTTGATAAATCGGGTGTTACAAGCTTGTGGAAAGCGAAAAGTTTTAAAATTATTCCCTGGATTGTCCGTATATTTTTAAAGCGTTCAGCAATAGTCAAAATTTGTTCATTACTCATTTTTAGTTTTTTTTCTTTGCATTTTTGTTTTATATATCGGATTCTTACATCCATATCCGGTTTTTTGAGACGGACAATTAATCCCCACTCCAAACGGGACTTGAGATTCGGGTTTATATTATCCAGAATAGATAATCCTCCGGTAAAACTGAATATCATTTGTTTTTTTTCTTCATGAAAATGATCGAAGAGTAATATTAACTCTTTTTGCAAGTTTTCGTGACGCAGGAGTAAATGCAGATCGTCTATGAATAAAAATTTCTTGTTGGCAATGAATTCCCGGGCTTTTGTCCAGTTTTCAAATTCATGTTTGTAAATATTTTGCAGTTTTTCCAGGTTGGTCAAAAAAAGTTTTTGCGGGTTTACTTGGTGGGTTGTCAGGATATGGTTGGCTATTGCCCGCAAGAGATGAGTCTTGCCTGTGGAATTGGTACCGAATATGACGAACGGATTGAATTCAGTATTGTTTTTTTCAGCTATTTCTTTGGAAGATATCCACGGGAAATAATTTTTTTTGTTATGTAAAAAATTATCAAAAGTGTAATTGTGTCCATACGGCAATTCTTGCCGTTGTCTTTGAAAGGAAGACCGGATATTGTTTTTTTCTGATTTTTTTTTGACTCTTAATATTATCCGAGAATCAATATTTTTACTAAGTTCTTGAACATATTTATTTTTAAACAAATCCAGACTGAATACATGTGGAAAACGCAGCAGGATGGCGTTTTCGGTCTGCTTTATTTCAATGTCTTTCAGTATATTCTCGGCTTCTTTGGGGTCGCATATACTTTTAAGACCTGAAATCAATTGTTTTTTTAGTACGGGGGTTGTATTAGGCAATTTTTAATAAAATCTTTAGCTTGTTAAGGTTTACTGCGTAAAAAAATACAATTGGGCCAGTTGAAGTCTTTGTTTTTCCGGTTAGTATCCATTGCCGGAAAAAAATAAAAATCCCTTCAGATATTTGACTTAAACGGCGCAGTTTAATAGCTCAAAACCATATCAAACATTATGGGACCTTGGCAACTATAACCATGGTCGGTAACAGGTGAGGAAAAAATGAGCAAAGAAAATTTCAAGGTTAATAAAACTATTTCGGAAATAAATTCCAGAATAAAAAAAGGTGAGGCTGTAGTTGTTAACGGCAAGGAGATGACCCGTTTGGTGAATTCCAAGGGAAGCGAGCAGGCGGCCCGGGAAGTGGATGTAGTCACCACAGGTACTTTTTCTCCCATGTGCTCTTCGGGCTTTTTATTTAATATTGGACAGCAGCCTCCGACAATAAAAGCATATAAGCTTTTTCTAAACGGAGTTTGCTGTCACGGCGGCCTGGCCGCAGTGGATGCTTATCTCGGAGCAACTCAGGCCGCCGAGGATGACGCCCTGAACAAGGTGTATCCGGGTAAATTTAAATATGGCGGCGGGCATGTAATAGAAGATCTTGTCCGCGGAAAATCCGTGCATATGAAAGCGCTGGGATATGGTACGGATTGTTATCCCCGCCTGGAACTTGAAAAGGACATTACTTTAAGTGAACTGAAAAACGCAATTCTTTTAAATCCCAGAAATTGTTATCAGAATTATAATTGTGCAGTCAATAAGACCGGGAAAATAAAGTATACATACATGGGGCCTCTGCGGGCCAATATGGGAAATGTAAATTATGCGACATCCGGAAGTTTAAGTCCTCTTTTTAATGATCCTTATTTTAAGGTGACAGGTCTTGGAACCAAAATCTTTTTAGGTGGAGGAACAGGATATGTTTTAGGATCGGGCACTCAGCATAACCCATCTCCTCCGAGAAATAAACGGGGTTTGCCCGTGCATCCTGCCGGTACGCTAATGGTCAGAGGTGATATGAAAAACATGCAATCTAAATATTTACGCGGATTAAGCATTGTTGGCTACGGATGTTCGCTTGCGGTCGGAGTAGGAATTCCCATTCCTGTTTTAAATGAGGATATCGCCTGGTATGCCGGAGTAAGTGATGCCGATATTCAAATGCCGGTTCGCGATTATGGACATGATTACGGACAGGGCAAGGACCGGATAATCAAACATCTCACTTTTGAGGAATTAAAATCCGGGGAAGTAGAGATAGAAGGCAAAAAAGTACCCTCCATTCCAGTCACAAGTCACACTCTTTCCCTGGAGGTAGCCGATACATTGAAAAAATGGATAAAATCAGGAGATTTTCTGCTTACTGAAGCTCAGGATAAAATAGATTCATATTAGCATAAATAATAATTCATCGCATTTTTTACGGGAGAATTAAAATTTTTGCTCAATTGGATTTGGATTGCCAAAAGGCGTGGATAAAACTTGAATCCGTATTAAAGAATTTAGGTGGTCCCTTTGTTTTGGCTTTTTCTGGCGGAGTGGACAGTCGTTTTCTGGCTGCCGGCGCTAAGTATTTAGGCTTTGATTTTATTGCCTGGACTTTTTCCGGTCCGCATATAACTGCTTTTGAGACTCAATTTGCGGAACATTGGTGTCGTAAAAATGAAATAACTCAAAAAACGGTTTTCTGGGATCCTTTATTAAATGCGGATATTGAAAAAAATGATGAACTAAGGTGTTATTTTTGCAAAAGAGATTTGCTGGAGCGCATTGATTCCTCTTTTCGCATTTTGCTTGACGGAAGCAATACGGATGATTTTTTGTCTTCACGCCCGGGAATAGCGGCACTTAAGGAGTTTGACGTGTTCAGTCCGCTTAAAATGGCTGGAATTGACAAATCCATGCTCCGCAGATTGGGCCGGCATATAGGGCTTGATAATTATTGTCAGCCTTCACGTTCCTGTCTTATGACCCGTTTTGAAAAAAAAATGAAGATAACCAGGTCCATGCTGGCTGCAATCAGCGCCTGTGAACAGAAATTTTTAACTGCCGGACTGCGGGATTTCCGGGTCCGGGTTTTTCCGAATCATGCGCGGATAATTATTCAAAAACAGGAAAAAACAATTTTTGAACGCTTGTGTCCGGAAATTGAAAGTTTTGCAGTTTCCACTCTAAATTTGCCGACTGAAATTTTTTTTACCAGAACAGTATCCGGTTTTTCAGTCTAAATACCTAATTATTAATTCAGGGATAGATTAATGGATAAATTTGAAAGGCGAAGAAAACGTGTAAGACGTAAAATGCAGGAAGAGAATATAGAATATATTCTAATAAGCGGGGCATTCAACAGATTTTATCTTTCAGGATTTGAACTGGGTGATCCGCAATGTAATGAAAGCGCCGGTTATCTTCTTCTCGGGCAGGATGAGGCGTGCATTTTTACCGATCCGCGTTATGAGCAGGCCGCAGTCAAATGCATGAGCGATAAAAATGTTGTTGTCTACCGTCAGAATAAATATGCTGTTCTTGCGGAATATCTGAAAAGAAACAATATTGAAAAATTGTTTTTCGAACCTGAACATATGAGTTGTGCGACTTATTTTAAATTTGAGGAACAAAACATTGCACTTGCTCCCGCGGACCGGCTTTTTGTCGAGAAAATCAGAATGATCAAGGAAGAAGATGAAATTGCGGCTTTAGAAACTTCCTGCGCTTTGAATCATAAGGTTTTCAAGCAGATTGAGGAGTTTTTGCGTCCCGGCATAAGCGAAAAGGAATTGGCCTGGGAAGTGGAACGTCTTTATCGGCAGCAGGGGGCCGAGGCCTTGAGTTTTCCGACCATTGCCGCGTTTGGGCCCAATGCGGCCTTACCGCATGCCGTTCCCGGAGATATTCGCCTGGAGGATAATAATATTGTACTTCTGGATATGGGATGCCGATTGAATGATTATTGTTCAGACCAGACCAGAACTTTTTATGTCGGTTCAGAGGATCAGGAATTTAACCGGGTGAAAGACAGGGTCATAAAGGCTCAAAAGAGTGCTGTCCGGCAGATAAAGCCTGAAATGGAAATCAAAGATGCGTATTTCATAGCTCGTGATTATTTTAAAGAATATGGGGTGGACGAGTATTTTACCCATGCTCTGGGGCATGGAATCGGTTTGGAAACGCATGAGCCTCCGAGCATAAGTCCGGTTGCCAAGGGCCGGTTCGAGGCCGGAATGGTGGTTACCGTGGAGCCGGGTTTGTACTATAACGGCTGGGGAGGTGTGCGCTGGGAAAATATGATCTGCGTGGAGGAACACGGCGCCCGGATTTTATAGACGTGAACAAGGATTATGATATGACCAGTTGCAAACAAAATATTGTAGAATACAGGGGAGCGGTCCGCCGCAGACACCGGGAAGAGCTTAATCAGCATAAAAGCGCTGTTTTCTGGCTGACCGGTCTTTCCGGTTCCGGAAAATCAACCCTGGCCCATCTGGTTGAAGAGCGTCTGCATGGCATGGATATGCGGACCTATGTGTTTGACGGTGATAATGTACGCAAGGGACTTTGTCGTGATTTGAGTTTTTCCCCGGAAGGTCGGTCGGAAAATATCCGGCGCATCGGAGAAATGGTCAAATTGTTTACTGATGCCGGAATCATGTGTCTGACGGCTTTTATTTCCCCGTATCGCGAGGACCGGGAAAAGGTCAGATGCGCTGTCGGGCGCGAAGATTTTTATGAAATATATGTAAAATGCCCTTTGGACGTTTGTGAAGAACGGGATGTAAAGGGCCTTTATTCACTGGCCAGACAGGGCAAGATAAAGAATTATACCGGGGTATCCTCTCCGTATGAGGAACCGGAAAATCCTGATCTTGTTTTGGAGACGGACCAGTGTTCGGTTGAAGAATGCGTCAGTCAGCTGACTGAATTTATAGTCTCCAGTCTGCGATTTTAATTTGCGGACATATACCAGGGTGATTTGGTTTTTGTTCGGAAGGTTACGTATTTCCGGATGAGAACCGTTTATAAAAAGAAGGAGTTTTTAAATGCGTTTATCCGATGAACTTTTTGTCCAGGCCCAGGAAATAATACCCGGCGGAGTAAACAGCCCGGTCCGGGCCTGCAAGAGTGTTGAGGAGGAACCCCTGTTTATCGCTCGGGGTGAGGGTTCCAGAATGTTCAGTGAAGACAGCCGGGAATTTATAGATTATGTAATGTCCTGGGGTCCGCTTATTCTTGGTCACAATCATCCGCGGGTGGTCGAGGCCATTGAGAAAGCTCTTCAAAACGGCATCACTTTCGGCGCTCCGTGCCGTTCCGAGATAGAACTGGCCCGGTATGTTGTTAAGGCTTTGCCCGGTGTCGAAATGGTACGCATGGTCAATTCCGGAACCGAGGCTACCATGAGTGCATTGCGCTTGGCGCGGGCCGCTACCGGCCGAAACAAGGTGCTCAAATTCGTGGGCGGATATCACGGTCACGTGGACGCCTTTCTGGCCAGTGCCGGTTCTGGGCTGGCTACTTTGTCGATTCCGGGCACGCCGGGAGTTCCTGAAGAAGTTGTCAAGCACACCCTGTTGGCTGAATACAACGATCTGCAGCAAGTCGAGGAATTGTTTGAACAAAACGGGGAAGACATTGCCGCTGTTTTTGTCGAGCCTGTAGCGGGAAATATGGGCTGTATTCCGCCCCGGGAAGGTTTTTTGTCCGGACTGCGGGAAGTGACGAATAAATACGGCAGTTTGCTTGTTTTTGACGAAGTTATTACCGGGTTTCGGGTTGGTTTCAGCGGAGCGCAGGGCGCTTTTGGTGTAACTCCGGATCTTACCTGCCTGGGAAAGATAATCGGCGGCGGAATGCCGGTCGGCGCTTATGGTGGTAAAAGGGAAATAATGGCCAGGATCGCGCCCTGTGGCGAAGTTTATCAAGCCGGAACATTGGCCGGGAATCCGCTGGCAATGGCCTGCGGCGCGGAAACTCTCAGAACGCTGGAAAAAGCCGATTACAGCCGTCTTAAGGATGATACGTTCAAATTGGCCGATGAGATGAGGAATATCCTCACGGACAAAGGTATTCCGGTTCAATTGAATTGCGTTGCTTCCATGTTTACTTTGTTTTTTGCGGAAAATCCGGTATCTGATTTTGCCTCGGCCCAAAAGTCGGACGGCAGTCTGTTTAAATCCTTTTATAAGCAAATGCGCGAACAGGGGATTTATATTGCTCCGTCCGGATTTGAATGCACTTTTAATTCTTTTGCCCATTCTTCCGAGGATTGGGAGAAGACATTGGAAGCCGTGAGAAACGTCCGCTTTTAAAAAGGTCCCCTTGACATTGAATGTTGACCTAATTTAATAAAAAAAGTGATTTGTGCATTTTGTTACAAGCAAATTATAAAAAAGGAGGTGGAATAGAGATGAGGAAGTCTTTGTTAATTACTTTGGTGTGTACTGCACTTGTAGGGGTATTTTTGCTGCCTAACCTGTATGCTGTTGACGTTCCCGGGGATATGGTCATCAAACCCCCGGAGGAAGTAAAGGCCCGCAAGGCCCCGGTTGAATTTTCCCATGCCAAGCATGGCGATATCGACTGTACCAAGTGTCATCATATGTGGGACGGTAAGGCAGAAATCCAGCCCTGTACCGATTCAGGCTGTCACGATATCTTCAAGCCCAAACCCAATGAAAGAAGAAGCATTGAATATTATTACAACGCCTATCATGAACAATGCTACAAAACGTGCCATATGGATCTGAAGAAGGCAGGCAAGCCCACAGGGCCGACATCCTGTAACGATTGCCATCCCAACAATTAGTTAGAATCTAGCAAAATGGGGGGCCTTAAGCTCCCCATTTTTTTTGCGGGGACCTGAAAATGGCCGAAGAAAAAGATTTGCAGCTGGAAGAGGACGTCATCGAATTGACGGATATCGTCGAGGAAGAGGACGAAAAGCCCACGGAAGAAAAAAAAGTTTCTGCTTCGGAGGAAATAGATGATTTTCCTGCGGAAAAGGCTGTGGACGATAATGATTTTGAGGATGATTTAGACGATTTGTTTAAGGATTTGGACGCCGGAGATGAGGAGTCGGCCAATCCAGAGGAATCCAGCGCAGAGGAAAAATCTTCGGAGCCGGAAGAATCCAATTTTGATGATTTGTTTCAGGAAATGTCTGAGCCGGATGGGCAGGAATCCGAAAGTGAAGATGCACAGGAAGAAAGTCCGGAGGTTGACTTAAGTGAAGAAGATTCCGGAGACAAGGATATTCTGGGGGATTTAAACATTGATGATTTGCTGGATGAAGAGGATGAAAAGCAAGAAGATTCTCCTGAAGTTGAACAAGTTGCCCAAAGTGAAGATAAAGATTTAGAACAGGATGAGCAGGAGGAGTCGGATCTGGAGGAAATGCAGGACATAGACGATGTGGACAGCATTCTTACCGATCTGCAGGAATCTGACTCGGAAGAAAAATCCGCTGCGGAATCAGAAGAAGAACAGCCGGAGTTAGAAGTTTCATTGGCGGAACCGGACGAAGAGGAAAAAGAGGGTGCAGACGCGGCGGCCGGTTTGGAAAAAGAACAAAAACCCCCGGAAAAAGAGTCTGAAACGGATATGACCGATACTCAGGCTGAATTTGCCGCCATGGAGGAAGTCAAAAATGACTTAACGTCGCTGCGCGAAGAAAACTTGTCCAAGTTTAACGAAATTTCCGAGCGGGTGGAAAATATAGAGGCCCAAATTTCCAAATCCGATTCCGATACCAGCGAAGCTGAGAAATTGAAGAATGTGGATGAAGATTTGAGCACTTTAAAGCAGGGTTTGGATGAGCTTAAAAATTCAGTTTCTTCCCTGGAGGAACAGCTCAATTCGCAGGAGATAAACGAAGAATCTATACGCAATCTGGCTTCAGAAGTAACAGATGCCAAGCTTCAGGAATTTAAAGAGAACAGTCCGGATTCTGAAATTGACGCAGAGGCGATGAAAGAAGAAATTGCGGACAAGGTTAAAACATCTTTTGCGGAACAGTTGAATTCGGTTAAGTCGGAACAATCCAAATTGGCCGAGGAAATGGAAAACGCGCTCAAATACTGGAGTAAATTGCAGGAAAAAATTGAAAATTTAAATAACAGGCTTGAGCAAGTTGCGAGCAATCAAGTGGATGCGGAGCTTGTTGAAAAAATGCGTAATTTGCCTGCGGATCTGGTCAGCGGACTCGATTTGGACAATTTGAAAACGGAATTGGAGCAGACAATACACAAGGAAGTTCCCGGAGCCGCGGCAAAGATAATAAGAGAAGAAATTGCCGCGTTGTCCGAGGATGAATAAAAACCGTTAATTTAGCCTGTTAGCTGAACCCTCGACTAGTTTATGTCTTAGTGATAAAGCCCTCCCGAGTAAGGGGAGGGCTTTTTTTGTTTTTCCCTTAGGCCGCCCGGTCAGCGTCCTTTGGCTGGTCGCGACCATTCCCCGGGCCGGGCGGTTTAACAAATAAAAATACGCTGCACTGGCGGATGAGTTAAAAAGCCTTATTTCTAAAATAGATACGGGCAAATTTGCGGTCAATAATTTCGGCAGCACAATTTTTTAACGGAGGTTGGCATGGAACAATTGCAGAAGCAAACCCTGCAGGTAGCCAAGGAGATAGTGGTCAAATTTATTGAAATCGGCCGTATTTCTCCAAGTAATTTTGCCGAACATTTTGCAAGCATTTACCGCGAGGTGGCCCAGGCGGTTAATGAGCACGATGCGGGCAAAGAATCCGCCTTTGCATCCAGGGAAAACGAGCAGGATTGATGCCGTCTTTTGACGACCGGCACGGCCGGAAGGTGGCCGGGCTGTTTGGGCGCATTGCTTCCTGGTATGATTTTTTAAATCATTTTTTAAGTCTGGGTCAGGACTGTATATGGCGCAAAAGGCTTACGCGCCATGTTCGTTCAGCTGCAAACGGGACAGTACTTGATCTGGCCGCAGGGACAATGGATGTCACCCGGGAAATCAAAAATCTTTTCCCTTCTTCCCGGGTTGTAAGCATGGATTTTTCATGGCCCATGCTTGTCAGGGGCAGAAAAAAAATGTCCGGGAAAAGAGGTTGCGGTGTTTTCCCCGTCCTGGCCGACGCCAAGGCAATTCCTCTGGCGGAAGAAGATGTAGACTGCGTCACAATCGCTTTTGGCATACGGAATATTCATCCGCGTGCGGACGCTTTTTCAGAAATTCACAGAGTACTCAAACCGGGCGGGCGGCTTTGCGTTCTGGAATTCGGCACCGGCCGCAAGCGGGTATTGAAGGGCATTTATAATTTTTATTTAAGGCGGATATTGCCTTTTTTAGGACGCTTTTTTTCCGGGGACGGAACAGCATATTCCTATCTTGCGCAAAGCATTGAAAATTTTCCGGATGCCGGGAGTCTGGCCCGGGAAATGTCGGAAACCGGTTTTTCCCGCGTTTTTTATTATCCCCTGTCTTGGGGAATTGTTTATGTGCATGTAGCTCAAAAATCAGAACCGGCGGGCGATAAAGATGAGGATAAGCCCGGTGGCAATGGCCAGAATACCCATTTTACGCAAGCGTCCCGTTCCTGATTCGGCCAGCATGCTGAGGACCCGCGGCATCTTTTCCGCCCAGATGAAATAGGGCAGTCCCTCGATGACAAAAGCCAGTCCCAGGGCGCAAAGAAACAGATTGATATCAAAATGCATGGGCTGTGCATACATTTACATTCTTTGCTTGTCCATGCCCGAAAATCCGTCTTTCTGTCCCGGCATTTTTTTCTGTAAATTAAAGTCCGGCGGCGGATAATTTTTGTCTATATATCAGTAAGAGGTTGAATATGTTTGAAAAAAGAATTGACTCTTTTCTTGAAGGCAGCGAGAGAATTGGCGTGGTCGGTCTCGGTTACGTGGGCTTGCCTTTGGCCGTTGTTCTGGCTGAGCATTTTTCCGTTTTCGGATTCGATATTTCCCGGTCCAGAATAGACGCCCTCAGGCGCGGGGAGGATCATACCCGGGAAGTAAATGAAAGCCGCCTCAAGCAATCCGCGTGTGAATTTACATCAAGCCCGGAAGAATTGCGCTCGGCCGGTTTGATAATCGTAGCGGTGCCCACGCCGATCGATAAAAACCGCCGTCCGGATCTCGGGCCGGTAATGTCCTCCTGCAGGAGTGTCGGGGCTAATTTGCGGCCGGGGACAGTAGTGGTCTTTGAATCCACGGTTTATCCCGGACTTACTGAGGAAGAATGCGTTCCGGTGCTTGAACAGGAGTCCGGACTTAAGTGCGGCCGTGATTTCTGGGTTGGTTATTCCCCGGAAAGGATCAATCCGGGCGATAAAGAACACACTCTGGAAACCATTGTGAAAGTCGTTGCCGGACAGACGCCCGAGGTCGCCGACTTTTTGAGCGCGATTTACGGGACCATTATCCGGGCCGGAGTACACAAGGCACCTGATATTCGCACGGCTGAAGCGGCCAAGGTGATAGAAAACACTCAAAGGGATTTGAATATAGCCCTTATGAATGAATTGGCGGTCATATTTGACCAGATGGATATAGATACCCTGGAAGTATTGAAGGCCGCGGGTACAAAATGGAATTTTCTGCCTTTTTTTCCGGGTCTGGTCGGCGGACATTGTATCGGCGTGGATCCCTATTATCTGACATTCAAGGCCGAATCCCTGGGATATCATCCGCAGGTTATTCTGTCCGGGAGACGGATAAATGATTATATGGGTAAATTTATAGCCGAGCGCACGGTCAAGGAAATGATAAAGCGCAACTGCCGCGTGCGCGGAGCACGGGTGGGTGTTCTGGGACTCACATTCAAGGAGAATGTCCCCGACCTGCGCAACACCAAGATAGTGGATATCATCGGCGAGCTTGAATCTTATTGCCTCGAGGTTGTGGTTCATGATCCGATAGCCGACCCAAAGGAGGCTCTTCAGGAATACGGCATTGCCCTTCAGCCTGAAAAGGAGCTTAAGAATCTGGACGCTTTGATACTGGCTGTGCCGCACGAAAATTTCAGGCGATATTATCCGCATTTTGCACAAATGTTCAAAAATATTGAAGACGGCGTGCTTGTGGATGTCCGGGGCATGCTGCCGGCAGGGGAAATGCAGAAACAGGACTTCAGTTATTGGAGGCTTTGATATGCCTTTTTCGGGCCTTTATGTTGATTGCCGGGGTCATTGCTGAAACGGTTTTTATCAGATGCGGATGCATTTGAAAAAAATGAATCCACCGGAACTTATGTTTGTCCTGTGTACGCCGGACCAGGAAAAAAAAGTGCGCAGCCTGGCTGAACACATGCATGCTGCTGTAGACTGTTATGATCAAAAGGGTGAAAAAGTAACATTGCTGGTGAAAAAAATATGATCGTGGTTGTGGCTGCCACGCGAAAGGAATTGGCGGCATTTTTCGCGCGAACGGAAGAAAGCGTCCGTGACAGCGGTTTAATCAGCTTGGACAATAAAAAAATTTGTCAATTATGTACGGGCGTGGGCATAATAAATTCCGCGGCCGGGCTGAGCGCGTTTGTGGAAAAACATTCGGTTTCCGGCGTGCTTAACATCGGCATCGCCGGAAGCTATGAGCCGGAATCCCTGCCCGTAGGGTCCCTGGCCGTGGCTGAGCGGGAGATATGGCCTGAATTCGGTGTGCGGGCGGAAACAGGCCCAATCAGCAGGCTTGATTTTCCCCTGGCGAACGTGGGCCGGGAAAAAATATTTGAAACCATTGAGCTCGATCCAGATGCCCGGGCCGGGCAACTTGGGGTTTGTCCGCCGCGCAACTGGCCGAGAAAAACATTTTTGACCGTGTCCGGAGTCAGCGGAACAGCCGAGCAGGCCCGGGAACTTGGAGTAAATTTCAAGGCCCAATTGGAGAATATGGAAGGATTTGCCCTGGCCCTGGTGGCGGCCAGGGCCGGCATCCCCTTTCTGGAGATCAGATCCGTTTCCAATATTGCCGGTTCCCGTGCTAAAAAAGACTGGGATTTTCCCTTGGCCTTTAAAGCCCTGCAAAAAGCCGGAGCAACATTATTTTGATTTATTTGTGCACCAAATTATTTTTGTGTGCCATCCCGCGCTCCGGTTTCCCCTTTTTAGAATGCATAAGAAAATCGGGCGGCCTGTCGCAAATTTAGGCAAAAAACCGGGTGAATTTTTTTGTGTGCTGAACAGTTACTATTTTTTAAGTGAATAAAATGAAACAGATAAAAGCGGGTATATCTCCCTGTCCTAATGATTCCTATATTTTTGGCGCCTGGATTATGGGCCTGGTAAACGACGTTCCGGGGTTTAAAACCAGATTTGAATGGGCGGACATCCAGGTCTTAAATGAGATGGGCGCGGACGGCAGTAAGGACATAATCAAGGTTTCCGCGGCAACGGCCGTGCGCTTGACCGGCAAGTACACCATTCTTGAGAGCGGAGGCGCTTTTGGAATTACCGACGGTCCCAAGCTGGTGGTCCGTTCGGATTATAAAAAACGACCCCGGACAATTGCTGTCCCCGGAATGGATACAAGCGCATATGCTCTTTTACACGCTTCTATGCGCGGTGATTTTGAGCCCAGGCCCATGCTTTTTGATAAAATACCAGCTGCTGTCAGACAAGGTCAAGTTGACGGCGGGGTTCTCATACACGAATCAGCACTTGTTTATAGACAATATGCCCTCGAACTTTATCTGGATTTGGGAGAATGGTGGTTTGATTTCAGCCGGGGACTGCCCATTCCTCTGGGCTGTATTCTGGCCCTGAAGGATTCTCTGGGCGGATGCGAGGAGCAAATCAACGCCATCATCAGGCAAAGTATTGACTATGCCCGGAATAAACCGCAAAATATAGGGCCTTTTATCCGTAATCTGGCCCAAGAAACCAATCCGGATGTCTTGCGCAGGCATATCAATGCGTATGTAAATGAATTTTCTTATGTCATGGGCGATCCGGGGCAAAAAGCCCTTGATATTCTTGCGGGTTTCGTATGCTGAATGGTTTATTATAAAAAAAAGAGTTTTTTGTGTCTGAATCAGTTTATTTTATTCAGGAATATCTCGAAGAAGAAATACCGGAAGTAAACCGGATTCTTGCAGAGCAGATCAAAGATTTAAACCCGCTGGTGCAGGAAGTTGCCGCTCATGTCCTTCAGGCCGGAGGAAAGCGTTTGCGCCCCTTGCTTACATTGCTTTGCGCCCGCTGCTTTGATGCCCGGTCTACGAATATATATGGACTTGCCTGCGCTTTGGAGCTGCTGCACTCCGCTACCCTCATTCATGATGATATCCTGGACAACGCGGACCTGCGTCGAGGGCAAAAGGCGGCACATCTGGTCTTTGGGCTGGACCGCACTGTTCTGGCCGGCGATGCCTTGCTCGCCCTGGCGAATATGATAGTGGCCGGCTATGGGCAGCCGGAGCTAACGCAATGCGTATCCGAAGCGATTCTGGAGACCGCTTCCGGTGAGACAGAAGAGATATTCTGGATGCGCAAACCCAATCTTGACAAAAATAATTACCTGCAGATTATCCGCGGCAAAACAGCTTTTCTTATTCAGGCGGCCTGCAAATGCGGCGGATTATTCGCGCATGCCGAAGCGGAGCAGATAGAAAAATGCAGCGAATACGGTTTTAATATCGGGATAGCGTTTCAATTGGTCGATGATGCTCTGGACTATACATCCGAGTCGGCCAAATCGGGAAAACCCCTGGGAGGGGACCTGGCCGAGGGGAAATTGACTCTGCCTTTTATTTTGTATTTAAATTCTCTGAATCAGGAAGATCGAAGCGGTTTATTGGCCAAACTGGCCGCGGACAGCTTTACCAAAGAGGAAAGGGCCGGGCTGATCGATCATGTTCAAAAAGGCGGTTTTGCCGATCAAGTCCGCCGCGAGGCCGGGACATATATAAATCTGGCCCGTGAAGCCCTGCGTGGTTTTCCTGAATCGCGGGAAAAAAAGGTCTTGCAGGGAATAACCGAAGTGATTGTGTACCGGAATCATTAAAGGGGATATATGGCTACCAAAATCAAACATAAAATTCAGACCTCCCTGAGAAATGTTCTTAAGGTCTCATTCCCGCCCAGCATGGGGGGATTATTGCGCGAGGCTTCAAAGCCCTACCCGGATTTTGCAAATATTGCCTCCCTGATCGGCACCGATCCGGGGCTGACGGCCACGGTCCTTTCCCTGGTGAATTCCCCGGCCTATTATTTGAAGGAAAAAGTGTTTGATTTAAAACGGGCGGTTGTAGTCCTGGGCAGCAACGAGATTTTGAAGCTGGCCATATCGGCCACTTTTATGCGCAATATGCGTTTTAAAAGCAAAAACAGGCTCGATTTTGTAAACTGGCGCAAGATCGTCTGGGCGGCCGGAGCGGCGGAACTTATCGCCAAACAGGTCTGTCCGCGCGAGGCGGAGCAAATTTATCTGGGCGCACTTTTAAAGGACTTGTCCGTGCTGCTTATCTGTCTGTTTGACGCGGATGGTCTGGAAAAAGCGCGGCAAATAATCTGCTCCGAAGAAGATAACGATTTTATCCGCCTGAGTCCGGGACAACTGGAAAAAGAGCGGGAAAACTGGGGCGTGGATCATACTGTTTTGACCAGGGATCTCCTGGAATACTGGAATTTCCCCGAGCAAAGCTATAAATACGTGGCCGGGCATCATAACCTGGACGATCTGGAACAGTGTTCTCCTGGCGAGCAGGCGGTTATAATCGGCACTTACTGGGCGGAACTGGAGCTTTCCGCAAAAAAGGATGTCAATGGAATTTTGCAGCTGCGCGCGCTCATGAATAAGATTCCCGGACTGGAAGACATTGATTTTAATAACTTGCGTACGGAAAATGCCAAAAATTTCAGGGCGATCTGTTCCAATCTGGAAATCTGTGAAGAAGATCGGGCTGAAAGATTATATGATTGCCCGCTGGAAAAGATCCAGGATCTTTATTTTATGACCCAGGGCATTGAGCAGATAAAAGGAGATTTGGAGCGGGTCCTGGCCCAGGCGGCGAGGCATTTGTACCTGTTGTGGTGCGTGCAGACATTCCGGGCTGTTTTGAAGTCGCCGCTTACCGGACATTATCACCATTTTACTTTTGACCCCGAATCCGGATTGCAGGCGGTGGACGAAATCAGCGATCCGGAAAAAATAGAGAGCAAAATCTCCAATTCGGAAGAGAGTTTTGTTTTGCGGACTGCTACCGGAAACTACGGTTTTCTGGCCATCGGCAGCAAGCTACTGCCCCGGGACAGAAACCGCGAGATGGCCCTTTATTTCCGTCTCCTTTCCCGCAGTTTTGAAATATATTACCTGCACCAGCGGGAGATAAGCGGCAAAGCTCATATGATGGATATTATCCCGGTCGGCGTGGCCCGTCTGGATTCGACTGGACAGATCGTTCAGGCCAACCCGATGTTTTGGCGTTTTACGGGTCGGGACGCCGGGCCGGAGGATCTGTTTTTCGCGGATGTTTTGCCCATCCATGCAGAATTGAAACAGGACCGGGAATGGAATTTGTTTCTGGCCGGAGACAGGGAAAGATACAGCCGCCTGTTCTGCCCCTTGACACCGGACCAGGAAGGACGCTCCTGCTGGCATATCGCCGCCCACCGTATCAGCATGGAAGGCCTTTACCAGATAATGGCCCTGTTGGAAGATATTTCCTCCATTACCACACTGGAGGCCGACGTCCTCAATCAGCGCGAATTCATGCGGGCAATGCTTGAAAGCATGCAGGACATTGTCATGACCGTGGACGATCAGGGAACCATTCTTTATTCCTCGCCCAGAATCGGCCCGGATATTATCGGAAAAAATCTATTTACCATGGCCACCCCCGCCGGACTGAGCACCATCAAATGGGGACCGGACCTGCTCGAAGAACAATCATCTCCCCTGGAAGTCACTTTTGACACCGGACAGGACTTGAAGTCCCTGGAATTGATAATAACCCGGCTGGGAGGCGAAAAGCCGAATTACATGGTTGTCGGCCGCGATTTGACCACCATCAGGCGCCTGGAGCAGAAGGTCAAGCGTCAGGCCGTATTGGACGGATTGACCAATATATACAACAGACGCCAGCTGGAAATATTTTTAAAAAGAGAAGTAAACAGGGCGCAAAGAACCGCAAGCGGGCTTGGAGTAGTGTTTTTTGATCTGGATAAATTCAAGGAATTTAATGACCATTTCGGCCATCAGCAGGGAGACAAGGCGATTGTCATGCTCGCAAATATCATGCGCTCCCAGTCCCGGAGCGGAACGGATTTTCCCTGCCGTTACGGAGGAGATGAATTTATAATCCTGGCCTCGGATACAAATGAAGAGGGGTTGAAGCAACTGGCTGAGCGGGTCCGCGATAAATTCAGGGAAGAGTTTCAATCCCGGATAACTTTGAGCATCGGATTGGCGATGCTGGACAAAGAAGAATCCAGGGAAGAATTTGTGAACCGTGCGGACATAGCCGCCTACACGGCAAAGAAAAATGGCGGGAATAATCTTGTTTGGGGGTAGGAGCGATTTATGGCTTACAGGATAGAAGTAGCCTTGCGTGAAGAAATTCGGGATACGCGCGGAGAAAAAGTAAAGCGCGCAGTTTGCCGCGATCTGGGATTGAATGTTGATAATATTCGTTTGCTAAAAGTCTACACTGTCGCCGGGATTGATGAGCGGGCCGCGGAAATGATTCTGGAAAGCGAGGCCCTGCATGACCCTGTTCTGCACAACGTGTCCAGAAAACCCCTGGCCCGCGATTTTGACTGGATTGTTGAAGTCGGCTTCCGTCCGGGGGTAACCGACAACGAAGGCCGGACAGCGCAGTCCACCCTGCGCATGCTTCCCGGGCTTGATGCCGGCCGCTATCCCGATCTGGCCGTTTATACCGCTGAACAGTATCTGATAACCGGAACACTGAACAAGGAAGAAACGCACAGGATCTGCCGCGGTCTTCTGGCCAATGAACTTATTCAGCGTTTTGAATGCCGTAATGCCGGACAATGGCGGAAATCCCCGGGCTTTGATGTTTCGGAGCCGAAAGTCACCGGCCGGGCCAGCAGCAAAGTGGAAAATGTTATTCTGCAGGATCTTTCCGATCAGGAGCTGATGGACTTGAGCCGGAGCAAGGTGCTGGCTTTGTCTTTGCAGGAGATGCACGAAATACGGAGATACTTTTCTTCAAGGCACGTTATCAGGGCCCGGGAAAAAATGGGCCTTGGCCGGGAAGTGACCGATGCGGAGCTTGAATGCCTGGCTCAGACCTGGTCGGAACATTGCAAGCATAAGATATTCAATGCTCGAATTGTTTATCGGGAGACGCATTCCGGGCATGAATGCGAAATAAACAGTATATTCAATACCTACCTGGCCGCGAGTACCGCTGATATCCGCAGGAACAAAGGAAACCGGGATTTCTGTCGATCGGTATTCAAGGACAATGCCGGAGTAATCGCCTTCAGCCCTGAACTGGATGTGTGCATAAAAGTCGAGACCCACAACAGCCCTTCCGCGTTGGACCCGTACGGCGGAGCTTTGACCGGTATAGTCGGCGTGAACAGGGATCCTATGGGCACCGGCCTTGGAGCCAACCTCGTGTGCAATTCCGATGTCTTTTGTTTTGCCTCTCCGTTTTATGATCAGCCCCTGCCTCCCCGACTCCTGCATCCGAGGCGGGTTATGGAAGGAGTGCGCGAAGGTGTGGAGCACGGGGGGAACAAGTCGGGCATACCCACGGTAAACGGAGCGGTTGTCTTTGATCCCCGCTATCTGGGCAAGCCTCTGGTCTTTTGCGGCACGGTCGGCACCATTCCGGCCGAGATAAACGGCCGTCCCGGCTTTGAAAAACAGGTAAGCCCCGGGGACAAAATTGTCATGGCCGGGGGCAGAATCGGCAAGGACGGCATCCACGGAGCCACTTTTTCTTCCGAGGAACTGCATGAGGGATCCCCGGCGACTGCGGTGCAGATAGGAGATCCGATCACCCAGCGCAAAATGTATGATTTTATAATGCGCGCACGGAACCTGGGACTTTACAGCGCGATTACCGACAACGGAGCCGGGGGCCTGTCTTCCTCGGTTGGAGAAATGGCCGAAGACTGTGGAGGATGCGAGATGGACCTGGCCCGGGCTCCGCTTAAATACGACGGCTTAAAACCCTGGGAAATACTGTTGTCCGAAGCCCAGGAGCGAATGACTCTGGCTGTGCCTCCGGAGTCGCTGGATGAATTTGCCGCCCTGGCCCGGGAAATGGATGTGGAGATTTCCGTTTTGGGGACATTTAATGATTCCGGCTTGTTTTATGTCCGCTACGGCGAGGTTCCGGTGGCCTGCCTGGATATGAAATTTATGCATGCCGGTGTACCCCAGATGCGGCTTGAAGCAGAGTGGACTCCTCCGGTTTTGCCGGGAAAGGCGCAGTTGCCGGAGGAAGCCCTGGACGACCGGGAAAAAACTCTCTTGGACATGCTTGCCAGGCTGAATATCTGTTCCCGGGAATACATCATCCGGCAATACGACCATGAAGTTCAGGGAGGTAGCGCGGTTAAACCCCTTGTGGGCGAATACCTGGATGGACCCGGGGATGCGGCTGTTTTTCGTCCCGATCTGGAGAGTCCGCGGGCTTTGGTTCTTGGCTGCGGAATATGTTCCAAATACAGCGATCTGGATACGTACTGGATGATGGCCAACTGCATTGATGAGGCCGTGCGCAATTGCGTAGCCGCGGGGGCGGATATCGACTACATGGCCGGAGTGGATAATTTCTGCTGGTGCGATCCGGTCCACTCGGAGAAGACTCCGGACGGCAAATACAAATTGGCCCAACTCGTCCGGGCCGGGCGGGCACTTGCGCATTTTTGCCGCGGGTTCGGGGTGCCGTGTATTTCCGGGAAGGACTCGATGAAAAATGATTATACCGGTGGCGGAACCAAGATATCTATTCCGCCGACAGTGCTTTTTACCGTCCTTGGCGTTGTTCCGGAAGTCCAGACGGCTTTGACTTCCGACTTTAAAGGTGAGGATGAAATTATTTATATGCTGGGCATAACCCGTGATGAATTAGGCGGCAGTGAGTTTGCCGCTCATTTTGACATGCAGGGCAAAAATGTGCCCCAGGTGGATATGCTTTCCGCGAAAAAGAGGTATCGGACTTTTTATCGGGCCGTATCCAGAGGGCTGGTTTCCGCCGCGCATGATGCCTCGGACGGCGGTATGGGAGTGGCTCTGGCTGAAATGAGCATCGGCGGCCGGATCGGGGCCCGGATCAATCTTGACGCAGTACCTTCTTTGGCATGCGCGGAACCCGAGCGCATTCTTTACAGTGAATCAGCCAGCCGTCTTCTGGTCTGCGTCCCGGCTGAAAAAAGCAGGGAATTTGAACAGCTGTTCGGCGGACAATGCTTTGCGCCCATTGGCAAAACAAATGCCTCAAACACCCTTGAATTCTTTTACAATAATGAAGTGCTTTTTGCGGCCGGGATCGAAGACATGACTCTGGCCTGGAAAAATACCCTGAACTCCGTTTCCGGCTGATCTGGCCCGGAAGAACAAGGTTTATAGCTGTTCTCCGAATTTTCTGCTGCCCGTGCTTTCGGCCTGCGCGTGTTTGCTCGGAATAAAGCCGCACGAGCCCGATTTCAGAGCTTGCATGCTGAAAAAAAATGTAATATGAGCATGCGGTTCAAAAACACACGTTCGGAACATCTTTGGGTGCCATAAAGGTATCCCCGAACGGAGGAATAACCCAAGGAGGAAATTATGGCCTATGTAAACATGAAGCAAATGCTGGAGACCGGCGTTCATTTCGGTCACCAGACCAGAAGGTGGAATCCCAAAATGCGCCCCTATATTTTCGGGGCCCGGAAGGGAATTCACATTATTGACCTGCAGCAGACAGTGAAACTGTTCCGGCAGGCGCATGATTTTGTGGTCGATCAGGTGGCAGACGGCAAGCCGGCTATATTTGTCGGTACCAAGCGTCAGGCGCAGGAAATTATGAAAAGCGAGGCTGAGCGCTGCGGGATGCATTATGTTACCAATCGCTGGCTCGGCGGAACGCTTACCAATTTTCAAACCATTCGCGGCAGTATTGACCGGCTGAAAAAGCTGGAAGAAATGTTTGAAGATGGTTCTGTGAACCGTTTTGTGAAAAAAGAAATTGTGGAAATGGAACGCGAGGTTAAAAAGCTCAATGCCAATCTTGGCGGGATCAAAGATATGGAAGATATCCCGGGAGTGGCCTTTATCGTCGATCCGAAGAAAGAAGAAATCGCGATCAAGGAATGTCGCAAGCTGGGGATCCCGATAGTTGCTGTCGTTGATACTAATTGCGACCCGGATATGATTGATTTTGTTATTCCCGGAAATGACGATGCTATCCGGGCGATAAAATTGTTTACCGGCAGTATTGCCGATGCCTGTCTGGAAGGCCTGGCCCGGCGCGAGGATCGCGAGCAGGAACTAGCCATGGAAGAAAATGGCGGACAGGAAGAAGAAAAGGATCAAGTTACCGAGGAGGAAAAATAAATGGCTGTTAGTGCTTCTATGGTAAAAGACCTGCGCGAGAAGACCGGCGCGGGAATGATGGATTGTAAAAAGGCATTGGAAGACACCGGCGGGGATGAAGAAAAGGCCGTTGCCTGGTTGCGCGAAAAAGGACTGGCCAAGGCCCAGAAAAAAGCCGGCCGTTCAACTTCCGAAGGTTTGATTTCCTTCGCCGGTAGTGAGGATATGCAGTCCGGAGCTCTTTACGAGCTCAAATGCGAAACCGATTTTGTGGCCAAGAATGAAAAATTTTCCGGCTTGGCCCGGGAGCTCGCACGGGATGTCCTGCAGGCCGGCAATGAAGATGTGCAGGAGGCGGCCGCGGAAAAGATCAAGGAACTTATCGGGATTTTAGGGGAAAATATGCAGCCGGGACGGGCCCGTTTTATGAAAGTTGACGGGCAGGGTCTGATTGGCTCCTACATTCACGCCAACGGCAAGATAGGGGTAATGGTCGAGCTTCGCTGCGCAAAACCGGAAACCGCTTCCAGGCCTGAAACTCAGGCTTTGGGCAAGGATCTTTCCATGCAGGTGGCTGCTGTGTCTCCGGTTTGTGTCTATCCCGATAATCTGCCGGCCGATTTGGTCCAGAAAGAAAAAGAGATATATCTGCATCAGGCTGAACAGGAAGGCAAGCCCGCGCATATAGCGGAAAAGATTGTTGAGGGCAGATTGAATAAATATTATAAGGAAGTATGCCTGTCAAAACAGCTTTTTATCAAGGATGATTCCAAAAGCATAGAGGATCTGCTCAAGGAGGTCGGCAAGACCGTGGGCGATGAAATCACACTCGGCTCTTTTGTCCGTCTCGGACTGGGCGAGGAAGATTCCTGATTGAAAAAAGGGCCCGCGCGGCCCTTTTTTAATACCATTTTTCCGGCTGTCTGGCCGGCAGCAGATGCATGCAAACAATTTGGGGGACAGGTCCCAAATTTGGCTCTTGGACGGAATGCATGGATTTTTGCGAGTTGTTCTCCTGATCCTTTTGATGCCGAACTTTTCGTCAGGAACATCAGAAAGGATCACTCGAATAAAATCCCTGCGCAACGTCGAGGAACCCCAAATTTTAATCTTTCCGGGAGGATTATGAGCAAGAAATATTC
>JBNJHA010000014.1:0-46668 GCA_051748085.1 Thermodesulfobacteriota bacterium
GAGCTACCGGGGAATTCGTCCGCGCTGTGCGCGGAAGGTGACTATTTAGGGAATAATAAAATCAAAGTCAAGCAATTTTATTTATTTGCCGAGCCATTTATTAACCAGCTCAGGATACTTTTTCATGAAACGCTTGCCGTTTTCATACGGGTCGGCTCCATCTTCCTGGTTCCAGGCCATGACTGTCTGCATGACATCCAGATCCCACTCCATGCGCTTCAGGAAGTCATAGACTTCCGGCTTGTCCCCTTTAAGGCCCTTGCGCACGATCTTGTCGATGTTCTCGGCTCCGCCATATACCCCTTTGGGATCCTTCAGGAACTTCAGGTCCCAGCGGCCGAACTTCCAATGCGGGGCCCAACCGGTAATCGCAACCCATTCGTCACGGCGGATAGCGTCCTGAAGAGCGGCGGTCATGGTAGCGCCACTTCCTTCAACAAGATTAAAACCTTCAAGGTCATATTCTTTAATGGCCTTTTCTGTCTTCATCATGATTCCGGCACCGGGGTCGATGCCGATGATCTTATGCTTGAACTTATCCGCACTGTCATTCATCTGGTCGATGGAATCGATAGTCACATAATCGGGAACCACAAGACCGATTTTTGCACCTGTGGCCAAGTGTCCCAGGTTAACGATCTTATTTTCCAACTTGTCGTAATACGGCTTATGAGTAACCGGGAGCCAAGCTGTAACCATGCCGTCCACATCGCCCGAAGCAACCGCCTGCCACATGGCGGCGGCGCTGACCGGCAGAGTATCAACGTCATAGCCCAGTTTTTCCTGGATTATGGCCGCAGCCACATTCGTGCTGGCCGTGGCGCAGGACCACTCCACATAAGCCAGTTTTACCGTGCCTTTTCCGGCCTGAGACTGAACAGGCATGGCGCTGAAACAAATCGTCACAGCTGCAATTAAAAACAATACCTTGCGAAACATTAGAACCCCCTTAGTTTAACTTTAATTCTTACTGCGTGCGGCAACCTTCTGCAACACGCGATCCAACACAATAGCCACAATAACAATTCCTATGCCGGCTTCAAAACCATTTCCGGGCTGAAGCCGCTGAATGGCTTTCCAGACTTCACCGCCAAGCCCCTTTGCACCAATCATTGAGGCTATAACGACCATGGAAAGCGCCAGCATAACAGTCTGATTAACTCCGGCCATTATAGTAGTAGTGGCCAGAGGAAGTTGAAGCTTGAAAAGCTTTTGCCATTTATTGGATCCAAAAGCATCCGCACATTCAACCAATTCAAAGGGAACCTGTTTAATCCCCAGACACGTCAACCTGATCGCTGGCGGCATGGAAAAAATTACCGTGGAAAATATCGCGGCCACCTTGCCCAAACCAAAAAACGGGATGGCCGGTATAAGATAGACAAACGCGGGCATGGTCTGCATAAAATCGAGAATAGGCATGACCACACGATAGATTATATTACTCATTGCCGCAAAAATGCCGATGGGCACACCGAGTATAATCGCGATCAGCGTGGCAACCAGAACCAGGGCTATCGTGCTCATGGTCGGTTCCCAGAGGCCCATATTCCAGATCAGGGCCAGGCCGATCACGCTGAACAAAGATACTCCGCGGCTTTTGGACAATAACCAGACCAGGGAGGCAAAAAGAAGGATAAATAGCCAGGGAGGCAAAAACATCATCCCTGATTCTAAAAATTCAAGCCCGATTTCAGTTACATTAGAGAAGGCCTTGGTCAGAAAAGAAAAATGCTCGACCAGAAAATCAATAACGGCTTCTATCCCGTCGCCAATTGGAATTCTGGGGATTAAAGGCATTGTAGATGTCATGTTATTCGTTACCTCCCCTTTCAGCTACAGCAGCTATAAGCTGACCGCGTATGATCACGCCCAGCAACCTGTTATTATCGTCAACGACAGCCAGCGGATAAGGAATATCCTGCAACAAAGGAAAAAGTTCGGTAGCCGGAGTCCCGGCTGTCACTGTTTTATAATCCACATTCATAACCTCCCGCAGGTCGCGACTTTCTGTCTTGGCCAACCGGGCGGCCTCGTCAGCCGCGACAACGCCGACCAATTTATGATCTTCGTCAACAACAAACAGGGAAGAAATGGCGTTTTTCCTCATTTTGCGCAGCGCAGCCCTCGGACCGTCAGTCTTTAGGTTGGCAACCGCTTCTGTTTTCTTCATCACTGATTCGGCTGTCAGCACCTTGGTTATATCGACTTCCTCAACAAATTTGGCAACGTACTCGGTGGCCGGAGCAGTCAAAATTTCTTCTCCGGTTCCTATCTGCACAACAGCACCATCCTTCATCAAAACAATACGATCACCAAGCTTGAGCGCTTCATCAAGATCGTGACTAATGAAGACAATGGTCTTGTGCATGCTCTCCTGCAACTTGAGAAGTTCATCCTGCATATCGCGGCGGATCAATGGATCCAGGGCACTAAAGGCCTCGTCCATAAGCAGAATATCCGGATCAAGGGCAATGGCCCGGGCCAGGCCGACGCGCTGCTGCATACCTCCGGACAGTTCCGATGGATAACTTTCTTCCCAGCCTTTAAGACCGACCATTTCCAAGGCGTCCATTGCCTTTTTGCGCATCGTCTCCGGGTCTTCACGCTGAATCTCAAGACCGAATTCCACGTTGGTCACGACCTTGCGATGGGGGAACAGGGCAAAATTCTGAAAAACCATGCCAAATTTATCCCGCCTGAAACGTCTGAGATCTTCCTGACTCAAGCCGATGACATCGGTTCCGTCGACGGAAATCTTTCCGGCCGTGGGCTCGAAAAGTCTGTTGATGCACCGGACAAGCGTTGACTTGCCACTCCCGGAGAGGCCCATAACAACAACAATTTCTCCCTGCTTCACATCAAAGGACACGTCTGCAACCCCAACAGGATTTCCGATCTTTTCCATGACCTCATCCTTGGTCGCCCCCTGCTTCAACATTTTCAGAGCCTTTTCAGGATGATCTCCAAAAATTTTGAACAAGTTCTGTATAACGATTTTTTCCATAAATTACCTGCACCTGCTTTAGGTTTGTGATATACTGTCAAACATAAATACGTTTACTTTTGACAGTCATAGCATACCCTCTGCTCAAGTCAAGTTTTTTTTTACAGAATCTAAACATGCCTGCGTGCAGAAAAAAAACAAAACTAAAATGATTGCGGCAAACACGACAGTTTAATTGCAAACAGTGCATTAAATATTGCAGTATTGCACTTAAAAACATACAAAGGGTATAAAATTGCAATTTTACTACACAGAGTTGCATTTACAACGTTCTTTATCGACAAAATTTACCAACATCGAGCTTTCTTGACTGCCAATTATTTTTTCAATAAGTTTGCCGAACTCTTTGTTAAAAATCGAATTTTCCGGATACCGCATTAACGACTTGAGGCAAAAAAACAACGCATAACACCCTAAAATAATTAATTTAGCGCCCCAAAACAACTTCCATCAAAAACATATTTTATCTGCGCATATTCAGCATTTTTAAGAGGAGCACTAATTGGCTAAGAAGCAGGATAAACAGGAAAATATCAGTCAAATTCTAAAACATCGAAACGAAAAGGCTGAATTGCTCAAGGAATCGGGCTTGCGTCTGTACCCGAATGATTTTGAGAAAGATGCTGAAATCGCGGCAATTTGCGCTGATTATACAAAGCATACCAGCGAAGACCTGGAAAATGAAGAACTGCAGTTTAGTATTGCCGGCCGGATAATGGCCCTGCGCTCCTTCGGCAAGGTTACATTTCTGCAGGTCAGGGATCATGCCGCTCAGATACAGGTATTCGTGCAAAGAGACATACTGGGGGCGGAAAAATATAAGCTCTTCAAAAAATTTGATGTCGGGGATATCGTTGGGGTAAAGGGCGGTTTATTCCGGACCAAAACCGGAGAACTAACGGTCAAGGCGGAGGAAATATCCCTCCTGTCGAAATCAATGCGCCCTCTGCCGGAAAAATATCACGGACTGCGCGATATTGAAACCAGATACCGCCAACGATACCTTGATCTGGCCGTCAATTCAACTTCCCGGGATATTTTCAGAACCCGTTCAAATATCATCCGTTTTATGCAAGAATTTCTGGACAAAAAAAAATTCATAGAAGTCGAAACCCCGATGATGCAGCCAATTCCCGGGGGGGCGACCGCAAAACCGTTCGAAACCTATCATAACGCCCTGGATATGCAGCTTTATCTGCGTATCGCCCCGGAACTGTATTTGAAAAGACTTCTTGTCGGCGGGTTTGAACGTGTTTATGAAATAAATCGCAATTTCCGCAACGAGGGTATTTCCACCCAGCATAATCCTGAATTCACCATGCTCGAATTTTATATGGCTTATGCGGATTTTTTAAAAATGATGTCCATAACCGAAGAGATGTTCACCTACATTGCGGAAAAACTTTTCAATACCACTCGAATAACCTATCAGGAAAACGAAATAGATCTGACCCCGCCATGGACAAGGATTACCTTTCATGACTCCCTGGAACAAATAGGCGGGCTTTCCCCGGAAGATTACCAAGACTATGAAAAAGCAAAGTCTTTAGTCAAAAAACTGGGCGAGAATGCTCAGGTTGGGGAAAAACTGGGCAAACTGCAGGCCAAACTATTTGATATTCTGGTCGAACCAAAACTCATACAGCCTCACTTTGTTTACCATTATCCGACGGACATCTCGCCTCTTTCACGCAGAAATGAAGAAAACCCGGATGTTACCGACCGCTTCGAACTGTTTATCTGTGGCCGGGAAATGGCCAACGCCTTTTCCGAACTTAACGATCCTTTTGATCAGAGAAAACGCTTTGAAGAACAACTCAAAGAAAAGGAATCCGGGGACGAGGAGGCCCATTTTATGGACAACGATTATCTTCGGGCCCTGGAATACGGCATGCCCCCGGCCGGAGGCGAAGGGATCGGCATTGACCGCCTGGTCATGCTCTTTACCGATTCGGCTTCGATCCGCGAGGTCATACTCTTTCCCCTGCTTAGAAATGAAGGACCCGCCAACTGATGAAATTTGAGCTTTTTATTGCCCGCAGGTATCTGCTTGCCCGCAGAAAGCAATCCTTTATCTCGATCATATCCATGATCTCTGTGGCGGGAGTCGCTCTGGGCGTAGCTTCCCTCATAGTCGTCCTCGGAGTCATGAACGGTTTCAGCACCAACCTGCGCAACAAAATCCTGGGAGTCAACGCGCATGTTGTCGTCGGGAACTACAAACAGGCCTTTCCCGAATACAGGGAGATGTGCGCAGAAATAGCGTCAACGCCCGGAGTAAAGGGAACAATGCCCTTTATTTATTCCGAGGTAATGCTCAGTGTGCCGGCAGGAGTCAAGGGGATAGTTTTGCGTGGGATCGATCCGGATCAAGCCGCCGGAGTCCTCAGTATAAATGACGATATGGTATCCGGCAGCATTTCCAATTTAAAAAAAAACGACTCCGCCCCGGGGATCATAATCGGGAGTGAGCTTGCAAAACGCCTCGGTATCGGGGTTGACACCCGGGTAAACATTCTTTCACCAAGCGGCAAAAAATCTGCGGCCGGTTTTTCGCCCAAAATCGAGCCTTTCATCGTTCAAGGCATATTCGACACGGGCATGTACGAATATGATTCTTCGCTTGCTTACACCAGCATTGACGCCAGCCAGGATATTCTGGGCCTGGACCGGGGCATGGTCACCGGGGTGGAGGTAAAGGTGGAGGACGTATATAAGGCGCGGGAAGCCGCGAAAAATATTGAAAGCATGCTTGGAGGTTATCCATTTTATGTTCGGGACTGGATGGAAATGAACGAAAACCTGTTCTCCGCCCTGAAACTGGAAAAAACAGCCATGGCGGTAATTCTTATCATGATCGTCCTGGTTGGATCATTCAGCATCGTGACCACCCTCATCATGCTGGTCATGGAGAAAACGCGGGACATTGCAATCCTTATGTCAATGGGGGCAACTTCTAAAATGATCCGCAACATCTTCGTCCTGCAGGGGCTTATTATCGGCGCGGTGGGGACCGCGCTGGGCTTCATCCTCGGACTCGGAACCTGCTGGCTGTTGCAAAAATATCAATTTATAGAACTGCCCCAAGACATCTATTACCTGGATCATCTCCCGGTTCTTCTCCAATCGACCGATCTGTTGCTTATCGGCGGCACGGCAATGCTTTTATGCTTCCTGGCCACTCTGTATCCGGCCAGACAGGCTTCCGGCCTTAACCCCTCCGAGGCATTGCGTTATGAATGACCTTGTTTATAATCTGCAAGGCATTGGACGTAAATTTTCCTCGCCGATTCAGGAACTGACAATCCTGAACAAAATTGATATGAGCGTTCAGGCGGGAGAAACCATTGCCATTCTGGGCTCTTCCGGATCGGGGAAAAGCACACTTCTGCATATAATGGGTGGCCTGGACAAGCCCTCATGGGGGCAAATATCCTTTTGCGGACGAAACCTCAATGATCTGCCGCATACAAAACTGGCGGCCATCAGAAGCAGAGAAATAGGCTTTGTATTTCAGTTCCATCATTTGCTGCCTGAATTCAACGCCTTGGAAAACGCGGCCATGCCGGCGGTCATAGCCGGTAAAAAACCGGGAGAGGCCAAAAAACTGGCTGCTGAGGCGCTTAAGCAGGTAGGCCTGGAGAAACGCTTTCAGCAATCCGTCACCACTCTTTCCGGGGGTGAAAGGCAAAGAGTGGCAATTGCCCGGGCTATTATGATGAAACCCAGGGTGATTTTGGCAGATGAACCAACCGGGAATCTGGATGAAAAAACCGGAAAAGGAATTACGGAACTTTTATTAAAATTAAACGACAATCTGGATACCACCCTTATAGCGGTCACACACAACCGTGAGCTGGCCTCTACCATGGGCACCAGATATGAAATACACCTTGGAGAACTCCATGCGCTTGATTAATATATTGACTGCGGCCGGCCTGATAATGATTTTCGCATTTGTTTCCCTGCCGGCGACAAATGCTTTCTCGGCTCAGACCCAGGAAAAGACAAAAATTCTCGTGCTGCCTTTTGAAATAAACGCTGAACAGGAGCTGCAGTACCTAAATACCGCTCTGCCGAACCTGCTGCGCGAACAGCTTCGGGAAGAGCAATTCAATGTCGTTGATCAAGAGCAGACTGACGACTTGCTGCACACGCAAAACATCCAGGAGCTGGATCTGGCAACAGTAAAGGATCTGGCGCTTCTATCCGGAGCGCAATACGCAGTCTACGGCAGCCTGAGCAAGGTTGGAGAAACAATAAGCATAGACTCTCGCCTGGTGGAAGCCTTCGGACTCAAGACTCCCAAGGCTCTTTACGTGGTCAAAAAGGGACTGGTAAATATCCTCCCCGCGGTGCAGGAACTGAGCGAAAAAATCAAAAACGAACTGCACCAAAAGGAAAGAATATCGGAAATAGTTGTTACCGGCAACAAAATCCTGGATAAGGACGTGGTCTTGATGCGTCTGAAAACCAGAAAAGGGGACATCTACAGCCCCAAAAAAATAAACAACGATCTCAAGAGATTGTTTGAACTGGGTTATTTCGATGATGTCCGGTTCAGTGCCCAGGACACGTCTGAGGGGAAAAAAATAATTATCAACGTCCAGGAAAAACCAATCATTGAAGCCATAAGCATTAACGGGGCGGACGAGATTGACAAGGACGATATTCTTGAGGCTATGAGCACCAAAGCCGGATCCGTACTGAACCCGAAAATTATAAGCGAAGATTTGAAAAAAATAAAAGAATTATACCATAAGGACGGTTTCTACAATGCCGAGGTGGAATACGATCTGGAGGAAAACGACACCGGGCAGGCCAGACTGAACATCAATATTGAAGAAGGGAAAGAACTTTATATCGAGGACATAACAATTGAGGGGGCCGACAGTCTCGACCCCAACGACATCAAGGACGAACTGGCGCTGTCCGAGCGCGGTTTCCTTTCCTGGCTGACCGGAACAGGCGTGCTCAAACGGGACTATTTAGAGCGGGACGCCGCTTTTATTGAAGCCTATTACGCTAATCGGGGCTTTATGGACGCCCGGGTCGGAAAACCGAAAATAGAATTCAAAGATGACGGCATCTATATCACTTTTTACGTTGTTGAAGGCGAAAGATATAAAATCGGAAAGATCCGTTTTGCCGGCGACTTGATTTGTTCCGAAAAAAAACTCTTAACAGTCACTGAGTTGGACAATCTGGCTGAGGACGATGAATTTTTCAATCAATCCGTCATGCGCGATGACCTGCAGAACCTGACCGATTATTATACGGACTTCGGATACGCCTATGCTGAAACGGATGCGGAAACAGATACCGACAGAGAAGCCAAAATCATAGACGTAACCTATCATCTGGCCAAAGGCCCACGAGTATATATTGACCGCGTTTCTGTTGAAGGCAACACAAAGACACGGGACAATGTTATCTTGCGCGAAATGCGCCTTACTGACGGCGACATGTTCAAAGGTCAAAAGCTGCAGCGGTCCAACGTCCGCTTGAACAAGCTCGACTATTTTGAAAGCGTTAATATTGAAACCGTGCCCACAGACAGGGAAGACGAGCTTGATCTCAAGGTAAAAGTCAAAGAAAAGTCCACCGGCATGCTTTCCGCCGGTACCGGCTACTCTTCCCTGGACAAAATATTCTTCACCGCCCAGGTCCAGGAACGTAATCTGTTTGGAAAGGGTTACAATCTGGGTCTCAGGGGATCGTTCAGCAGCAGAAACACCAGCTATGACCTGTATTTCTGGAATCCGCGCTTGAATAATACCAATCTGGGGGTCGGGGGAGATCTCTACTGGAAAGAACGCGATTATTTTAATTACAACAAAGAGTCCATCGGAGGCAGGTCCAGATTTTCCTATCCGCTTGGGGAATATACCAAATTATATTGGTCTTACAAACTGGAGCGATACACCATTTATGATATTGACGATGACGCCAATGAGGACATCAAGGACATGAAAGGTGATAACTGGGCCAGCACGGCTTATGCCTCCATTTCCCGGGACACGACCAATCGGCGCATCAATCCGAGCGAGGGTTCCAAAAACACACTCTCTCTTGAATACTCCGGCGGGTTAATCGGAGGTGACGACAACTTCATTAAGAGTCTCTACGACACCAGCTATTACCTGCCGCTTTTCTGGGAGACAGTCTTTCACTGGCATGCCAGGTTCGGATACATCATGAAAAACAGTGACAAAAAAATTCCCAACTTTGAACGCTTCTTTCTGGGCGGAATGGACAGCATACGCGGCTACCCCGGAGATGAAATCGCTCCCAAATATGATGACGATCATGGCGGCGACGACGATTACAAAGGCGGAAACAAGGAATTCTTTACCAACTTTGAATACCTGTTTCCGTTAAACGATGAAATGGGCATACTGGGACTTGTGTTTTTCGACGCCGGGGATACCTGGGACAATGATGAATCGCCCAGTTTTGATCTGTATAAAAGCGTAGGCGCTGGAATTCGCTGGTATTCACCACTTGGACCTCTGCGCATGGAATACGGATTTGCCCTGGACGAACTGGACGGTGATAAGCCGCAAAAATTCGAATTCAGTGTAGGTCAATTCTTTTAACCTGAAAACAAAGGAGCATTTCCATGAAAAAAATAATATTTTTAACCTTGACTATGATTTTGTTGGCAGTGCCTGCCCTGGCTGCTCAAAAGATAGGTACGGTCAATCTGCAAAAAGTAATGACCGCCTCCGAACCGGCCCAGAAAGCCTTGGGCCAACTGCAAAGCAAATCCAAATCCATTCAGGAAAAGCTGGAATCCAAAAAACAGGAAGTCCAGTCCCTTCGGGAGGATATGGAAAAACAAAAGATGGTCATGAGTCAGGAAGCAAAAATGGACAAGGAAACGGAGCTGAAACGCAAAATTCGCGATCTGCAGGACGAAGCCCGCGCCTTTCAGCGTCAGATCAAGCAGGAGCAGAACAATTTAACCGAACCGATTCTGAAGATACTGCAAGAAGTCATAGAAGAGTATGGGCAGAAGCATGATTATTCCATGATCATGGATACCCAGAACAGTGGACTTCTTTTCGCCAAGGAATCTATGGATATCACGGACAAGATAATAGTTGAACTGAACAAGGCCTGGCGTGCGGCTCAAAAGGACAATAAATAATGCTTCTTTCCGAGCTGGCTGCAAGTCTTAAACTGGAAATGCGTGGACAGGACACGCAGATAACCGGGGTAAACACGCTTGAGGATGCCGGACCAGAGGATCTCTCTTTTCTCGCCAATCCCAGATATTCAGACCAACTCGCCACATCACATGCCGGAGCAGTAATCGCTGCTCCGGAAAACTGCACCAGCGGGCAAAGTTTCCTTTTGAGCGACAGCCCTTATCTGGATTTTGCCCGCGCGGTTCAGTTATTCGCCCGACCGCAGGGTTTTTACTCCGAGCAGAGCGGGCAGGCTTCCATTGATCCTGATGCGGTTATTGACCCGACTGCAGTTATTTATCCTTTTGTCTGTATTGGTCCGCAGTCTAAAATAGGTGCACGGACCAAAATATTCGCCTCTGTCTACATCGGGGAGGGCTGTGATATCGGCAAAAACTGCACGATTTATCCCGGAGTAAGCATTATGTCCGGAACGGTCATTGGCGAGAACGTAACCGTGCATTCCGGAACGGTAATCGGCAGTGACGGATTCGGTTTCGCCCAGGCCGGGACCGGTATGGAAAAATTCCCTCAGGTTGGACGGGTGCGCGTTGAAGACAATGTGGAGATCGGGGCAAATTCAGCTATAGACCGGGCGGCCCTGGGCGAAACCATTATCGGACGCGGGACCAAAATTGATAACCTGGTCCAGATCGGCCATAACGTACACATTGGCCAAAACTGCATCATTGTCGCCCAGGTCGGCATAGCCGGGAGCACGCAGATAGGCGATGAAGTCATTTTGGCCGGCCAGGTTGGAATAGCCGGACATCTTTCTATCGGGGATAAGTGCCGTATTGCCGCGAAATCGGGCATAGGCAAATCAATACCGGCCAATACCGATGTCGGGGGCATACCCGGAATTGAACATAAAAAATTTTTGAAAAACTCAGTTGCTTTGAACAAGCTCCCGCAATTATTGCGTAATATGCAGAAGATGCAAAAGGAAATAGATGCGCTTAAAAACCAAGCGCATGGAGATAAACAATAATGAGTCAGTCGCAGAACAATGAAATAGTCAGTCAGGAAATACTGGATCTTTTGCCGCATAGATATCCGTTCCTACTGGTGGACAGGGTGATCGAATTCAAGCCGTTTGAATTTATAAGCGCAATCAAGGCGGTTAGCATCAATGAGCCCTTTTTCCAGGGACATTTTCCTTCCTATCCGGTTATGCCTGGAGTGCTTATTCTGGAATCCCTGGCGCAGGCCGGGGGACTTTTAGTCGTAAAAAGTGTTCCGGAAAAAATGAAGAAAAAAATATTTCTATTTACCGGAATGGAAAAAGTCCGCTTTCGCCGTTCCGTTTTTCCGGGAGATCAAATGGAGTTGCATGTAGCATACGAAAGACACAAGCTGAACCTGTGGAAAATGCGCGGTAAGGCCGTGGTCAATTCTGAAATAGTTGCCCAGGGAATTCTGAGCGCAGCAATTGTTGATCGTAAGGACATCTAAAATGGGAACGCAGATTCATTCCACCGCCCTTGTAGACCCGAGTGCAGAGCTGGGGAAAAATGTCAAAATAGGTCCCTATGTCCTCATTCATGCGGACACCTATATAGGTGACAATACCTGTATCGATTCATTCGCCCAAATAAAACCGCATACCCGATTAGACGCGGACAACCATGTCTTTTCCTACGCCTGTATCGGGGAAATACCGCAGGATCTTAAATTTCAAGGTGAACACAGCACGCTTGAAATCGGTGCCAACAATAAGATTCGCGAATTCTGCACAATAAACAGAGGTACCGGGGAAGGCGGAGGAAAAACCAGAATCGGCAATAATTGTCTTTTAATGGCTTATTCGCATGTCGCGCATGACTGTAATCTGGGTGACCATGTAATAATGGCCAATTGCGCCACTCTAGCCGGACACGTAAGCATTGGAGACAAGGCGATAATCGGAGGACTGTCCGCTGTGCACCAATTCGTACGCATCGGGGAAATGGCCTTTGTCGGCGGCAAAACCGGAGCGGCCCAGGATGTACCTCCTTTTACTCTGGTCGCCGGGGAACGGGCCAAGCTCGAAGGATTGAACCTGGTTGGCCTGCGCAGAAACAAGACTTCAAAAGACGATATAATGGCCTTAAAAAAGGCCTTGCGCCTCATCTGGTACTCAGGGAACACGCGGGAGGAAGCCGTCATTAAAATCAAGGCGGATAAGATCTATAAAAATCCCAAAGTAAATTTACTGCTTGAATTCCTTAACAACAGCAACAGGGGAACTGTTTCCCCCAATTTGACTAAAAATGGCTAGGGAAAGAATTGGCCTTGTCGCCGGCGGCGGCAGGCTTCCTTTGCTTATTTCTGAAAAAAGCGCGGAACTCGAAGTCGACCTTTTTACCGTCGGCTTCCAATCCGAGACCGATCCAGATATCGCTGGCAAATGTACGGAATTAAAATGGCTCAAGTTGGGCCAGCTATCCAGGCTCATCGATTTCTTCCATAAAAATAACGTTCGAAAAGTCATGTTCGCGGGCACGATCAACAAGCCCAGAGCCCTTAATATCCGTCCGGATTTCAGGGCGGCCAGGCTTATTTTCAGCATTAAAAAAAAAGGTGATGACGCATTGTTACGGGCTGTTGCCGCGGAACTGGAAAAAGAAAAACTGCAGGTCAGATCCTGCCTGGATATGATACCCGGTCTAAAGGCTCCGCATGGGCAACTTACTTCCAGAGGACCAGGAAAAGAGGAGCAGGAAGATATAGATTATGGCCGGTATATACTCAAGTCTATAGGGGAGTTGGATATCGGACAATGTGTTGTTGTTTGCAAACAAATGGTGGCTGCGGTTGAAGCCCTGGAAGGCACTGATGCCGCTATCAAACGCGGGGGAGAGCTCTTGAACAAACGCGGGGGGACAATCATAAAAGGGGCCAAACCCGGGCAGGACCTACGCTTTGACCAGCCGGCCCTGGGTCCGCAAACCCTTGAAATCATGCATAAATCCGGGCTTACCTGCCTCGCTTTTTGCGCCCGGACCTGTATTTTTTTTGAATTTGAAAAAAGCATCAAGCTGGCCGACGAATATAATTTATGTGTGGTCGGACTGCCTGGCGTATAATTTCCTGCAAAAATAAAAAATATCCGCCCAAAATCAACGGCTGTCCAGCCCGAGCATTTTGACCACCCTGTCCCCGGCCATGCGGGCATATTCACTGTCTGAAAGGCCGTCATGCTCCTTTTCCGAAATAAGGGTCTGCGGTCTGTTGACCATGTCCTTATCGGGCACAATCTCATAGCCGGGAGGAAACTCGTTGTTGAAGTACATCTCCTGAAAGCCGATGAACTTGAGCATGTGCGCCGTAGCATCCAGAACAGCCTCTTCATTCGGATTCAGCATTCCAGCTGCAAGCGCTTTTTGCAACCCGGCCAGGCATTCTCCGCCTTGAGTGCAGGCAATATGACCATGGCTGTTAGCCAGGAGCATGCCTTCAATTATTTCCTGCTCCGAAACCTGAATTACATTAAAGGACTGGTCCCCGGCAATATACTCGTATTCATCCACTAATGCACGGACCCGGGGAAAGGACACCGGATTGCCGATCATGGCCGCCTGGGCCACGCTGGGCCGGACTCGAACCGGATTATACTTCCGCTTGCCTTTCTCCGCCTCATAATACCGGTATACAGGATCGGCATGGGCCGTCTGCACCCCGAAAATGCGTGGCAGGCAGGAAATAATATCCAGCTCTAAAAGCTTTAAAAAACCGCGCATAACGGCCGTAATATTCCCGGCGTTTCCGATAGGCACAAAAACGGCCTTGTTCCGGACATCCCAATCACACCATTGAGCGATCTCGTAGGCATAACTTTCCTGCCCCAGAATTCGCCAGGCATTCTTGGAATTGAGCAAGGCCACTCTGTAATTATCTGCCAAATATTCAACAACTTTCATGCAGTCATCAAAGACACCGTCCACTTCAAGGACCAAAGCGCCGCTGCCCAGGGGTTGGGCAAGCTGTTGCGGAGTGACCTTACCCTTGGGTAGAAGGACAACGGTTTTTACTGCTTTTCCGGCGTAAGCCCCATACAAAGCGGCGGACGCAGAAGTATCTCCGGTTGAAGCGCAAACAGTCAGCACTTTATCCCAGTTCTTAAGCTTAACCAATTTATGTAAATAGCTGAACGCGCAGGCCATTCCCCTGTCTTTGAAAGAAGCACTTGGATTTTGTCCGTCGTTTTTATAAAAAAAGCGGGCACCAACCGTTTCGCTAAGGCTGTCTGAGGCGGGAATGACCGGTGTATTGGCTTCTCCAAGATAAACAATATCCTCGGGCTCCAGCACCGGGGCGATCAATTCATAAAAACGAAATATGCCTTTTAATGCGGAGTTTTTACTTGCCGCCCTTGCGTCAAATAATTCCCGCCACTTTTGTCCGGAAGTTTTTTTCAAGCGTTCAAAATATTTGTCGCGCAGCAAGAAAACACCGCCGCATTCCGGGCAGGTATAATGCAATTCATCCATGGGGAAAACCTGCTGGCATCCCAGACAGACATACTCCAACTCACCCCGGTATTCAGGGAATTCAGACATGAGCTCCTCCAAATTTATGCCACAAAAATATCCGCCAAAACACCGCCAAAAAGGACCAAAGATATAATCCCGTTTAAGGTAAAAAATGCAGTGTTGACTCGAGATAAATCGTCAGCTGCAATTATTTTATGCTCCCACAAAAGGATAACTGAGGTCAAACCCCAGGCCGCGAAAAAAAACAGACCGGCCTCGGCCAAAAGTCCGGCAAGACCAAGAAAAAGTACCGCGTTAACATGGCTGAAACTGGAAATTGTAAAAGCGCAGGGCACCCCGATGCTCGCCGGCATCGAATGCAGGCCATGCTCTCGGTCGAACTCACAGTCCTGGGCTGAATACAGGATATCAAAACCAGCCACCCAGAAAAGGACGCCCAAAAAAAGGCAGATATAGGCTAAATGCCAGGAAGGTTCGTAAGCCAGCCAACCCGCTATCGGAGCCAGACCCAAAACTGAACCCAGGATAAAATGGCAAAGGCGGGTATATCTTTTGCTCAAACTGTATCCAATGGCCCAGAGCATTGCTGGAAAAGAAAGCAACAGACAAGTTGAATTCAAAAAAGCGCAGCACAGAACAAAAATTCCGGCGCAAACTGCGATAAACGCCCAGGCATCCCGGCGAGAGACATACCCGGTAACCAGCGCCCTGGAATGCGTTCTGGGGTTTTTCCTGTCTATGTCCAAATCAATAACCCGGTTTGCAGTCATGGCCAATGAACGTATGGCGACCATCGCCAGAGTAAGGGCGATAAAAACGCGTGTGCCCGGCCATCCCCCGGCCGCCCAGAAACAGCCTATATATGCAAAAGGCAGGGCAAAAACCGAATGTTCTATTTTGATCATTCTGGAGATAAGAAAAAAATTCTTTATAAGGTGTCTGGCCTTACCTGGATTTATCATACATGTGCCACCCTTGAATTTGCAGGCTCCTCGACGTTGCAGATAGATTTTATTTACCTGATCTTTTGAATAATTGCTGAAGGACGCCCGGCTTTTTATGTATTACAAAGGGAGAAACCGGACCACGGAATTGAACACAAAAACAGGTTCTCAAGCAGATATGCATTTCCGGTACAATTTTTTGCTCTCCTCTGAACCGGCGGGTCCGGGGGGGCTGTCATCACCTCCTGGAAGACATCAAAAAAACCGCAGGCCGAAAGCAGGAAGAGCAAAAATTTGCTGAATTGATATTCGATCTCTTACAAAACAAAAACTCCGCTACTCAACTTTAACCCGCAAAAATCTTTTTTTGCCCACTTTCAAGACATATTCCCCGGCTTCAAAAGTCCAAAACGGATCCTCAATCTTGTCACCCTCAAACAGCCCTACAGCCTTCTGTTTACAAAGCCTCTTAATTTCACTGTTTGATTTGCAAAGGCCGCTGTTGCCGAGGACGTCCAGTACCCGATTATCCCCCCGCTGCACGCTTGCAAAGTATTCGGGCATATCTTCCGGCAGCTTGTGCTTGGAAAAAACCTGTCGAAAGGCGTCTAATTCCGCGTCAGCCTCGGCGGGGGAATGGAAACGGGCAACCAGTTCCCATGCCAGATTCTCCTTGCATTCTTTGGGGTGCATTTCTCCGGATGCTGTTTTTTCCTGCATGGCGTGAACTTCCTGCATTGAACGGTCCGAAAGCAATTCGTAATAACGCCACATAAGCGCATCCGACACGGACATCAATTTACCGAAGATATCTTTGGCCGATTCGCGGATTCCCACATAATTACCCAGCGACTTGCTCATCTTCTGCACCCCGTCCAACCCCTCCAGAATGGGCATGGTCAGGATAACCTGCGGTTCCTGTCCGTATTCTCTCTGCAAGGTCCGGCCCATAAGCAGGTTAAATTTCTGATCCGTCCCGCCCAACTCCACATCCGCCTCCAGGGCCACGGAGTCATATCCCTGAACCAGGGGATACAAAAATTCATGCACCGCGATTGGCCTGTTTTCGCGCATTCTTTTTTCAAAATCATCTCGCTCCAGCATTCTGGCCACTGTATACCTGGAACAAAGACGAACAAAATCCGCGGCATTGAACTCGTCCATCCAACTGGAATTAAAGGCTATTTCGGTCAATTCCGGATCAAGTATCTGAAAAATTTGCTGTTTGTAAGTTTCAGCATTGGCCATGACTTCTGCCCGGGTCAGCTTTTTTCTTGTCTCTGATTTTCCGGAAGGATCACCGATCATGCCCGTGAAATCGCCGATCAAAAAAATCACCGTGTGCCCCAGTTCCTGAAAATGTTTAAGTTTTTGGATCAGCACGGTATGACCAAGATGCAGGTCCGGAGCGGTGGGATCAAATCCGGCTTTTATGCGCAGCCGGCCCTTGTCTCTAATTTTGTCGATCAACTCCCGTTCATCTATTATTTCGGCACTCCCCCTTCTTATGAGCTCCAGTTGTTTATCGATATCAAACATTGTTGGCTTCCTCCAGCTCGTTTTCCTTCCAGGTAAATATATTCAGGCAAGTCCCGCTGTCCGAATCAAAATCTATCACTACCGCATTCAATTCCGCCGGGCCGGAGGCGGTTTTAAAGCGCGCAGGCCGGGCGGTAGTAAATTTGTGCACCACTTCTCTGGGTTCCATACCCAGGACTGAATCATATGGACCGCACATGCCGGCATCGGTTATGAATCCGGTTTTTTTACCAATTATCCGGGCATCATTGGTTTGCACGTGGGTATGAGTGCCGAGTACCGCACCTGCTTTGCCCAAAAAATAATAGGCAAGCGCCTTTTTTTCAGACGTTGCCTCGGCATGAAAATCAATCAATACTGAAGATTGCGGCGGAAGAGACTTTAGTACCTTATCTGCCGTAAGAAAAGGACAATCAACATCATCCATGAAAGTCCTTCCCAAAAGATTGATTACGTACAAGACAGGGACATTCGGCCTTTCTATCCTGGCCATGCCATATCCGGGGGCCCCGGGCGGATAATTCAATGGGCGTACAATCCGGTCCGGATTCTTGTCCATGTATTGGCCGATATCACGATGTTTCCAGATATGATTGCCCGATGTGAGTAGATCAATCCCGCTATCCAAAAGCTCCCGGGCATTTTTGGCCGTCAGCCCGATTCCGCCGGATGCGTTTTCCGCATTGGCGATTATAATGTCGGCTTTAAGCTCGGATCTGAGCAACGGAACCCGTTGCCGGACAATTCTCCGACCGGGCTTGCCGACTACATCCCCGAGAAAAAGCACGCGAAAATTCATTTTCTTTACACCTGAAAAAATATGCTCGGGCTGCAAAAAACTTAAGCAGCCCGCTTCAATTCCCCGGAAAATGTCATGGCCGGAAAATTATTTTATTTTGCGTATTCAACCGCGCGCTTTTCGCGGATAACCGTGACCTTGATCTGACCCGGATAAGTAAGATTTTCTTCAACGCTTTTGGATATATCCTTGCAAAGCATGTAACTGCTGTCATCGTTTATCCGGTCGCAATCAACCATAACCCGAAGTTCGCGCCCGGCCTGAATGGCAAATGCCCGTTTGACGCCGTCAAATTGTTTGGCAATGTTTTCCAGGTCCTCTAACCGCTTAACATAATTCTGCAGCAACTCCTTTCTGGCTCCGGGACGGGCTCCGGATAGTCCGTCCGCCGCTTGGACCAGAACAGCCAAAACTGAATTAGGCTGCACATCCTCATGATGTGCGGCAATAGCGTGCACTATTTCTTTGGATTCTCCATATTTTTTGGCCAGGTCGGCGCCGATTGTCGCGTGCGGTCCTTCCACCTCATGATCCACGGCCTTGCCGATATCGTGCAGCAATCCCGCCCGCTTGGCCTTTTTGGTATCCACCCCAAGTTCGGAAGCCATTATTCCGCACAAAAAGGCGACTTCCAGGGAATGTTGCAAAACATTCTGGGAAAAACTGGTCCGATAATGCAATTGTCCCAACAGTTTAATAAGTTCGGCATGAATACCGTGCACCCCGACATCAAAAGTGGATTGCTCACCGATCTCCCGCAGCTTGACTTCCATTTCCTTGCCCACTTTGGCCACGATATCCTCAATCCTGGCCGGATGTATGCGACCGTCACTGATCAGTCTTTCCAGGGCCAATTTAGCAATCTGCCGGCGAAGCGGGCTATAGGCGGACAAAACTACTGTCTCCGGGGTATCGTCAATAATGAGATCCACACCGGTTGCCGATTCCAGGGTTCGAATATTCCGGCCCTCCCTGCCGATTATCCTCCCTTTCATATCTTCGCTCGGCAGCTCGACCGTGGACACGGTATTTTCTGTAGCATAATCTCCGGCGTAGCGCTGAACCGCGGTAGCCAGAACTTCCCGGGCCTTTTTAGTCGCTTTTTCCTGGGCCTCCATCTCAATAACCCGGACCATTTTGGCTGCTTCATGTCTCGCTTCCTTTTCCATATCCGAAATCAAACGCTTTTTTGCCTCTTCCGCGGTCAATCCGGAAATTTCCTCCAGCCGTTGTGATTGCTGGTCAATAAGCTCTTTAAGGCGGTGATCCTTTTCCTCCAGCTTACGTTCCTGCTTGACCAGTTTATTTTCCCAGGCGGCGACTTCACTCTCTTTCTGGGTAGCCATCTCCATTTTCTTTTCGAGCCGCTCTTCTTTTTCCTGCAGACGCTGTTCCAGCTTCTTATTTTCTTTTTCCCGCTCGCGGTTTTCTGCTTCGTTTTCCTTTTTCAGTTTGTATATTTCGTCCTTGGCCTGAAGCAGCATGTCCTTTTTCGTGGTTTCCGCTTCACGCCGGGACTCCTCAAGGATCTTATCAGCCAATTCCTTGTTTTCCTTGTATTCCTTGCTTAAAAAATACTTCTGCCCAAAATATCCCGCGGCCGCCCCCAATCCTAAACAGATGAAAGCGGTTATAATAATACTGCTCAACATGAAAACTCCTTATCTATGTTTAACCCCTGGACATAAAACACCAGGGAACTTGTTGCACGATTTAAGCTGAGGCATTGAGTATAAATAAGAAAAAATCAGGACTGACCCCGGTTAAAATACCAGGGCAGGGGGGAAGTGGCCAAAAGACTTGCTTATTATTTTTATGAATCCCGGAAGGCCGTGTTGCGGTTTATTTGAACCCGGTTATACCAGGTGGGCACCACAGCAGTAGCATCAGGCTTCCTCTCCCGAAGGAGGCATGCACACAGATACTGCATCAGGTTCCCTTTATTGAGATGTTGGCTCAATATAAATCCTGACAATCACAAACCCTCCAGGCCATTTTGTTTCCAATTCAGCTAAAAACTATTCTCCGTCTTCTTCCAATTTATCTAAAAGAGAGTTAAGTCTTTCCTGAATTTCCTCCAGACTCTCTTTGGTCTGTAAATAATCATCGGCAAGTCCCAAGGCCAGGAAGACAAGAAGTTTTTCCTTGCTTAATGTCCGCCCCCTCTGGTCCAATTGTTTAAAACGATTTTCTATTAATCCGCTGGCTTGGTTTATTCTTTCAGCACTCGCGCTGGTTTTGAAGTACACATCCAAGCCAAGCAAACTGATGTTATAACTAGGCATCAATTATTCAATATTCACATCTTCCATCTTTTGCAAGAGCTCATTTACCTTGTCCAGTACCGCCCTGTTCTTGTCCTGCTCATGTTCCAGCGCATGACGGAGATCCTTGTTCTCATTTTCCAGCTTGGACACACGGGACAAAAGAACTTCCACTTTTTCACTTAATTTTGTTAACACTTCCATTGTGATGACAAATTATCCTTTTTTAAACTTGAAAGCAAGCTACTTTTTTCGTCCGATATTTTTTTGCCTATTACGAGCTATACCCAGACAATCTTCCGGGACATTTTTGGTGATGATTGATCCAGCCCCCACAAGAGCACCACGACCGATCTCAACCGGCGCCACTAAGGCGGTGTTGCTGCCTATAAACGCCTTGTCACCGATTTGGGTCATGTATTTTTTGTTGCCGTCATAATTGCAGGTTATAGTCCCGGCACCGATATTTACGTCCTCACCGATTTCGGCATCACCAATATAGCTTAAATGATTAACCTTGCTGTTTTTTCCGATTACTGCCTTCTTGACCTCGACAAAATTACCCAATCTGGCGTGTTCACATACGCAGGTGCCGGGCCTGACACGAGCGTAAGGGCCGACCACCGAGCTGTTTTGGATATCGGCTTCCTGAATGTGCGAGAAAGATTTAATATGCGCTGCATGAATATTCGAATCAAGAATAACTACGTTCGCTTCTATCCGGCTATTACCAGAAATACTGGTAGCACCCATTATTTCAGCCGGGCCGGTTATATCAGCTCCAGGTTCTATCTGAACTTCCGGGCCGATGCGCACCAGCGCGGGACTGCGGATTATGACACCTTTATCCAGAAATTTCCTGATTATTTTTTTCTGCAGATTTTCTTCCTGAAGGACAAGCTCGCCGACCGTGTTTATGCCGAGCAAATCTTCTTGATGACCACAATTATAGGCGGCAACCGACAATCCTTTTTTGCTGGCCAATTCAACAATTTGAGTCAAATAATATTCTTTTTGATTATTGTCGGCATCCAGGGCATCAAGCAGGGAGCCGGCGACATCGGTTCGTAACAAATAAATTCCCGAGTTGACTTCATTTAAAACCTTGACCCGGTTATCGTCAATATCACTGGCCTCGACAACACGGTGTACCTTATCGTTTTCATCGCGGACTATCCTTCCGTAGGCTGCGGGATCATCCGGCTCCATGCTCAGTATGCATAACGGACAGCCTGAATCAAGCCCATATTCTACAAATTCGGTCAGCAGAGACTCAGGTATCAGGGGAGCGTCACCGTTGGTTATCAGCAGGTATTTGTATAAATCATCATTCAATCTTGGCAGGGCTTGTTTTACCGCGTGTCCAGTGCCTAATTGCTCCTTCTGAAGCACAAAAAATTCTTTTAACTCCGGAAATTGCTTTTCAATTTCCTCCCGGCCGAAACCGATAACAAAATAGTTTTTCGGGCAAATTTTCTCCATGCATGCCCGAACATACCATAAAAGCGGTTTGCCCAGAATTTCCTGCAGCACTTTGGGCCTATTGCTGTGCATCCTGGTCCCTTTTCCAGCGGCAAGAACCACTCCGGCCACATTAGAAAACTGCTTAGCACCCGAGAACATGAAATACTCCTGAAATAAAGATATCAACTTAACTTTAAATTTCAAACTCGCCAAAATTCAAGAAAAAAGCCCCACTGGCTAAAGTGGGGCTTATAAAATGCAAATCATTCCTTGCGGGAACTTAACTTGCGCAGGTCCCTTCCTGAACCGCGCTCTCGCGGCATCTGATCCTGTGCATGGACCTGGCTATAGCCGCCTGAGCGCGTGCGTATGCCTCTCGGTCCTGTTGTTCTGCAAGACGTTTTTCGGCGCGTTCCCGCGCCTTTTGTGCCATTTCCACATCTATTTCTTCCGCCCTTTCAGCAATCTCGGCCAAAACGGAAACTTTATCTGAATTTACTTCCGCGAATCCACCGGAAACAAAGACATAATATCTTTTTCCGTTCTGTTTAAAAAAAAGACTGCCAATCCCCAAGGCGGAGAGAAAAGGAATATGGTTGGGCAACACACCGAATTCACCATTTACGCCGGGTGCGGCAACATATTCAACGTCCTCGGACAAAAGCATCCGGTCCGGAGTGACGATCTCAAGCTTGACTGTGTTAGCCATGATACCACCTTAATTAGCTGTTTTTGGCATTCTCCAAAGCCTCGTCAATGGAGCCGACCATATAAAACGCACTTTCGGGAATGTCATCATGTTTGCCGTCGATAATCGCCTGAAAGCCCTTGACTGTATCCTCAAGCTTCACATAGCGGCCTTCCTTGCCGGTAAACTGGGCGGCAACAAAAAACGGCTGTGACAGAAAGCGCTGAATCTTCCTGGCCCTGTTGACCGTCAGTTTATCCTCGTCGGACAATTCGTCCATACCCAGAATGGCGATAATATCCTGCAGATCCTTATACTTCTGAAGAATTTGCTGAACTTCGCGAGCAACGGAGTAATGATCGGTACCCAGCACATTCGGATCCAGTATCCGGGAGGTAGAGTCCAGAGGATCCACGGCCGGATAAATACCAAGCTCCGCAATCTGGCGGGACAAAACGATTGTACCGTCAAGATGGGCAAATGTTGTCGCCGGGGACGGGTCAGTCAAGTCATCAGCGGGAACATAAACAGCCTGAACGGATGTAATTGACCCTTTGTTCGTGGAAGTAATACGCTCCTGCAATTCACCCAAATCAGTACCCAGAGTGGGCTGGTATCCAACTGCTGACGGCATGCGTCCAAGCAAGGCCGATACCTCGGTTCCAGCCTGAGTAAAGCGGAAAATATTATCAATAAACAAAAGAACGTCCTGATTTTCTTCGTCACGAAAATACTCAGCGCACGTCAGCGCGGTCAACGCAACTCTGGAACGCGCTCCCGGAGGCTCGTTCATCTGACCATAAATCAAAGCGGCGTTGTCAATAACCCCGGCATCAATCATTTCATGATACAGATCATTTCCTTCACGTGTCCGTTCTCCGACACCGGCGAAAACGGAAATGCCGCCATGCTGCTTGGCAATATTATTGATCATTTCCATCAGGATAACGGTCTTGCCGACACCTGCGCCGCCAAACATACCCATTTTGCCGCCTTTCGGAAAAGGAACCAGAAGATCAATAACCTTAACGCCCGTTTCCAAAAGTTCAATATCCGTATTCTGCTCAACAAACGTCGGTGCGGATCTGTGAATCGGGCTGGTCTTGCTCGCGTCCACCGGACCTTTTTCGTCCACCGGCCGTCCGACAACATTCAAAATCCGGCCCAGAGAAGCCTTGCCCACAGGAGTCATGATCGGACTGCCGGTGTCTTTGACTTCCATCCCGCGAACCAGGCCGTCTGTTCCGTCCATGGCGATGCAGCGGACTACGTTGTTCCCGAGATGCTGGGAAACCTCGACAACCAGATTGTCGGGTTCGTCACTAATTGTTGGGTTGGTTATCAAAAGCGCGTTCATCAAATACGGAAGCTGGCCCTCCGGAAATTCCGCGTCCACAACCGGACCGATTACCTGTACAATTTTTCCCGTTTTATTCTCACTCATTTATCAAAGCCCCCTCTTATCCTTGTTTGAGTGCCTCAGCACCGCCGACTATATCCATAAGTTCAGTGGTGATGCTTGCTTGTCTGGCTTTATTGTATACCAGTGAAAGATTATCCACCAGTTCATCACAATTTTTGGTAGCATTATCCATGGCGTTCATTCTTGCTGCGTGCTCGCTGGCCGAGGTATCCAAAAGTCCCCTATAAATCTGGACCTTTACATATTTGGGCAGCAATTCGGCTAAGAGGCCTTCGACTGACGGCTCAAAAATGAATTCGCTTTCCGCGGACTCTTCTTCTGAGCCGGACTCGGGTTCGACAGGCAAAATTTGCGCCTCTTTTGCCTGCTGCTTGCCCACGTTTATAAACTGGCCATATGCTATATGCACTTCATCAAGTTCGGCAACAAGATATTTATCAATGACTTTATTGCCGATATCATAAGCCAACTGAAAATCAAAATTGTTCATTACCTCTGCCTGGGCTTCCACGATTTCATATTTCCGCTTACGCATAAAATCGCGTCCCTTTTTTCCTATGCAGACCATCTTGACTTTCTTGCCCTCGGACTCCTTGCTCTTGGCCAGGTTCAAGGCAGCATTGCATATATTAATATTAAAGCTGCCGCATAACCCTTTGTCCGATGTAACAACAATTATTCCAACCGACTGAATTTCCTCTCTGGTTTCCAGCAGTGGGTGTGCGTTGCTGTCCGCGCGGGACGAAAGCTCTTCGATGGTTTCAAAATATTTATCTGCATAGGGACGGAAGCGCTCAATACGGAACTGGGCTTTACGCAGCTTCGCGGAGGCGACCATATTCATCGCCTTTGTAATCTGCTTAGTCTTTTTTACAGCACCGATTTTCTGCTGAATGTCCCTAAGTGATGCCATCTTGTACTCCTTCCTGTTTAGGCCTTAAAGCCTTTCTTGAATTCGTCGATGGCCGCGCCTACTTTTTTGTCCAGTTCGTCGTCCAATACCTCTTTTTCCTTGATTTCAGACAGAATTTCCGCTTTTTGATTGCGCATGAACTCCAGAAGTTCATTTTCAAATCTGCTGACAAGGGATACATCGTACTCGTCCATGTAGCCGCGTGTTCCTGCGTACAGAGAAATCACCTGTTCCTGAACGGGCATGGGCTGATACTGGGGTTGTTTCAAAAGTTCGACCAGACGCTCGCCTCGGGTTAACTTCTGTTGGGTTGCCTTATCCAGATCGGATCCGAACTGGGCGAATGCCGCCAATTCCCGGTACTGAGCCAAGTCCAGGCGCAAGGTACCGGCAACCTTTTTCATTGCCTTGACCTGCGCAGAACCTCCGACTCGGGATACGGACAGACCGACGTTAATGGCCGGACGAACACCGGCGTAAAACAAATTCGGTTCAAGGTATACCTGGCCATCCGTAATGGATATAACATTGGTCGGGATATATGCGGATACGTCACCGGCCTGAGTTTCAATAATCGGCAGCGCAGTCAAAGATCCGGCGCCTTCTTTATCACTCATCTTGGCCGCGCGTTCAAGCAGACGGGAATGAAGATAAAAAACATCACCCGGAAAAGCTTCACGTCCCGGAGGCCGACGCAGAAGCAGAGACATCTGCCGATAGGCTACCGCCTGTTTTGAAAGATCGTCGTATATGATTACCGCATGCTTGCCGTTTTCTCTGTAATACTCACCCATTGCGCATCCGGCGTAAGGAGCGATGAACTGAAGCGGTGCCGGATCAGCAGCTGTAGCGGATATTACCGTTGTATATTCCATGGCTCCGTACTTACGCAAAGAATCAACAACCTGTGCGACCGACGCCTTTTTCTGACCGACAGCCACATAAAAACAATGCACATCAGTCTCTTTCTGAGCCAGTATGCAGTCAATGCCGATAGCGGTCTTTCCGACCTGGCGGTCGCCGATTATCAATTCGCGCTGCCCGCGACCAATCGGGGTCATGGCATCAATAGCCTTGAGCCCGGTATACATCGGTTCATGCACGGACTTCCTGGGAACAATTCCCGGAGCCTTGCTTTCAACCGGTCTGAATTCCTTGGCCTGAATCGGGCCCTGGCCATCCAGGGGATTGCCCAAGGGGTCAATAACCCGGCCTTTTACCGCGTCCCCCACAGGAACCTGCACAATTTTTCCAGTCCGTTTAACCAGGTCACCCTCTTTAATCTCGGTATCTTCTCCGAGAAGAGCGACACCGACACTGTCCTCTTCCAGATTAAGAACCATGCCGTTGACTCCGCCCGAAAACTCAAGGAGCTCCATGGCCATGGCGTTGTCCACTCCATAAACCCGGGCAATTCCGTCACCAACAGACAGAACAACGCCGGTTTCGCTCATTTCCACGCGTTGTTCATAGTTTTTAATCTGATCCTCAATAATCTGGCTGATTTCTTCTGCTTTGATTTGCATAGCCACTACTCACCCCTCTTGATATTTTCTTTCAAAATTTCCAGTTGTGCCCTTATGCTGGCATCCAGAACTTTATCCCCGACCTTGAGCTTGAGTCCCCCGAGGATTTCAGGCTCCACATCGTAGTTTAGATATACAGTGTGGCCGGACTGATCTTCCAATTTTTTCTGAACCTCGTCCTTCATGCCGGAGTCCAGATCAACTGCTGTGATAAGTTCACCCCGGAGAACACCCTGTGCATCATCCAGCAAAGCTGAATAATTTTCCGTAATTTCCGGCAGGAATGCCAGCCTGTCTTTGTCCGCCAAAAACAGGCAAAAATTTACGACCGTTTTGGACAACTGCAGCTTGCCCAGGATATTTTCAATCACGGCCTTTTTTTCCTCTGTGCTGAAAACAGGATTGCGAAAGACCCGCATCAGTTCGGGCGTCTCATTCAGCACGCCGGATACCTCCGCCAAATCCTTGCCAAAGGCGGCAAGTTCATCCTGGCCCTGCTCCTGCCCGATGGCAAAGAGGGCGCGTGAATACCTTCTTGCTATTATATCACCGCTCAATTTAACACCACCTTTGCTAGATAGTCGTTAATCAATCCTTTATGCTGATCCTGCGTCAGCTTCTCCCGCACCATTTGTTCAGCTGCACCAGCGACCATCTCGGCCATTTCGGCACGCAATGCCGCTATTGCCTGACTTGCTTCCTGCTCGGCATTAACCCGGGCCTGTTCGCGAATCTGTTCGGCGGTCTTCTCCGCCTTTTCAATAATGCCCTGCTTCAGGACCTCGCCCTGCTCTTTGGCTGCGGACAAAATTTCCTCGCGTTCCTGATCAAGGTTGGCGATTCTCTTCTCCACATCCTTGAGTTTTGCTTCGGCGTCAACGCGGCGTTTTTCAAGGTCTTTAAACTCGTTTTCTATCTGATACCTTCGGCCGGTAAAAAAATCTTTGAGTCTTTTTCCGGCGATTTTATAAAGTATCCCGACAAAGATAACGAAATTAATCACCCGCCAAAACAAGTTCCACCATTTGGACGAGTCTCCGTCTCCTCCTGACTCAGCCGCGACAGCCACCCCGGCTGTAAGCGCAACAACGACCAGAGCCATGAAAATCCGTTTGTAGTTTTTCAAAGCGTGCCCTCCTTGTCCTTAATAATATTTTAGGCCTGGCCCAGCACTTTGTCCGTAGCCTGCTTGGCAAAATCGTCAACCTTGCCCTTAAGGGAAGACAGGGCCGACTCCTTTTCCTTGGAAATTTTTTCCTTGGCATCCTGCACAATTTTGGATGCCTCTGCATTGGCAGTTTCCAGCATGGATTTTTCTTCCTCCTGGCCCTCGCCTTTCCGGGTCAATCGGATTTCATTGGCTTCCTTGCGGGCTTCCTGCAATTTAGCCTCATAGGACTCCATCTTTTCACTGGCGGTTTCTGAAAAATCCTCAGCTTCCTGCAGGCCTTGAGCCATTACATCAGCCCTTTTTTTGATCATCCCGCGAATAGGCTTATACAGAATAAGATTCAAAACCAGCAGAATAATTAAAAAATTCACCAGTTGAATAAAGAAGGTAACATTAAGTTCTATCATACGGCCCCCTCAGAGTATGTGAATTTTAGTTCAAAGTCAGATGGCCTTTAGCCAATTTAAAAAAATGTGTCAAAGTATTTTTAATTAATTTTAAGCCCGCAAACCTTCAAAAACCCTTACACACCATAAATTGTGCAGCATTTCACAAATTTTTATCCTTTTTGCTTCAGACCGCCTCCTCCGTATTTCCCTGACTTAGAGACTCGATATCAGGGCTTTCTTCGTCCATATTAATCTGCCCTTTGACTCTGGCACCTTCTTCCACGACCATTACCGGCGCCTGCAATGTGCCGTAAAATTCAGCGTCCTTATACAGGACGGCCTTGTCCTTGGCCCGGACATCGCCTTCTATGCATCCGCTCTGGACCAATTGACCGACAACTACAGTGCCTTTTACTCTGGCCTCTTTTCCGATAACGAGAGTGCCCTCGGATTGGATCTCCCCGTTAAACTCGCCGTCAATGCGCACCGATCCCTGAAATATCAATTTCCCCTGATATGATGTCCCGGTGCCCAGAAAGGCATTAATCTCTTCTTTGGCCATTTTTGCTCCCATTTAATAATCTCATTTCCGCTTGAACATAAACCTTCGCATGGAAACGTTCAAAATCAGACCGATTAGACAAAAATTCACCACGGAAGCGCTTCCTCCGTAGCTAATAAAAGGCAGTGGCATTCCGACCACTGGCATCAAACCCAGAACCATGCCGATATTGACCAGTATCTGCCAGAAAAAATAAAAGAAGACACCGATGCACAGATAGCGGCCGAAATCATCTTTGGCTTCCAGGGCGGTCCTGAATATCTGATAAAGCAACACGCAAAACAACGACAGCAGAACCATTGAGCCTACAAAGCCCCATTCCTCTCCGAATACAGCAAAAGCAAAATCTGTATGCTTTTCCGGCAAAAAACGCAACTGGCTCTGACTTCCTTCCAAAAACCCCTTGCCCCAAAAACCTCCCGAGCCGATGGCGATTTTGGATTGGATGATGTGATATCCCGATCCCAACGGATCGCTTTCCGGATTCAAAAAGGTAAGAATCCGTTCCTTTTGATATTCGTGCAGAAAAAACCACCCAAAAGGGATAACCAAAGGCAAAACAATGCAAGCCATCTTCAGCACACCGAATCGCACTCCGGCATAAAAAATCATTCCGCCGCTAAGCAAAAGCAAACTTAAGCCGGTTCCCAAATCGGGCTGCATAATCACCAGAGCGGCAGGCACGCCGACAGCAACACAAATTCGAAGCAAATTCCACCAACTGACCAGTCCCTTGACTTTGGAAAGCATTCTGGCCGTGAGCACCAGCACGCTGACTTTGGCTACTTCGCTCGGCTGCAGGTTAAACACCGCCAAATCCAGCCAGCGCTGTGATCCGCCAATGGACTCCCCGGCCCAAAATACACTCAGGAGCAAAACAATGGTCAGTCCGTATAGATACCAGGACAGGGTAAACAAATGCCGATAATCAAAAAGCATGCAAAACAGCATGCCCCCCAAGGAAATCACGCCCCACAGAATCTGTTTCTTGTAAATAGGAGTCAGCTGAACTCCGCCTTCAATGCGCAACGCACTGGCCGAGTACAGATTAAGCACGCCGGCGGAAAAAATTATAAGCATCAAAACCGGAATAATCCAGTTCAGATGATAAATCAGCCTGCGATCAAACATTATTTCTCCGCAAACAAATAGTCATAAAGTTTCTTGACTATCGGTCCCGCTGCAGAGCCTCCATGTCCGCCATGCTCAAGCATGACCACAACAACATAGCGTTCGGCTCCCTTTATGCCGAAACTGGCCATCCAGGCGTGATCCCGGAAACGATACGGTATTTCCTCGACCTCCAAATCTTCGTGTGCCTCCATGAGCTTGACTACCTGCGCGGTTCCGGTTTTTCCGCCTATGGTTGCTTCCCTGGTCCTGAGCCTCCAGGCTGTGCCGTGCGGTTCTTCCACTGTTTTGACCATGGTCTGCGTGATCAGACTGCGCACTTTCGCGTCCACCGGAATTTTTTCCGGGTCCAGCTTGGTTTCGGAAAGCATTAAGGCCGGACGATAAAGCCAGCCTCCGTTTAAAAGAGCGCTTACGTATCTCGCAACCTGCAGGGGAGTAGCCAGGACAGAGCCTTGGCCAATGGAAATATTCAGCGTTTCTCCTTTTTGCCAGGAACGGCCGAATTTCTTTTTTTTCCACTCCCGATCCGGGATCAAGCCGGAACTTTCATGCGGAAGATTGATGCCGGTCCTGGATCCGAAGCCGCATTCGCGGGCAAACTTGGCCAAGCCATCCACTCCGATCTCCTCGCCCAGCTGATAGTAGTAAATATCGCAGGATTCAATCAATGAACGCTCAAAATCAACCCGACCGTGCCCGCGTCTTCTCCAGCAATGGAATATACGCCGGCCCAATCTATGTTTTCCGGAACAATAAACCTTTTTTTCCGGGTCGATTTTGTCCTGCATCAAGCCGCAAGCGGAAACGATGAGCTTGAAAACAGAACCGGGAGGATAAGCACTTTGGATGCATCTGTTCTGCAGTGGATGCTGGGGATCGCTAACCAAAGCTTTCCATCTTTTCCGGCTAAGGCCCTGCGCGAACATATTGCTGTCAAAACCGGGAGTGCTGACCAACGCCAGAAGTTGTCCATTATCCGGATTCATGACCACGGCGCCGCCGGTCTTGTCTTCCATTATTTTGTACACTTTCTCCTGCAGATCCAAGTCAAGGGTCAGACGGACATCCTCACCCGGACGCGGAGTCAATAGTTCTTCCTCACGGATTATGCGTCCTACAGCATCCACCTCGGTCTGTTTCAGACCCTTATCCCCGCGCAGTCGATTTTCCAGAACCGACTCCAGCCCCTGCTTGCCGACATTATCACCCAACCCCAGCTTATCGTCAGCCCGCAACTCATTTTCATTCGCCTGAGCCACATAACCCAATACGTGCGAAAGGGCGAAAGGGGCAATATAATGCCTCCGGGGACGGACAACGATATGCACCCCGGGCAGATGTTGGGCGTGGCCCTGGATATGGGCCAATTGGGTGAAAGTAAGATCCGGGATTATAATCTGGTTATTAAACGCCTTAACTTTTTCTTTGCCCTGCTCAAAATTTTTTCTGATCTGGTTCAGCGGAACATTTGTTCTCGCGCTTACCGCCTGCAGGGTCTTTTCTATATTATTGCAATCCTCCCGAACCAAAGCCAGACTGTAGGATGGTTCGTTTATGGCCAGCAACCGACCCTCACGGTCAAGAAGCCGCCCGCGCGGAGCATACAGCGAAAGTCTTCTCTGTTTGTTGTCCTCCGATTTACGGGCAAAATAATCTCCCTTATAGACCTGTAAATACCATAAACGCAGTCCAAAAAACAAAAAAAGAAGAATTATCAGGCAGAGAATAAGCGCCGGGCCGGCTTTTTCCCTCCAGAAAACCTCCCGTTCGGATTCATTTTGCCAGGACAAAACGCTTAAACCCCTGAGTATAGACAATAAAAAGCAGAAAATATATAATAAACTGCAGCAAAACAACTTCGGTGGATTTAAATGACGAATGCGCCGAGATATCCTGCAGTCCGATCATGGTTGAAACAACTACACCTCGCCAGATAACTCCCCAAAATAGTATGCTGAACATAAAAAAGACATTATCTCTTTCGAAGAAACTGTTCCCCATGTAAAAAACAATCCATATTCCGGCCAGAAACAAAGTCATGCCGCCAAATGCAAGTGAACCGGCCCCTTCCTGAATAAAAATCCAGAGGATGGCCGCCCAAAATGCCGGCTGAATGCGTCCGTACTGCAAAAGCAGAACAAATGCGGGGACAAATGCGCCAACTCCGGGGAATATCTCTTCGACCCATACACCAAAAACAGTAACCGCCAGGATGAAGATAAAAACACGCATGGCATCAAGGCTCGCTGGACAGCATGTCGCGTTTCTCTGCGCTTTTCGCACTATTTAAAATAAATAATTGTTCTAATGAACCAATATTAACCAGCGGACTGGCTTTAACTATCTGAAAAAGCGACACATCGGAAATCTGAATCTCTGAAACCCGGGCCACGGGGAATCCCTTTGGGAATACTCCGGCAAGTCCGGAAGTAATCAATTCTTCATTATCGTTTAACGGGACATTCAGGGGGACATAATTGATGCTTAAAGGCGCACCCGGTCCCTGTCCGACGGCAATGGCCTGGATGCGGTTTGTGCGGCTTATCACCGGCAAACGGCTGTTGGGATCGGTCAAAAGAAGTACTTGAGAAAAATTGGAAGAAACCTTGAACACGCGACCAACCGCGCCTTGCGGACAGACAACCGGCTGATCGCGCTTTACACCGTCCCGGCGGCCTTTGTCCACAATCACTGTTTCCAGGACCCCTGTTACCCCCAGACTGTGACCGACTATTCTTGCCCCCTGCATTTCCCACTCGGGCGGCGGATTAAATCCGAGAAGTCCTTCAAGGCGGTCGGCCTCACGGATTCTTGCCCGCAATGCATGAAGCTCATTCAGCGCAGAGTCCAGACGACTTTTCAGACGCTCATTATCACGACGGACACCCACCAGATAAATATATCTATGCCATAAATCCTCAGCTTCATCCCGGACAAAATTGCCCGGAACCAATATCCAGCCCACTGCTTCCAGACCGGTATTTGTGGCCAGCCTGTCCAGATAATGGGTTTTCCAGTTCCATGTATACAAACCCAGATAAGCTACAAGGCAAGCAATTACTATCCAGCCACCTTTCTTAAACATTTTTATATGTTATCCCCTGCACCCGATCATAAAAACAAAAAATCCAACCATCAAACTATTTCCATGCTCAATATCAGTCTTCGGAAAATCGAAAAAGAAAAATTTGCCCCGTTTAAACTGCTCCCACGGATAACTCCGCACTTCCGGGCGGGAGCAGATAATCAGCTCCCGATTAATGAGCCTCAAAACAAGTGCTGCACTACGCGCACAAGGGATCAATTTCCAAAGGGAAAATATATCGGCCGGTAAGACACCGTTCAGACAAGAGAATTCGTTAATCGACAGTGACTTCTTTTAACACATCCAGGCTGTCCAGGACTTTTCCGGATCCAATAACCACCGTGGACAAGGGGTCATCAACAACAGTGATCGGCAGGGAGGTTTCTTCCCGTAGAAGCTGATCCAGGCCTTTGAGCAAAGCACCGCCGCCGGTAAGGACTATGCCCCGATCCACAATATCCGCGGCCAGTTCAGGAGGCGTCTGTTCCAGGGCTATGCGCACTCCCTGGACAATACTGTCCACCTGCTCGGAAATGGCCTTGCGCACCTCGGAAGAAGTGATCTTGATATGCTGCGGGATGCCGGAGACCAGGTCTCGCCCCTTTACCTCCATTTCCATTTCCTCGTCCGTGTCAAAAGCCGTGCCTATGGTGGTTTTTATCTGCTCCGCTGAACCTTCGCCGATAAGCATGTTATACTTTCTTTTGACGTGATGCCGGATAGCGTCATCCATTTTATCCCCGCCGACCCGGACCGAACGGCTGTATACCACGCCGGAAAGGGAGATAACCGCAACTTCCGTTGTCCCGCCGCCAATATCGACCACCATGTTTGAAGTCGGCTCGGTTATGGGCAGGTTGGCTCCGATGGCCGCCGCCATGGGTTCCTCAACCAGATAGACTTCTCTTGCGCCGGCACTTTCAGCCGATTCCTTGACTGCGCGTTTTTCCACCTGGGTTATACCGGTCGGCACGCAGATGATTATCCGCGGCCTGACCAGCCTGCGGCTGTTGTGCACCTTGGTTATAAAGTGTCTGAGCATGGCCTCGGTCACTTCAAAATCAGCGATGACTCCGTCTTTCATCGGTCGGATGGCTGTAATATTTCCCGGGGTGCGGCCTAACATTTTCTTGGCCTCAAGACCAACGGACAGCACCCGATTAACCCCCTTATTATCCCGCTTGACAGCCACTACAGACGGCTCCCGAAGGACGATACCTCTCCCTTTGACATAAACACATGTATTCGCGGTCCCCAGATCTATTGCCAGGTCGCTTGAAAACATACCGAAAAAACGATTGAGAATCCTTGCCATCTACTTCCCCATTAAAAATATTTGGTTAAAAATCACCGTTCCGCACTAATGCTTGAGAATATACTTTTCTTAAGTTATGTTCAAGAATTCATTTTGACCGGAGTAACTGAATGTCCAGCCGATATTATACACTATCCGCCTATCTGCGCTCCAAATTCGGACAAAGGGTGCAAAAGATACCCCTGGATGGTCCTTTCAATTGTCCAAACCGAGACGGGACTATCTCCCTTGACGGGTGCGCCTTTTGCAACCCCAAAGGGTCCGGGACCGGCCTGCGGGAAAAAGGTCTGTCCCTTCCGGAGCAATACGCGCACTGGCAAGCCAGGTTCAGAAAAAAATACAAAGCCGCCCTGTTCATGATTTACCTGCAGTCATATACAAACACATACGGACCTGTCACAAAATTGCAAAAAATTCTAGAAGAACTTTCCTCCCTCCCGGATTGTGCAGGACTGTGCATAGGCACGCGCCCGGATTGCCTGGACTTGGAAAAGATAAAACTAATAGCAGGCCAGGAATGGGAAGAAACATGGTTGGATATCGGTCTGCAAAGCCGCCATGACAATACTCTTGAACTTATAAACAGAGGGCATACCGCCCGGGATTTTGCCTGGGCCTGCGAACTTGCTCAAAGACATGGCCTTAAAGTCTGCGCCCATGTCATCGCCGGACTTCCAGGTGAAAATCTGGATCATTTCCTGGAAACTATCCACTTTCTGAACCAACTTCAGGTTCAGGGCGTTAAAATTCATAACCTCTATATCTGCCGGGAAACCAGAATAGCGGACTGGTTTTATGCCGGCAAATATGAACCGCTGACTTTTGAAGAATACATATCCTGGACCTGTGAAGGCCTGTTACATTTAAATCCCAGTGTCGTCATTCACAGGCTGAACGGTGACCCCGCTCCCGGAGAGCTTATCGGCCCGCGCTGGGCCAGCCGCAAGCAGGGAATTATATCCGAAATCCGCCACCGTCTGCAGACCCGCAATGTCTGGCAGGGACAGAAAATTCATCCGCAAAAAATTCCGGCCTGGTTTAAACGCCAATAACATGCCCCAAATGAATTCCAATATAGAAACAATTCCGGTTGCCGGGCTTACCCTGCAGCTTATCTGGCACGGTAATGAGCTGCAGAACACACGCATCATTCCGGAAAAAAAAGAAATCAGCGGCATTGATTTCTTACGTCTTCAATCCCCGCAACTGACCAAGGCTTTGACTGAATACAGCCAGCTGTCCTGGACAATAATCCGGGAAACCAAACTCCCTTTCACAGGCCAAACCCCGTTTATGTGCAGCGTCCTGAATACACTGCGTTCCAACGTGCCTTTCGGACAAACCATTACCTACGGAGAACTGGCTGAATTAAGCGGATATCCCCGAGCAGCCAGGGCCGTCGGCAGATGCATGGCCAAAAATCCCTGGCCGGTTGTCATACCCTGCCATCGGGTTGTGGGATGCAATTCTCTGGGCGGATTCAGTTCCGGCCCGGCAATAAAAAAAATGCTGCTTGATCTGGAAAAACAGTAACTATTCCCCGCGCGTAACCATTAACCACCAAACGTTCACCAACAGGGATTAAGAGGATAAAGCACAAAAATCCATGCCTTGCGTCGAAGAGCCGGAAAAACTTACGGCCGGACCACCATGAGATAGGATTTATCCATATCCAGATATTTGCGGGCCACCTTGCGGATATCCTCGGCGCTCATATCCCTGACCTCTTCAATAATCTTGCGGTTGAAGTCCAGATCAAATCCACGCGTAATAAGATTGGCAGCTTCATTACTGCGCGAAGCCAAAGTCTGATGGCCGCGGTAATAATTCGCGGATATCATGTTAACCGCCCGTTTTATATATTTCTCATCCAGCAGTTCCTCCTGCATGCGGGCTGCTATTTCCTTAAAACCGGAAATGGCTTCTTTTTCTTTTTCCGGATAGGTTCCGATATAAAAAGCAAGAAAACCCTGTTTTGGAGACTGCCATAGAAAGGAAGTCACGGTATATCCCAATCCCTTTTCATCCCGCAATTCCCGAAATAATATACCTCCCTGCCCGGCCAGAACAGTCTTTAAGATCTTGAGCGCGGGCAAGGATTCATCCCTCAAACCCGGAACTGGAAACACAAGCATCACGTGCGCTTGATTTCTGTCCTCAAGACTGAACGCTTTATCATGTTCCGCGGACCAGAGATTATCTTCAGATTTGAAATCGGCCCCAACTTCCCTGTGGCTAAGCTCGCGAACCAGGCTATTAAGCGGATCGCGTTCTATCTGCCCGCAAACCGTGATCACGCAGGGCCGGGCAAACTGTCTTTCCCAGAAGTCGCGGACTTCGCCCGCGGTCATTGACTGCAGGGCAGAATCACGCCCCAAGTGAAAATTGCTTAACGGACCTTTGGAAAAAAGAAAGGGAAATATCCTGCGAAACATAAATCCCAGGGGCTGATCATCACGGGAAGCGATCTCGGACCTTTGATCATTTATGGCCTTTTGGACTTCCATGGCTGAAAAAGCCGGAGAAAAAAGCATCTCCCGGACCAAATCATACATATCACCGCTGTACCGCACCGGAAATCTGGCCTGTAATGAAAATTTGTCCCGGCTGGAAGCGGCATCAAGATCGGCAGCCCGGCTGGCTAGAAAATCCTGAATCTCCGTGGCCGTCATATTCGTTGTCCCCCGAATCAGACTTCGAGCAGTAAGCTCGGCCAGGCCGGCATCTTTTTCGGTCAGCATTTCATCGCCGCCCGGCCAGGAAACATTCAGGGCGGTATACGGCAGACTTTGGTCTTCCAGTATAACCAGGGTTTGCCCCTGTCCCAGATCCAGGATTTCCCGGTCTTTTCCTTTGTATTTTTTTTCGCGCTCGTCCTGTTCCCTGCCTTCCCGTAAAGGCCAATTGGAAAGCAACATATCTTTAAAAGCATCCTGTTCCACAGAAACCGAGTCGGGCAATAAGATCATCGCGTTCAGACGTTCCGGCCGCAGGTAAAGGTCAATGCTCTCCTGGATCATCTTTTCATCAACCTTATGCAGCTCGGATATATATTTATCTCCTGCCCGGGTGGAATGTTCAAAAAACTGAAAATAGCCCAGTTTGGAGGCGAGCCCCCCGAGGGTTTCCTTGGTACTGAACAGATCGTCCTCTATATTCATTTTGGCCCGGTGCAATATTTGAGAATCGAAGGCTTCCGCGGTAAGATCGGCCGCCTCGGCGCTAAACTCCTTCCAGAACTGATCCACGCTGTCCGGAGGCAAAACGACATGCATGTAAAGCATCCCGGCCCGCTCAAGCATAACAGCCGAACAGGATATCTGATCCACCAACTGCTTTTCATACTTGAATTTTCTATACAGGCGGGAGGTCATGTCCCCGCCGAGCATATAGGACAAGAGTTCGATGTCGCAGGCCCGGGGGGAACTCAAGGCCGGGATGGGAAAGGCTATGCCCAAATAAGCCTTTTTCCACGGTCCGGTGCGGACATCTATGCGCGGCTTTTCCTGCTTTCCGTCCACGTCCAGCGGCTGCGGCGGCATAACCGGATGTGTGTTGCGCAAATCACCAAACTGACTGCGCACCTGCTTTAACACCTCTTCCTTTTGCACATCGCCGCAGACAACCAGCAGCATGGATTGCGGCTGATACAAACGGTCAATATAGTCTTTTAAATCCTGAGAGCTGATTTCTTTTACCGTGTCGGCATAACCGATAATCGGCCGCGAATAAGGCATTCCCTTCCAGACATTGCCCTGCAGCGATTTAAAAAGCAATTGCCCCGGATTGTCTTCTCCTCTTTCCAGCTCAGCCAGGACAACACTTTTTTCACTCTTGAGTTCAGCCGGGTCAAAAACAGATCCGAAAATCATGTCTTTTAAAACATCCACGCCCAGTTTCCATTCATCCCTGGGCAAATCAATCTTATACATAGTGTAATCGAAACTGGTTCCGGCATTAAGACTTCCTCCGGCGCTTTCCACCTCGGAAGCTATCTCTCCCGGCCCCCGTCTTTCAGTGCCCTTGAAAACCATATGCTCCAAAAGATGGCTGATACCGGCTTCGCGTGGTTTTTCATAGGCTGATCCGGCATGGACGTATAAACGCATGGAGACAAGCGGAAAACGATCATCCTCTTGTATAAGGACTTGCAGCCCGTTCTCCAAAAGCACAAGTTCTTCCGCCCGGGCTTCAAAGGCGGTCCCCAGATTCGATCCGACAAGCATGCAAAACATCCCTATGGTTATAAAAAAATGACGCAAAAACATCTAATACTCCGCCGCCGTATCGGCTTCATTGATAATTTTAAAGGCATGTGAAAAAAGTTCCCGATCCACCGCGTCAGCATCCTCGGCATGCAGCTTGATAAAATTACGCAAATGACCAAAACTCACTTCATCCATACTCACAAAGGACAAAGCCGTCCCGGCTTCATCTATGCGTTTGACCACAACCTTAAAACGCATTTCAACGCCGGAATCCAGAACAAGCTTCAAGCGGCATTCTTCTCCCGGCTCTACTTCCACAACCTGGGACAACAGCACTCCTTTGAGGCTTATATTGGCCGTCCGGACATTAAAAACCCCGCTCGGGCAATGCAGACGGGCGAAAGAATCAATTTTCACTCGCATTCTTTTTCTGCTTTCCGGCATTTGATTCTCCTCTTCTTAAAAGATCAATACCTTTTGCCGGAAAAATTTTCAACGCAATTCAGCAGAAAGTCAAAAATAGTTTTCAATTCGGAAATGAACTTTTTATATAACTGGTTTCCATCCGGAAATTCAAAAATTCCGGATTTAGAAATATCGGGTTTTCAATTCGGAAATGAGATTTTTTCCTATTTAAAAAGGAAATTAAGTGATTATAAGCGAGCGCATCTTAATACGTGATCGAATAATTACGAAAATTGACGCCGTTAAATTGGAAAGGAACTATCTCCGGGTGGAAACTGACTAAAATAAACTGCAGAAATTTGGTTGACTGTGGCTTAATTTTTAGACAAATTTCAAGGAAAATATAAATTTATTACAGGAACAAAAAGGGGGACCCATGATAGCGAACGAACTCATACCAGCGGCGGACGCGATTCCGGTTGCCTGGGGGTGGCTTTACTTCCTTTTGATACTCACCTTTGTCCTGCACCTCCTTTTTATGAATGTTATGCTCGGATCGGCGATAATGGCCTTTATCCATGACCTGCGGGGGAAAAACACCGCAGTGAGCAAGGACATCTCCACCAAGCTCCCGTACGCCATCGCCTTCACCATCAATCTGGGCGTGGCCCCTTTTCTTTTCCTGCAGGTAATTTACGGGCATTTCATCTACACAAGCTCGGTGCTCATGGCCGCATACTGGCTCTCGGCCATCGCTCTTTTGATTCTTCTCTACTACAGCGCATACATCTATGACTTCCGCTTCGATAAGATGCCCGGCAGCCGGACCTTTTTTATCGGCCTGAGCGTTATTCTGGGCCTCATAGTCGCCTTTTTGTTCGTCAACAACATGACTTTGATGCTCCGGCCGGAAGCCTGGAACGAATATTTCGCCAACCGCTCCGGGACCATCCTCAACCTGGACGATCCCATGCTCTGGCCGCGTTATCTGCACTTTATAACCGCTTCCGTGGCCGTGGCCGGGCTCTTTCAGGCGGTCATGGCCAAACTGCGCCCCGCCCTGCCGGACCGGGGAGAAAGAATCGAACAGGGCATGAAATGGTTCACCTACGCCACTGTTTTGCAGATAATAATTGGGCTCTGGTTTTTGATCAGCCTGCCCCAGGAAGTCATGCTCAGTTTCATGGGTGGTTCCGGGCTGAACACAGCCATATTCCTGCTCGGAGTGTCCGCGGCCGTAGTCTCTCTGGCCTTCGGGTTTACCCGCCGGGTCTGGCCGGTAACGGCCACCATCGCCGCAACCGTTGTCTTTATGGCTCTGATCCGCGATCTGGTCCGCGTGGAATTTCTAAGGCCGTACTTTCATCCGTCCGATCTGAAACTAATTCCGCAGTACTCTCCCATGATCGTCTTCTTTATCATCCTCGTCCTCGGCCTGGCGCTCGTGGCCTACATGCTGAACCTGGCCGCCAAAACCGGAAAGGAGGGCTAAATGAATTATCCAATATGGGAACTCACTACCCTGGGCGGGGGCTTCTGGATTGCCTTGGTGGCGATTATTCACGTGTACGTGGCCCATTTCGCGGTCGGCGGCGGACTGTTTTTGGTCCTTTGCGAAAAAAAGGCCTACCGGGAAAACTCCCAGGCCATACTGGATTACACTGAAAGGCACACCAAATTTTTCCTGCTTTTGACCATGGTCTTCGGCGGGCTCACCGGAGTGGGGATATGGTTCACCATCTCCCTCTTGTCTCCCGGGGCCACATCGGTTCTGATCCACAATTTCGTTTTCGGCTGGGCCGCGGAATGGGTGTTTTTTGTCGGGGAAATAGTGGCCCTTTTCATCTATTTTTACACCTTCGGCAAGATGCAGAGACAAAAGCACCTGACCATCGGCTGGATCTATTTCATCTGCGCATGGATGTCCCTTTTCATCATAACCGGAATAATTGATTTCATGCTCACTCCCGGGACGTGGCTGGAAAACCGCAATTTCTGGAGCGGGTTTTTCAATCCCACGTTCTGGCCTTCGGTGTTTTTCCGCACCTTTATCGCCTTTGTGTTCGCCTCCATATTCGCCCTGGTCACCTCGTCCTTTCTAAAGGATGACAAGACCCGGCAGACCATGATGCGCTACGCGGTCAAATGGATGCCCGTGCCCTTCATCCTCATGCTCGCCTCCGGTTACTGGTATCTGCAGGCCGTGCCCCCGGAGACCAGGGAAATTATCCTCAAGGTCTCCCCGGAAATGCGCACCTATATGGACTGGTTCATATATCTTTCCCCGATATTGTTCCTGGCTATACTGGCCATGAGCATCCGTCTGCCCAAGGGACTGCAGCGAACCGCCACACTGGTCCTTTTGATCCTCGGGCTCTTGTACATGGGCTCGTTTGAATTCCTGCGCGAGGGCGGGCGCCGGCCCTATCTGATACACGGGTATATGTACTCCAATTCCATCCCCGTATCCCAGGCACAGGAGATAAACAGGCAAGGCGTCCTTAAAACCGCCAAATGGACGGAGCACAAAAAAATCACACCGCAAAACCGGATAAGCGCCGGGGAGGAGATATTTCAACTGGAATGCTCCAGCTGCCATTCCATAGGCGGGCCCATGCATGACATTCTGCCCCTGACCGAAAAGTTCGAGACCGTGTACGGCATGGACTCCATGCTGAACGGCATGGGCAAGATAAACAATTACATGCCTCCCTTCCTGGGGACGCGCAGCGAACGCGAGGCCCTGGCCGCGTATATAGTCAGGGACCTTAACGGGTATAAGAAACAGGAAACCGAATACGAGCCGAAACAGCTCGAGTATGAAGTCCCGGGATATGAAAAAGAGGACGAGTACGTACTCCTGGCCTGGAATAATCTGGGCATGCACTGCATCTCAGACAGTGATCCGTACTGGATACTTTTGCCTCCGGCCAATGATTTGTTCGCCCAGCTCATCCGCAAGGGCGACTTCCCGGAAATCGTTACCGAAGGGGTCAAACTCCGCTATAAAGTAGAAAGCGGGTTTGAAAATCCGGCCGCTGAAGTCGAGTTCTGGAAATATTCGAAGTCACTTGTGGGCAAAAAACTGCCTGAAAATGTCGGCGTCTCCGGAAATCCGGTCACGGACGGGGAAATGCATTTAAGCGAAGACCTTGGGGCTTTCGAAGCTTCCCTGGTCCCGGTAGTGCCCTATCCGGAGGACGGCTCGTTCAATCCCTATCCCCTGTACACGGTGGAGGCCGTGGACGAGGAAAACGGGGAAGTTTTGGCCAGGACCCGTTTCGTGGCCCCGACCTCCACGGAGATGGGCTGCAGGAACTGTCATGGCGGGGACTGGCGTGTGGACGGAGTGGCCGGATTCACGGACGAAACATCCGCGGATATCTTAAAGGTCCACGACCGTATCAACCAGACCGACCTGCTGAAAAAGGCGGAGGCGGGGAACCCCATGCTTTGCCAGAGCTGTCACGCCGATCCGGTCCTGGGAACCGAGGGCGATCCGGAAATACCCAATTTTCCGGCGGCTATACACGGCTGGCACGCCAATTACCTCACGGACAGAGGAACCGAGGCCTGTTATAAATGTCATCCGTCATCGGCCGCAGGACCTACAGGCTGTCTGCGTGGTGTACACGCCGGAGTGGGGTTGGACTGCGTCTCCTGCCACGGCACCCTGGAGGATCACGCCTTGAGCCTGCTTAAATTCGAAAAAGAAAAGGGCAAGGATGTGCATAAGCTCATGCGCCACCTTGAACCGCGCACAGTTAAAAGCAAGGAAGCCATCAATCCCAGGCTGCCCTGGATAAACGAGCCGGACTGTCTGAATTGCCATGTAGACTATGAAAAGCCGGCATCAAAAGACTTGAGTGCGTTTAATACCTGGACCGCGGGGCCGGAAGAACTCTTCCGCCTGCGGACAGACAACATGGGCATTATGTGCGAAGCCTGCCACGGCTCCACCCATGCCAACTATCCGGCGGACAATATATACGGTAAGGACCGGGACAACATCCCGCCCATGCAGTACCAGGGCAACAACCTGCCCATAGGCGCGGACAAAAACTGCCGGGTGTGCCATACAATGGACATGGACTTCAGTGCCCATCACCCGAATATGATCCGTGACTTCCGCAACCGAGAACTTATGCGCGAAAAATAAACCTGGTACTTGACTTTGCTTATCCTCCAGGCCGGCGAGTCCGGAGGGGGCAGGCAACACCTTTTAGCGGGCATAAAAAAACCACAGGCCGAAAGCAGGAGAAGCAAAAAATTTATTGAAGAGCTAAAAGACCTGGACAAATTAGAATACAACTCCCCGGTTTTGCTGAATTCCGGGGAGTTTTTTATTCTGCGCCCCTAATGCTGACGCAACTGCGAGGAATCAAACGCTTAAAACGGCAAAAAAAATTGCTAAACAATTACAAAAAAACGGGCATTTTATTTGACAAATCCCAAAAAAAACACAAGCCTCTATCCGGGCGTTCGCCCGGGGCCATGCCGCCCCGAATTGCGTCCGGAGCAGATAAATCACAAAATATCGGCATAAAATATAAGGAGTATTCGAGTGGCATTGATCCTGCGCAATAAAACCAAAACGACCCCGGCCATTCGCCAGTACATACAGGAATCGGACAAGTCGGTCGCTGAACTGGCCGGAGAATTAAGCTTAAGCGAATCGACCATTCGCAAGTGGCGCAAGCGCGCCGAAGGTTATGAAGCCAGTCGGAGGGAAAAAGTACATCGGACCCTGTTCACTCCGGAACAGGAACTTATAATCATCGAACTCCGGCGCATATTGCTTTTGTCCCTCGATGATATGCTCACAGTAGTCCGCACTTTTATAAATCCGTCCTGCTCCCGTTCTTCCTTAGATCGACTACTGCGGCGCTACGGAGTATGCCGTTTGGCCGACCTCATACCTGATCCGGAAGACTATTACCGGGTCATCAAGGAATATAAACATTATCTGCCCGGATTCATCCGTATTCACGAACGGACCCTGCCTCTCATGCAGGAATCAGATCACCGCAAACACCTGTTCGTGGCCGTCGACCGCTCTACTTCGTGGATATACATGGAGATCGTGAACGATGATTATCCGGAAACCGCGGCCTCTTTTTTACAGAATTTGGCTGAAAAAACTCCGTTTAAGCTGCGCCGGATTCTGACCTGCGATCGGGATACCTTTGGGGGGCGGGCACCAGAAGGCAATATCTTCACCAAATCATGCCTGGAACTGGGAGTAGAACACAAATTCTATTACACCCGGGCTTCGAGTTCCCCGCAGCCTTTGCCCGACCTTCCATCATCAAGCATGGCCGGCCGGCCGGAAACCTTTTCCACCGGCAAAGACATTGAAAAAAGACTGCTCTCGCATTGTTATGTTTACAACAATCATATCCCGCTAAGAAGCAAGGGCGGCCGCACCCCGCAGGAAGTTCTGCAGGCCTTTTATCAATATTATCCGGATTTGTTTCATCAGGATCCGCAAACAATGGTCGCCTATCCGGACCAGGACAAATATCTCTTTTATCAGCCGCGCAAAGTCCAGCCCACGGTCGCCCGGGCCAAGGGGATCTACATGTGGGACACCACCGGGAAACGTTACCTGGACGGCTCCTCCGGAGCAGTGGTCAATAATATCGGGCATGGCAACAAACGGGTCATGGCCGCAATAGAACGCCAGTCCCAGCGCACCTTTTTCGCCTACCGTACCCAGTTCGAGAACCAGCCCTCCAAGGACCTGGCCCGCATGCTGGTGGAACATTCCGCACCGCATCTGAACCGCGTCTTTTACGTCTCCGGGGGCTCGGAAGCGGTGGAATCGGCCATGAAGGCCTGCCGCCAATACTTTTTCAACCTGGGCGAGGGGTCCAGATACAAATTTATAAGCCGGGTCCCGTCCTATCACGGATCAACCCTGGGTGCGCTTTCTCTGACGTCCTACTCTCCTTTGGAAGTAGCCTTTAAACCTTTGGTAAAAGACTATCCGAAAATTCCGGCTCCGACATGCTATCGCTGTGCCTACCACAAAAAGTACCCGGAATGCGAATTGGAATGTGCCTGGGCTTTGGAGAAAGTCATCCTGGAACAGGGACCGGAGAATGTAGCCGGATTTGTTACCGAGCCTGTGGGCGGGGCCAGCACCGGCGCTCTGGTCCCTCCGGACGAATACTTCGGAATAATCCAGCATATCTGCCGCAAATACGGTATACTTTTAATCCTGGACGAAGTCATGACCGGGTTCGGTCGGACCGGAAAATTATTTGCCTATGAACATTGGGGGGTTGAAGCGGATATAATCGCCCTTTCCAAGGGTATAGCCTCCGGTTATTATCCTCTGGGCGCTATAGTGACCACCGAGGAGATCGTGGATGTCATAATCAACCGCGGTGGTTTCGCCCACGGCCATACCTACGCCGGAAACCCCATGGCCTGCACAGTCGGACTGGAAGTCATGAAAATAATTATTGAGGAAAAACTGCCCCAGAACGCGGCTCACGTGGGTCAGGAACTCATGCAGGGCCTATTAAAGTTGCAGAAAAAATTCTCCATGATCGGCGATGTCCGCGGTCTGGGGCTCTTGACTGCCCTGGAATTGGTCCGGGACCGAAATACCAGCGAACCGTTCCCCCCGGAATGGAATATGGCCATGCAATTGACTGAAACCGCCTTTGAAAAAGGATTGATCATCTACCCCCGCCGGTCCATAAACGGGCTGTTCGGGGACCACGTTCTGGTCGCCCCCCCGCTTATCACCACTCCGGGTCAGATAAAGGAAATTTTGAATAAATTGGACCAGACCTTCAAATGCATGGCCGAAAAATTAACGCAAATGGAAGAAGCCCTGGAGACTCAAAAAGAATCCTCCATTCCGGCCACCCCGTTTTACCGCTGAAGGACGCGAAGTTTAATAAGCGAAGCAGAGGAATAAATACAGGAAAAGTAAATGACGGACAAAACAACCACGCCCGAACAGGCCCTGGCCCGAATCAAGGACAATTGCACGCTCATGATCGGCGGCTTCGGCGCCCCGGGCACGCCGTTCACATTGATCCGGGAACTCTTGCGGCTCTCCCCGAAAGGGCTGACCCTGATAAAAAACGACGCCAACGAGGAAGGGATGGGCATTTCCCTTCTTTTTGAAGCCGGGTGCGCGAACACGTTCATGGTCTCGCATATGGGTCTGAATAACCGGGTCATCACGATGATGAACGAGGGCAAAATCCATGTCAAGATGTTCCCCCAGGGGATAATGGCCGAAAAAATCCGGGCCGGCGGGGCGGGTATTCCCGCTTTTTTGACCGACATCGGAGTGGGAACCATCCTGGAGGAAAAACGGCAGACAGTTAGCTACGCCGGACAAGACTACATCCTGGAGCCGGCCCTGTGCGCGGACTTCGCTTTGATTCACGCCGCAGAGGCGGACACCTTCGGGAACCTCAGATTTTTTAAGACCGCCCGCAATTTCAATCCGCTCATGGCCATGGCCGCGGACACGGTAATTGTCGAGGCCTTTGACATCCGGGAACAGGGAGCCCTGGACCCGGACTCCATCCATCTGCCGGGGGCGTTCGTGGACCATGTCATCCGCGTGGACCGCCGGGAAAACGACTATCAGGTAATGAAGCACCATGCACTATAAGGATAAAATCGCGGCCCGGGCCGCGGCCGAACTTGAAAGCGGACAGATAGTCAATCTGGGCATAGGCCTGCCCACTCTTATCCTGGAGCATCTGCCCCAAGACTCGGACATATTCGTGCATTCGGAAAACGGGATACTGGGCATGGGCAGGCGCTGCCGGGCAGAAGATGCCCACCCCATGCTCATAGACTCCGGTGGAAGCTATATATTCAGCCGCACCGGGGCCTCGTTTTTCGACTCCGCGCTCTCCTTTTCCCTGGTCCGGGGCGGGCGGCTGGATGTGGCCGTTCTGGGCACCCTGGAGGTCGCAGGCAACGGCGACCTGGCCAACTGGATCATCCCCGGAAAATTCGCCCCCGGAATCGGCGGGGGCATGGAGCTGGCCCAAAAGGCGCGCAAACTGATCGTGACCACCACGCACACCACACGCAAGGGAGCCCCGAAAATAATCCCGGAGTGCACCCTGCCGGTCACGGCCAAGGGATGCGTGGACATGATCATAACCGAGCTGGCGGTATT
>JBNJHA010000014.1:46768-49652 GCA_051748085.1 Thermodesulfobacteriota bacterium
TCCGGCACGCGCAGCCTCATATTTAACGGCCATCTGGATGTTGTGGCCGCAAACCCGGATTCTTGGGACACCGATCCCTTTGTCCCCGAGATAAAAGGGAACCGCATGTTCGGCCGGGGGACCGGGGACATGAAGGCCGGAGTGGCGGCCATGCTCTACGCCGCCAATGCCGTGCACCGGGCCGGATTCAGCCTGCAGGGCCCTCTGACCCTGGAAGCGGTCATCGAGGAGGAATGCTCCGGAAACGGGGCCCTGGCCTGCCGGGCCGCCGGCATAGACGCGGACGCGGTCCTCATTCCCGAGCCCTTCGGACCCAGACTGTACACCGCCCAGGTCGGGGTATGCTGGTTCAAGGTGAACATAAGCGGACGCCCGGTGCACGTGCAGGAGGCCGGGTCCGGGGCCAACGCCCTGGAGAAATGCTTCCCCCTGATCCAGGCCCTGCGGGAAATGGAAAAGGAGATGAACAGCCGCCCCCTGCCCGGCCCGTACAAGGATATACCTCACCCCCTGAACCTGAATATCGGCATGCTCTCCGGCGGGGACTGGCCATCCACGGTCGCGGCCGAGGCCGAATTCCACGGCCGCATGTCCTATCCCCCGGGGACCTCCTTTTCGGAAATGAAAAAAGAAATAGAAGACGCGCTGGCCACGGCCGCAAGCCGGGATCCCTGGCTGCGGGAAAATCCCCCGCGGGTGGAATTCTACGGGTTCCGCTCCGACGGGCACATCCAGAACCGGGACATAGAACAGCTGAACATCCTGGACGGCTGCCACCGCGAATTCATGTCCGAGCCGGCTGAAGAATACGCATCCACCTGCACCACCGACCTGCGTGCCTTTTATTCCTTTGGCCGGGCCCGAGGGTGCTGCTACGGGCCGGTGGCGGAAAACATCCACGGGGTAAACGAATGCGTGGAACTGGACTCCATCATCCATACGGCGAGGGTCTACGCCCTTTTCGCCGCCCGCTGGTGCGGACTTGAGGAATGAATCCGGCACTCAGAATACCTGAGTGCCGAACGGGCGGTTAATAATTTTTCTTGAATCGCGGGCAAAGTTCACTTTAGACTGCTATAAGATTGGAAAAGCACCCATAGACGAAACAGGAGGGAGACAATGCGAGAGGTTGTAATAGCCGGATACCTGCGCACGCCGCAGTCCAGGGCCCGGCCCAAGGATCCGGGGCGGGACTGGCTCCACGCCCTGCGCGCGGACGATCTGCTGGCCGCGGTTATCCCGGAGCTTATGCAAAAAACCCGGGTCGACCCCGAAGAATTGGACGACTTTCTGGTCGGATGCGCCCTGGGAGTAACCGAAAACTGGACCTTTGGCGGCCGCACCCCGCTCTTTGTGGCCAATCTTCCCTCCTCGGTACCGGCCCGGTTTCTGGATCAGCAATGCGGATCGGGCATGGCCGCCCTGCACATGGGATACCTGGAGATAGCCGCCGGATTCGCGGACACGGTCCTGGCCTGCGGCATGGAGCACATGACCCGGGTGCCCATGGGCCCCAAGCTTTTTAAGGACGGAACTTTGGTTATGCATCCGGATCTTTTTACCGCGCCCGAGTATGCGCATTGGGACATGGACACGACCATGGTCATGGGCAAGACCGCGGAAAAGCTGGCCGGGGAGACCGGATTCAGCCGCGAGGACATGGACTCCTGGGGCGTGCGCTCCCATCGCCTGGCTTCCGAGGCCCGAGAAAGCGGCTTTATGGCCGGGGAAATCGTGCCCGTCCAGGCCGAGCAAAAGGACGGTGAAAAGCTCCTCGTTGACCGGGATCAGGGTATCCGGGACAATGTCTCCCTGGAAAAGATGCTGGAACTGAAGCCGGTGTTCAAGGAAGACGGGACCATCACCGCCGGGAATTCCTCACCGCTCAATTCCGGGGCGGCGGGTATGGTCCTTATGTCCGCGGACAAAGCGGAAAAATCCGGAATCACCCCGCTGGCCGGGATCAAATCCATAGGCTTTGCCGGGGTGGATCCCACGGTAATGGGCAAAGGACCGATCCCGGCCGCACGCAAGGCCCTTGGGGATTGCGGGCTGAAAGCAGCGGACATTGATTTCTGGGAAATAAACGAGGCCTTTGCTTTGGTAGTTTTAAACACCATGCGCGAACTTAAAATAGATCCGAACCGGGTGAACATCCACGGCGGAGCCCTGGCCATAGGTCATGCCATGGGCGCCACCGGCATCCGCCTGCCCGGAACCCTGGCCCGCATTTTAAAAGAAAAAAAAGGCAAAACCGGCTGCGCCGCCGCCTGCGTAGGCGGGGGCCAGGGTGTGGCCACGATTATCGAGAACATTTAAGCCTTCGGAGGGAAATATGGCCGACAATAAAACCTTGCTTGAAAGAAGAGAGAAAAACATTCCCAGAGGACCCTTCAACGTCATCCCCGCATTCGCCCAAAAAGCCGAGGGAGCTCGGATAACTGATGTGGAGGGCAACGAATACATAGATTTCGCCGGTGGGATAGGCGTAAACAACGTAGGGCACGCCCACCCCAAAATAGTCCGGGCCATCCAGGACCAGGCGGAAAAATTCACCCACACCTGTTTTCACATCTTTATGTACGAGTCATACGTGGAACTGGCCGAACGCCTGAACGAACTCGCGCCCGGGGACTTTGACAAAATGAGTTTTTTCCTCAGCTCCGGAGCGGAGGCGGTGGAAAACGCGGTCAAGATCGCCCGGTACAACTCGGAAAGAAGCGGGGTAATCTGTTTTCAGAACGGCTTTCACGGCCGCACCCTTTTGACCATGTCCATGACCAGCAAAATCAAGCCGTACAAATTCGGATTCGGCCCCTTTGCCCCGGAAGTGTACCGCATGCCTTTCGCCTATTGCTACCGTTGCCCGTTCGGGCTTAAACAT
>JBNJHA010000015.1:0-45063 GCA_051748085.1 Thermodesulfobacteriota bacterium
TGTACGGCCTTCATCCGAAGCCGGGATGCATCTCGAAATCTACCGCCGTCAAAAAGAAGCACAAGCTATAGTTCATACCCATCCGCCGCATTTACTGGCGTTTAACCTGCAGGACACGGATCACACGCTCTGTTCTCTGCCTTTGTTTGAATCCGACATATTCCGGCCGCTGATCAAAAATGTGCCTCCGCAGCCTCCGGGCAGTTCGGAACTGGCCCATAAGGCAGGTATCGCCGCAAAGGACAAACAATGCCTCATCCTTGAAAAGCACGGCCTGGTCTGCTTCGGAGAGGACTTAAACGAAGCCGTCGCTTTGAGCGAAGAAATCGAAGCGCTGGCCCAAATAACTTTGTTAAAGGGGGCGTAACTATTGACCATATTAAAAAAGTTGCAGAACAGCCCTTTCCAAAAACAGGAATTTCTGGATTATGAATCCGCCAGTTCCGGTTAAAAACTAACTGGCCAAATTCGCTTTGGCATATTCATAAATAAAAGAAGCGTAGCCCTCATAGTCGGAAAAATCGATCTTCTGCTCTCCGAAATCCCCGGATAACAATAGGCTGTAAACCTTGCTCCCGCCTTCACCCCGAATTTCTTCGCTTTTACTCTTTACCTGGGACAGCGGAATCTTTTTGCTGAAAAATAAGAAGCTGGGAACGCGAATACATTTGGACTGTGCGTCAAAAGTCGCCTGGGCCATAAAACAATCTCCTTGTACATTATAAATTGACCCCCTTCGCAGGGGCGACAGGCTATATCATGGCCGCGCAACCGGCCCATTTTTCAGCATATTTAAATACAAACATCTCTCTATGGACTAGCGTATTAAATTTATTAGTTGCTTAGCATACAAACACGGGCAAGTACAACCCTGTTTGTAAAGATTTTCCGGGTAAAATTACCCGGAAAATCAAAACTAAAACGGACCTGCCGCCAATGCAAACAAAAAGACTTCAAATGGTCTGCTTTATTTGCAACCTTATATTTCTGATCGGGTCACTAAATCTTGCAGGCCGTCCTTAAATCTTCAACTGCATCCGTTTTTTCCCAGGTAAATTCCACATCTTCGCGCCCGAAATGACCATAGCACGAGGCTTTTTTATAAATTGGACGCAAAAGATTCAACCTTTCCAGAATATAGTAGGGACGCAGGTCAAAAACTTCGCGCACCGCTGCCGTCAGCGTTTCATCTGAAACCTGGCCGTTATCCCCGGTCGTGACCAGAACAGATACCGGATCAGCCACGCCGATGGCATAGGCGATCTGCACCTCGCAGCGTTCAGCCAGTTCAGCGGCCACAATATTCTTAGCGATATACCGGGCCATATACGCCCCGGACCGATCGACCTTGGACGGATCCTTGCCGGAAAAGGCACCCCCGCCGTGATTACCCATACCGCCGTAGGTATCCTGGATTATCTTCCGCCCGGTCAATCCGCAATCAGCCAATGGGCCTCCAGCCACGAATTTCCCGGTCGTGTTGATGAATATTCGGGTATTCTTGTCTACCATGTCTGCGGGCAGCACATTGTAAATGACATGCTCCTTAACCGCGTCGCACAAGTCAACATAGGATATATTCTCATTGTGCTGACAGGCGACCACGACATTATCCACCCTCTGCGGCTTGCCGTCCATGTATTCAATGGAAACCTCGGTTTTTCCGTCCGGACGCAGAAAATCAAGAATGCCGTTTTTCCGCACATAGGCAAGGCGGCGGGAAAGTTTATGCGAATAGTAAATGGGAGCGGGCAGCAGGGTTTTGGTTTCATTGATAGCGAACCCGAACATCATACCCTGGTCTCCGGCCCCCTGTTCCTCCGGCTTTTTGCGGTCCACGCCCATGGATATATCCGGAGACTGCTTGTCAATGGAGGAAACGACCGCGCATGTTTCCCAGTCAAATCCCATGTCCGAGCTGTTGTATCCTATTTCGCGGACCGTATCCCGGACAATCTGCGGGAAATCGGCATACGCCGATGTTGTAATTTCCCCGGCAATAAAAGCCAGGCCGGTCGTGACCAATGTCTCGCAGGCCACCCGGCCGCTGGTGTCCTGATCCAGAATGGTGTCCAAAACCGCGTCCGAAATCTGATCGGCGACCTTGTCCGGATGTCCTTCGGTGACCGACTCGGACGTAAAATAATAGCGTTTATTTGTGGCGATCATCATATCCCCCCGCCTGTTTGCTTTCCGGATTTATAATTCCTCCGGATATTAATAGTTTAAAAGAATCTTCCACTCCCATATCCAGCGGCACGACCTCATCCTCGGGAACTATAAGATAATAGCCCGAAGTCGGATTCGGTGTGGTCGGAACGTACAGATTCAGCATGCGTTTTTCCGTTTTGTCCTGGATTTCGCCCATGGCCACACCGGTTACATATGCAATTGAATACGCTCCGGAACGCGGAAATTCAACAAGAACCACCCGTTTAAAATCCTTGCCCGTACCGTGAAACACCGTTTCGATAAGCTGTTTTACCGAAACGTAAAACTTGCTGACCACCGGTATCCGGCTGATGATTTTATCCCAAAAGCCGACAAGCTGCCGCCCCAGATAGTTGCGGACCAGCAATCCGGTTACAAACAAAACAATTATAAGCACAATGACCCCGATGCCGGGGACCGCGAAAGGCAACAAATTCTCCGGCCGATACGGATCGGGAATAATCAAAAGAATTCTGTCCAGCCATTGAATGGAAAATTTCAAAAAATAAAAAGTGGCCGCAACCGGGGTCAAAAACAGAAGTCCGGCAAGAAGATTGGCCTTGAGCTCTTTTTTTATGCCCTTAAGCAGCCTTTTCCCCCAATCAGCCACGGCACACCCGAACTTTGACATTATTATCATCCACAAAAACTTTTCTGGGGCGATGAACGGGAATTTCTTCCTCGGACAAACAATTATAAGCGGCTATGATCACTTTCTGTCCGGGCTTGCCCTTATGCGCGGCCGCCCCGTTCAGACATATCTGCCTTTCCCGGCCGCAAATGGCGTAGGTGGTCAAACGCTCACCGTTATCAACGTTATACACGTCCACCCGTTCATATTCGAGAATGCCTGCCGCGTGCAGCAGATCCGGGCAGATTGAAATGCTGCCTTCGTACTCTATATCCGCCTCGGTAATCGTTGCCCTGTGAATCTTGCCCTGTAAAAAATATCTGTACATCTTTATCTATTCTCCTCGAAAAGCATATTATCTATGAGTCTTGCCCTGCCCAGGTAAACGGCGACCGCTAACAGCCCGGATCCGTTGATCTCATCCAGTTCGGCAGCGCTCTCCGGATCCACAACCTTGGCATAGTCCATTCGGGCATCCGGCATCTTCCGTTTTACATGACGGCTAAAACAGGCCACGAGTTCGCCGCACCGTCTCTCTCCCCCTTCAAACATTTCCTGTACCTGCCTCAGACCGGCGTAAATCTGAGCCGCCTGCTGTCTTTCTCCGGGGGTTAAATATGTATTACGCGAACTCATGGCCAGCCCGTCCGTTTCGCGGACAACAGGATGCCCGACAATTTTTGTCGGGATGTTCAGATCCGCGGCCATCCGTTTGATGACCGCCAGCTGCTGCCAGTCCTTTTGGCCGAAAACGGCCAGATGCGGCCGGCAAATATTCAAAAGCTTGCATACAACTGTGCCCACTCCCCGAAAATGCCCGGGCCTGCTTGCACCGCAAAGATCGGCGCTCACGCCGGGGACATGCACCCAGGTATCGTAACCTGGAGGATACATAAGCCCTTCGTCCGGAACGAACAAAATGTCCACTCCCTGCTCCTGGGCCAGCTCCCGGTCCTTTTCCAGGGTACGCGGATAGGAATCCAGATCCTCTTCGGGACCGAATTGGGCGGGATTGACGAAAAGGGAGACAATTAACATATCACAATGCTCGGCGGCCCAGCTCATAAGACTTAGATGCCCCTGATGAAAGCAGCCCATGGTCGGGACCAGGCCGATTTTTTTCCCAACCGACCGCTCGTGTAGACAATATTCCTGAACCTTATTAGGGTCGCTTAACTGGCGCATGACTCGTTCGCCGCTTCCTTTCGGGTTTTGCGGGCAATGTTTCCAAAAACGTAATTATTCTCTGTATTAAAAAGTTCACCGGATTTTTTTCGCAAATTTGCTGTACAGATATCCGAACACAAAATATACGCCAAAGAAATACCGTTGTCCATAATACAGCTTGCGGCTCCACAGGGTTCGCGTTTTATAAACCGCAGACAAGCACATGGAAATGAAAAGTTTCCTCGACGTTGCGTGTGGAATTTTAAATGTACATTAGTTCTTATCCGGAAATTTAAAAATTTCCGGATTTAGAAATATCACGTTTCCAATTCGGAAATGAGATTTTTTCCTGTTTAACAAGGAAATTAAGTAATTATGAGCGAGCGTATCCTAATACGTGATCGAATAATTACGTAAATTGACGCCGTTAAAATGGAAAAGGGCCATTTCCGGATGGAAACACATTAACGGTAACAAAGACTGCCTTCCTTTGGAACCAGCGAGGCCGAAGGAGGCAAGCATCCCCCTTTGGCAGGGCTTAGAAAACACCGAACCGAAAGTTCGGCATCAAAAGGATCAGGAGAATAATTCTCAAAAAACCATGCATTCCGTCGAAGAGCACATGAAAATAAATCTGCCCGAATTCAACGAATGCGTCCTGTGCGGACGCTGCCTTCAGGTCTGTCCCCTGTTCGGGGCTGAAAACCGGGAGGAGCTCAGCCCTCGGGCCAAGGGACTTTTCCTGCGCGATCTGGTCCGGCGGGAGTCAATGCCCCGGAAGGCGGAAAGACTTGCCGGACTGTGTCTTTCCTGCGGCAGATGCAAAAAGGCCTGCCCGCAGGATCTGGACATGCCGGAGATTATCTCCCGGGTTAAATCCGCTACCCCTTCCTGGCAGAAATTTGTATGGCAGAAGGCGAACAAAAGCCTTCCGGTCCTGCTTCCGTTCATGTCCAGGGCCGAAAATGCGAAATGCCTCCCGGAAACGGCCCGGCCTTATGTCCGCGCGGTTTCAAGACCGCGTCCGGAGCCGTTTCTAAATGCAGTCCCGGACAACGCGCTTGAGGGAACAACCTGCGTATTGTTTCCGGGGTGCCTGACGACATATTCCTGGACCTGGCTCGAGGAAACAGCCGCAACGCTCCTCGGGAATCGCGGTGCCGAAATCCGGACCCGGCCCAACTGGAGTTGCTGCGGATATTCGCTTTTCAGCGCGGGAGCGAGAGACGCGGCCCGGAAATGCATGCAAAAAAACATTGCGCTCTGGAACGACCTGGGGCGCCCACGGATCGTCACCTTTTGCGCCACCTGTCATCAAGGTCTGAAGCTGGCCCGAAATCCGGGGCCGGAAGAAGACGCAAAGATTTGCTCCGCCTTTTTAAACAGCATAGATTACATGCCGGACCTGATGCACGGGACGCGAGTAGAAGCTTCGGGGCCTTCGCCGGAAAGAATCTTCTGGCATCTGCCCTGCCATGCACCGGACACGGAATTTTCCTTGCGCGCAAGCATGAAGACCGTAAAAAACGAAGTCCATCTGAGCCGGTACGCCTGCTGCGGACTCGGAGGCTCAATGCTCCTGGAGGACAAAAATTCCTGCCTTAAGGTGAACGAAAATTTCTGGAACCAGGCCGGCGCGGCTTCAGCCGAAGCGGTAATAACCGAATGCAGCGGCTGCGTCTTGCAGCTGGAAGCTACAAAACCGGGGGGCAAAACGGTTTATCACTGGCTGGAGATATTTTCCGGATAGAGAACATCCTAGTTTTTAAGCCGGGGATCCAGAATGTCCCGCAGACTCTCTCCAAGAAGATTATACCCCAACACCGTAATCAAAATACTCAAACCGGGAAACACTGACAGCCAGGGCGCTATTTCCAGGACATTTTTGCCTTCCATGAGCATATTTCCCCAGCTCGGTGTCGGCGGCTGCACCCCCAGGCCCAGAAAGCTCAGAGCCGATTCGGTCAATATGGCCGCGGCAACCCCGAGGGTGGCCGAGACCAGCACCGGGGGCATGGCGTTCGGCAGGACATGAACAAACAGAATCCGCCACAGTCCGGAACCGCACAATCGTGCGGCCTGAACAAATTCACGCTCGCGCAGGGACAGGGTTTCGGCCCGGACCAGGCGGGCCACGCCCATCCAGGAAGTCAGCCCAATGACTATCATGATGTTGTTCAGACTGGGTTCCAGAAAGGCGATCACCGCCAGAATAAGAAAAAAAGCCGGAAAACAAAGCATTATATCTACAAAACGCATGATGATTTCGTCCACAATCCCGCCGAAATATCCGGCCAAAAGACCGAAAAATATGCCCACCGCCGAAGAAATTCCAACGGCTATAAATCCGACCCACAAGGAAATCCGCGCGCCGTAAAGCATGCGGGAAAACACATCCCGACCCAGGGCGTCAGTTCCAAGCAGGTGCGCGGACGAAGGAGATTCAAGCAGGGAATCAACATTTATGGCCCCGGGATCATAAGGAGTCAAAACCGGCGCCAGAATTGCTCCGAGACTCATCCCGACCACGATCAGCACGCCGCAAAAAAACAAGATATATTTGCTCTTGAGCATATCCGTCAGTCTCTGCCTTTCATTCTTATTCTGGGATCGGCGATGGAGTAGGCAAAATCAGCCAGCAGATTGCCGGCCAGGGTAAGAAACGCACCAAGCACCAGATTGCCCATCACCAGGGGATAGTCACGGGCCATGACCGCCTTGTAAAATAATTGCCCCAGGCCGGGCAGGGCAAAAATAGATTCAATTATCACGCTCCCGCCGATAAGAGCCGGAACAGACAATCCGAGTATGGTAATAACCGGCAAAAGAGCATTTTTCAGTGCATGCCGGAAAACAACCACCCGCATGGGCAGCCCCTTGGCCCGGGCGGTAAGGATATAATCCTGACGCAGGACTTCAAGCATTGAAGTCCGCATATACCTGGACATCCCGGCCAGTCCGGTTATGGTAAACACAAAAACCGGCAGGGCCAGATGCCGGGCCAGATCCCATATCTTCCCCCACATCCCCATTTGTTCAAAACCAAGCGAAGTAAGCCCGGACACAGGGAATACCGGAAAATATATACCCAACCAGAGCATGAGCAAAAGAGCCAGCCAGAACCCGGGCACGGCGAAGCCGATAAAAACGAGTACCGTCATCCCTTTATCAAACCACGAATCCTGATATAACGCGGAATAAACGCCAATGGGTATGCTCAGACCCAATATAAGAAACATGGACAAAAAATTTATGGACAAAGTAAGGGGCAGGCGTTCTTTTATCTTGTCCCAGACCGGGCGGTGATCCCCGCTCATGGAACGTCCGAAATCAAGACGGACAACCCTCTTCAGCCAGTTTGCGTATTGCACGTAAACAGGCTTGTCCAGACCGTAAATCTTTTCCAGCCTGGCCCTGGCCGCAGCTCCGGCCATCGGATTCATTGTGGTCTGCATATCGGTCGGCGAACCCGGGGCAAGATGAATAACCCAGAAGCTGAGCACGGTAATGCCCAAAAATACAGCCGCGAGCCACAGCAATTTAAAAAAAATGCGTTTGAGCAGATTCATGGCCACGTTATGTCTGAACAACCATCATTTATTCACTTTTAAGCGTACGGGACATGAGTTCTCGGACAGCTTTTTCCGGCGATTTATCCTCGAAAAGGACCTCCCGGACCTGGTTGGAAATAGGCAGATCAATATCTTTTTCCCGTCCCAGAGCACAGACCGCTTCGGTCGTTTTGACCCCCTCGGCGACCATATTCATTTCATCCAGTATTTCCCGCAGTTTCATTCCCCGCCCGATCTTCAGACCTACCTGCCGATTGCGGCTCAGATCTCCGGTGCAGGTCAGGACCAGATCGCCCATGCCGGCAAGCCCCATATAAGTCTGTGATTTAGCGCCCAATGCTTCTCCAAGACGGCTCATTTCGGCCAGCCCGCGGGTAATAAGCGCGGCCCGGGCATCGTGACCGAAATCAAGCCCATCCGCAATGCCGGCGGCAATGGCCATAACATTCTTCAATGCTCCGCCAAGTTCAACTCCGTGATAATCATCATTTGCATACACGCGGAAAAAATCACTCGAAAGAATTTTCTGCAAACCCGCGCCCAGTTTGCGATCAAAGCATCCCAGGGACACGGCGGTCGGCAAACGCCGGCTGACTTCGGCAGCGAAGGACGGCCCGGAAAGAACCGCGTACCTGGGATTCTTATTGCCCAGACATTCATCCACCACTTTGGACATCGGGCTCATTGTCGTCTGTTCAATGCCTTTGCTGGCACAGACAATGACCGGATTCAACGGAAATTCTTGCGCTACGCTTTTAAGGACATGGCGCATGAACTGGCAGGGCACGACCAGCAAAAAGACCTCGGCACCGCTCATAACCTCCGGCAATTGCGGGCTTATCTGCAAAGCGGAATGCAGGGAAATGCCGGGCAGAAACCTTGAATTCTCTCTTTTTTCAATCATCTCTTCGGCCAGGTCGCTTTCCCGAACCCAGAGATGAACATTTTCACCCTTTTCCGCCAACATATTCGCCAGAGTGGTTCCCCAACTCCCTCCTCCGAAAACGGCAATCTTACTCATCACTCCTCCCGGTCCATGCTTGGATACGCTCGCAAAAATTTGGTGAACAAAAACAAATAGCCGATTTTAGAAATATCTGGTTTCCAAACCGGACACCAGGATAGAATGCCTGGGACAAGGCGTCAACTTCGTTATTTCAAGCTGACAGAGCACTTTTTGTCAACGGTTCCGGAGAAGGTCAAAAAATTTGAAAATTTTGTTCTTGCGGCAAAACGAATCCCGGGCTAAAATACTTCGCATGCTTTATACTGAAGATAATATTCCGCAATTTGATGCCCAGGAAAAAGAAATCCTGAATATAGTTCAAGGTACCTTACCGGATTCAGCCGCTCCTTTCGCCCGGATTGCGAAACGGATCGGAGTTCGCGAAGAAAAAGTCCTGAATCTGCTGCAAACTTTAAAAGACAATGGATACATCCGCCGTTTCGGAGCAACCCTCCGGCACCAGCAGGCCGGCTACGGCCATAACGCCATGGTCGCCTGGTTCGTGGAACAAGACCAGAACATCGAAAAAGTGGGCCTGATCATGGCCGAACGCCCGGAAGTGACTCATTGCTATCAGCGCCGTAACTGCCTGGATTGGCCTTATAATCTATATACCATGATTCACGGGCAGCACAAAAACGCCTGCCTTGATGTTATACGCGAGCTCCAGCAGCAGACCGGAGTCGGGCAGTATGAAATACTGGCCAGCATCCGGGAACTGAAAAAAACCTCCATGCGTTATTTCTGATCCGCGTTACTGACCCACCCCGGCTTTATTTCCCGCCCCTATCGTCTGACGACCCGCATAATTTATTTTTTCGCATATTGCATTCAATAATTTGCTTGTCCTGCAAATTATTTTTGCGTATTATTTATAAAAAACTATATCAGGAGGCATGTCATGCGTACCAGTCTAAAGTCATTCTGTCTGGTCATACTTTTATCCGCATTCTGTCTAGGAGGACTGGCCCGAGCGGATGAACAGGTAACAGTGGTCGGAACCGCGCCGCTAACGGACAATCAGTCGCAGGCCCGGCAACAGGCCTTGCAGCAGGCCCTGCGGGCAGCCGTGGAAAAAGGGGTGGGCACATTGATCGATTCCAAAACCGCGGTAGAAAATTATCAGGTCATCTCGGACAAGATCTATTCCCAAGCCTCGGGTTATGTAAAAAAATACGACGTGCTGGCCGAGGGCCCGTCACCGGATGGAAACATGTTCACCGCAACCATCCAGGCCGTGGTTTCCACAGCGAATATCAAGGACGACCTCCGGGCATTGGGCATCCTGCGGCAGCAAATAGGCAACCCCAGGTTCATGGCCGTGTATATCCCGCAGACTTCCTCCAGTTCACATCGCCATTCCCGCGCGGTGCGTTCCGCGGAACAGGCCATAAACGGAGTCTTTGTCCGCAAGGGATTCGTGGTCCTGGACCGCATGTTCGTGGATAACGTCTACAATGAAATCGAACAGGCCGGACGCATCGACATCGATATGGACGATCTCTCCGCCCTGGCCCTCAAATACCGCGCCGATCTCCTTCTGGTCTATGATGTCCATGTCGGGGCCAAAAGAGGCGGAAACAGCCAGCACTTCGGCGGGGTCATGGTCGAAGTGGACCTGCGCGCGGTTGCCCCGGCTACCGCCGATCTGCTTGCCCAGAAACACGGCGATCTCTATGTGCGGACCAAAAAAATCCAGGGCGACTACTATGAAAACATGATGGCCGCCAAGGCCGCGGACAAGGTGGGCAAGGCTGTGGCGGAAAGTCTGGTCGGAGACGCTGTTGCCTACTTCGAACGTCAGATACACAGCGGTGCCCGTTTTGATATCTGGTTCCGCAATTTTTCCGAGTCGGAAATATATACCATATACAGCGTACTCGAAAACATAAATGGTGTGAAAGACCTTAATGTACGGCAACAGGCACCCGGGAACTTTCAACTCGACGTCAATTTTCAGGGCAAAAAATTCAATTTTCAGCGCAGCCTGCATCAGGGACTCAAAGCAAAGAACATACCCTTTCAGACCCAGCAGGCCAAGGGCAACAGATTCCTGTTTTTTAAAAAGGGCACGGACAATCCCTTTAACGAGGCCAACATCAATATAAACTGACCGTTCCGGAAAAAAATCATTTCACTCGGTGTATGGGAGAAATATAATGAATAAATTATTTGTTCTGGCCGCCGCCTGCCTCGGGCTCGCTCTTTTCGCCGTTCCGGCCTCGGCGCAGCAGACAGGATTTAACAGCCAGAATCAGGGTGATGCCCCGGGCTCCGCGCAATTACAGGGCAATCCCCGTTTTATGAGCGTGTATGTCGCGCAGACTTCTTCAAGTGCGCACCGCCATTCCCGGGCGGTACGTTCCGCGGAACAGGCCATAAACGGGGTCTTTGCCCGCAAGGGGTTCGTGGTCCTGGACCGCATGTTCGTGAACAATGTCTATAATGAAATCGAACAGGCCGGACGCATCGACATTGACATGGACGATCTCTCCGCCCTGGCCCTCAAATACCGCGCCGACCTTCTTCTGGTCTATGACGTCCATGTCGGTGCCAAAAGAGGCGGAAGCAGCAAATACTTCGGAGGCCTTACCGTCGAGGTTGATCTGCGCGCGGTCGCTCCGGCGACTGCCGATCTTATCGCCCAGAAACACGGAGATCTCTATGTGCGGACCAAAAAAATCCAGGGCGACTATTATGAAAACATGATGGCCGCAAAGGGGGCCGACGCGGTGGGCAAGGCCGTGAGTGAAGCGCTTATCGGAGATGTTGTCGCCTATAACAACCGCGCTTTGAACCGGGGAGCCCGCTTTGATGTCTGGCTGCGCAATTTCAGCGAAAACGAAATCTATTCCATTGTCGGAGTAATAGAATTGATACCCGGATTCAAGGACAAGTATGTCCGACAGCAGTCACCCGGCAACTTTCAGCTGGATGTCAACTACAAGGGCAAGAAATTTGATTTTCAACGTCACCTGCACACCGGATTGCAGCAAAGAGGGATAGCTTTCAAGACACAACAGGCCAAGGGTAACCGGTTTCTGCTGTTCAAAGCCGGAACCGACAATCCCTTTTCCGAAGCAAACATCAATATTCAATAGGAGCCGATCATGACCTTAAAAAGGAACACCCTTTTGCACTGCCTGGTTCTGACTGTCCTTTTCTCCGGCCTGAGCATTCTGACTGCATGCGCCCCAAAAACCAAAATCCAGGCGGTAAAACCGGCCGAGGTAAGTATGCCCGGAGTCCGCACCCTGGCCATCCTGCCTTTCAAAGGCAATAAGGCCGAAGCAGTCCGCAGCGATTTTTACCACAAACTGAACGAAGTCCAGCATTTTTCCCTGCTTGATTTAAGCCAGAATGACGCCCTGGACAAGGTTCAATGGGAACAAATAGATGATCCGAGAAATGTTCCCGAATTCAGTCAGATTCAGGCCGATGCCGCCGTAACCGCCTATGTGACGACCCAAATAGATGATGTGCGCGGGACAGACCAGGTTCAGATGCAGGAAGGGACCGGCCGCTACCGCAAAGTTAAGCGCAAGGACATCTTCAGCGGGAAAGAATATATTGCGGAAGAGGAAATCATGCGTACAGTGCTCAAACCGGTCCCCTATATGCTGCGTACCGCCTCTTTGAGCACTTCCATGAAGGCCATTGATTTGAATACGAGAAAAATACTGGCCACGAAAAAAGTGACCAAGACTTTCAGGCAAAAATATGGGGGGAAACAAAACAACTCACTTTTCTCTTCCCATAAATCAAAAAATATCAGTGACCTGCCCACGAAAGACGCCACGTTAAACCTGCTTGCGCGTGAGGTTGCCAGCAAACTGGTAGCCAAAATAGCGCCGACCCGATACACGATGGAAGTGGAATTGGCCAAAGGCAGTTCAGGAGGCTATTTCGGAGGCGGAGAGTTGGTGGATAAAGGAGTTGAGCACGCGGAAAAGGGAGATTGGAGCGGGGCCATGGAGTTCTGGAAGATGGCCGTGGACAAAAATCCGCAATCCGCTCCCGCTCTGTACAATCTCGGGGTCGCGCACGAAGCCAGTGGAACATTGCAGGACTATCTCCTGGCCCAGGACTATTATAAAAAGGCCTGCCGTTTCGGCGATGATGATATTTATCTTGACGGGAAAGTGCGTATCGGTTCAAAAATCCGGGATGCCCGGAAACTGAACACCCAGAAAATGGAATTGGAAAAAGCCCCGGAGAAAAAACCGCAAGGCGGCGGAGTTCAGATATATTGACAACAAAATTAAATGATTAGTCTTAAAAAGGCGGCTGCATATGCAGCCGCCTTTTTAATATCTTATTGCCGGGAGTTTGAATCCGCGTAACTATTCAGTACACGCAAAAAAATTACTGAACAGATACAAATCCGCTAACTCTGCATATCCTCTATTATTTTCTTAAGTTTCGAGGCCAGATTGGCCAGAATATCTATGGCTTCGGCGCTCTGAGACATGGAATCGGATATCTCGGCGGCGATGCGGTTTATCTGGTCGGTTGACTGGTTAATCTGCTCGGAAGCGGCCGACTGCTCTTCTGAAGCAGTAGCGATATTACGCACCTGATCCGAAGTCTTTTCAACCATAGCGACTATCTCATTAAATACTGCCCCCGAATTATTACTCTTTTCCGTACCCTGCTCAATAAACTGAACAGTCTTGTCCGTATTCTGCATATTCTTTTGCGCACTTTCCTGAATACTGCCCACGTAAGTCGCGACTTCCTTGGTCGCCCCCATGGTCTTTTCCGCCAGCTTGCGCACTTCGTCGGCCACAACCGCGAAACCGCGTCCGGCCTCCCCGGCCCGCGCTGCTTCAATGGCCGCGTTCAAAGCCAGAAGATTGGTCTGGTCGGCTATGTCTTCGATCGTGGTTATGATATTTCCGATACCTTCGGCCTGACTTTCCAGGTTCTTCATATTTGAAGCCAGTTCACTGGCCTGTTCCGAAACCTGATTTATTATGGAAATCGCTTCCTGAACTACGCGGGAGCCTTCCTCGGCCTTTTCCTTCGTGCCCTCGGCCATTTCCGCGGATTCCGAAGCATTCTTGGCCACTTCCAGTACGGTTGCGTTCATCTGCTCCATGGCGGTTGCCGCGTCCGCGGTCATCGAACGCTGACTTTCCGTTCCCTTGGTCGCTTCCTCGATTTGTGAAGAAAGTTCCTCGGCCGCCGAGGAAACCTGCATGGAAACTTCATTGGCCTCTTCCGCGGCCTTGGCGATCATTTCGTTCTGGACCTCGATCCTCTTCTGCTGTTCCTTGATTTCCGTAAGATCGGTCATGACCACGAAAGCCCCGAGCATCTTGCCGTCCAGATCCCTTAAGGGCGCTATTTCGGACTGCACTTCCCTCTGCTCCCCGCCTCTGGTCTCAAGAGTCTTCTGCTGGCCATAGACCGCTTCTCCGCTTTTGAGAACATCGGAAGCAAAAGTCTGCACATCACTCTGATTGAGAATGAATTTGCTCACCTGCCAGCCTTTGTAATCCTCGATACCGCCGTCCAGACCGAGAAGATCAAGCATGGCCTTGTTGGTCGAAGTTATTTTCTCCTCCGTGTCGCAGACAAAGAAAGGCAGGGGCATACCGCGCAGGATACCCTTGGAAAAGCCCAACTCCTGCTTCAACTGCCCGATCATCTTGTCCAGATTGTCCGCCAGCTTACCCAGTTCATCGTTGTTTTTAACATGGAAATCAGCGCTGAAATCACCGTGCATGACCTCATCGCTGGCCTCGGAAAGATGGGTTATCGGCCCGATCACCCCGCGGCGGAAAAACAGATTCAAAGCGATCACCAGCAGGACCAGGGCCCCGGCACAAATTCCGCCAATTGTATAAATCTGGGCATGCATGCGGCCCACAGAATCACTGACATCCTGGACGACAATCAGTTCTCCCAGAATATCATGGGAAGCACCATGGCAATGGCGGCAGGATTGAGCGTTTTCAATGGAGGTAACCCGGACGAAAACGTCCTTGCCGCCCATGCTCGCCAAAGCGCCCCGCTCCGTTTTCTTTTCCAATGCCGACCGGGCTATGTCCTCGATCTGGCCATTGTTCAGCACGCTGCCGATATCCTTGCGCCCCGCCTTTTCCTGAGTAGTATAAGTTATGTTGCCCTTATAGTCGGTCAGATAAATGGAGACGCCCGGAAAGCTGTCACCCAGTCTTTTGAACTCATGCCGGGTGCCTTCATCGTCTCCGACTATCATCGGCCTTTCAATTGAAATATACAAAGTCTGGGAAAATTGGGTCATATCCTTTTCCAACTGCTCGGTCATCATGTCCTTTTGCAGAATGGCCATTACCGCGATGATTATGGCAAAAACAAAAACACTGACGATACTGACCAGAAGGGCGGTCTTATAACTAAGCTTTTGGCTGAAAAGTCTGAACATGATCCCTCCTTAGTGGACGCCGCCGTAGATCAGGGGCTTAAAATTGAAATCATTTACCCGCTCTTCATTATGGCAGCTCTGGCAATCATCCTGAGACACCCTGGCCTTGATCAGCATTGGATCTCCTCCGCTCTCCACATGCTCCCGGCCCGGACCGTGACAGGTCTCGCAACCGACATCCGCCAGTTCCGGGGTCTCTTCGTAGGAAACAAAGCCCCCCCGGCCATATCCGGTCGTGTGACATTCCAGGCACTCATCAAATTCTGCTTCCGCCAGTTTCGGCTTCATTTTCATGATGTGATCCCAGGTATGGGGTTTTTCAGAAAATTCCATAAAATTACTGTACTCGTGATTATGGCAGCCGGCACAGGATTCCGTACCCACATAATCTCCCTGGGCCCGGGCGGTCAAAGACCACCCCGACGCGAGCACTGACACGCAAATGATAATAAACAACCATCTGTATACCATTATATTTCCCCTTGCCCCGCGTAAATAAATTATAAACAGACAACCAGGCACTTTTACACCTGCGAAGTATTCCTTACATACTTGGAACATGAATTCAAGTAAATTTTAATTTTTTTCCGACCAGAATTAATTTGGATTCTCGATATGATGTGCAGACTTTATTCGAGTGTTCCCTACCTGATGTTTTCCTAACGAAAAGTTCGCACATTGTCTTGCCCTCGCCAAAAGGGGGAAAGCGGACCGCGGGACGGAACACAAACACAGGTTTTCAAACCAATGGGCATTGCCGACAACAAAAACTGCCTTCCCCTGGAACCAGCGAAGCCGAGGGGGGGCAAGCATCCCCCCTTGGCGGGGCTTAGAAAATACAGAACCGAAAGTTCGGCAGCAAAAGGATCAAGAGAATAGCTCGCAAAAATCCATGCATTCCCTCGAAGAGTCCAAATTCTTATCTGTAAATTCAAAAAAATTAGCGGACGGATACATGAACTTTTTTATTTCCGGGCGTTACAGTCGCATGACACGAAAAAACCCCTGCAGATCAAAAACTCAATCTACAGGGGTTTTAGGACGTTTAATGTTCAAAAGCCTCTAGGCGTCAGCCAAACGACGGGTCCTTTTTTTCAGGATATGAATCTTGCGGCGCAAGGCCTTGCGTTTCTGCTTTTCCTTTTTATCCGTCGCCGACTTCTCCCCACGCAGCTTGTTAATTTCATTCTTCATACTCAAAATCTGGCCCTTGTAGGGCGATACACCGTCTTCGGCCACTTCAATGCCCAGAGCCTCTTTGATGGCCTTGACCAATTGTTCCTTATCCATGCCCGATGCCCCGGTAATTTGGGGAATCTTTTCCATGGCCAATTGGCGGAGCTCCTTGGCGGTCATCTTATCCAACGGTTTTTTCAAATCCAGATTCAATTCTTCAGACATTTTTAATCCTCCTAAAAAACTTATCTATCACGCATCCTGAAATAGGCAACATATTTCTGATAACAACGGTTTACCGGAGAGTCTTTTGCAAACTTTCCGAGCAAGCCCCCCAGCTTTCCGGGATGTTCCGGCAAATGGCGTCTAGCGTCCAGTCCGGGACGAATATGATCAAGCGGGGTTCGGTTCTGTAGCAGTTCAAGACGTACTTTGTCAAAGTATTCCAGCCCCAAAAAAGTATTTACATGGGCCAGAATCTGATTTTCAAAATAATTCATTTCCTGCATTACCAGAGAATCTTCGCAGCCAAGTATGAGCAAACTTTTCTTGTGCCCGAGAGGTTTAAGCATATCGGCCATTTCCGGGCCAAGAACCTCTTCCCAGGAGGACCACATGCGAACAAGTTGAGCGTTAATATCATCCTTGTCCATGCGTTGCAGGTATCCGCGGATAAACGAGCCGATATCGTCTGGCTGCATACTGCGTTTTGCGCACATTTTCCTGATTTACCGCCTCGTTACTCTGATTTATGTCCCCAAAACGTAACTGCTTACAGCACATAAAAAATCACCTGATTTTTTATGTGAATATTTTGGATAAAATCCACCACCCCGTCCTTTGAAAATTTTAAAGGCCGGGCCGGGACAATGTCAATGTCTTTGCAAAAGGATCAATTTGGCGCCACAGGCTCCTGACACTTGTCTTTCTCGCCGTTGTCTGTCAAGCTGTGCCCGGCTTTTATATATGAAGTGACCCGGTTTGGTTTGCGTCCGAGAATTGTAACTATTCAGCCCACGCAAAAAAGTTCAAGGGATTTTTTTGCGTATATTTGCTGAACAGATACCCGGAATGTTAAAATTCCCGGACCAAAATCGGCATACATCATTTTGGACAATAAAAAACTAATAAAACACATACCTTCTGGAGGAACATAATGCCCATTGAACTTGATCCACAACTCAAACACAAAATAGCCGACCCGTCTCTTGCCGCATGGGGCAAAACCGAAATGGAACTTTCGGAAAAAGAAATGCCCGGACTTGTGGCCACGCAAAAGAAATATGCCCCGCAAAAACCGCTTTCCGGGTTCCGGGTCACCGGAAGCCTGCACATGACCATTCAGACCGCGATGCTCATCAAGACCCTGCACGCGCTCGGAGCGGATATCCGCTGGGCTTCCTGCAATATCTTCTCCACTCAGGATCACGCCGCAGCCGCTGTCGTTGAACAAAATCTGGCCAGCGTCTTCGCCTGGAAAGGTGAAAGTCTGGAAGAATACTGGTGGTGTACAGAGCAGGCCCTTACCTGGCCGGATGGTTCCGGACCGCATCTTATTGTCGACGATGGCGGGGATGCCACTCTTTTTGTCCATCAGGGCGCCAGGATCGAAGCCGATCCCGATTTGTTGCGCGAAAAACAGGACAACCCGGAATTTCAGATCGTCATGGACCGTTTAAAAAGCTCCTATGAAAAAAATCCTGGCAAATGGACCGGGATAGCCCGGAATATCCGCGGAGTTTCCGAGGAAACCACCACAGGGGTTCATCGTCTATACCAAATGCAGGAAACCGGAGAACTCCTTTTCCCGGCTTTTAATGTCAACGATTCGGTCACCAAATCCAAATTCGACAACCTGTACGGCTGCCGCGAATCCCTGGCCGACGGGATAAAAAGAGCCACGGATATAATGATCGCCGGCAAAATCGTGGTTATTTGCGGCTATGGTGATGTCGGCAAGGGTTGCGCCCAGTCCATGCGAGGCTTCGGGGCCCGGGTTCTGATAACGGAAATCGATCCCATCTGCGCCCTGCAGGCCGCGATGGAAGGCTATGAAGTAGTCACTATGGACGAAGCGGCATCTGCAGGGGACATATTTGTCACCGCCACGGGCTGTTGCGATGTAATCTGCGGCAGGCATATGGAAAAAATGAAAGATGAATCAATAATATGCAACATCGGACATTTCGACAGTGAAATTGAAATGAGCTATTTGGAAAACAATCCTAAATGCAGCAAATTGGAAATAAAACCACAGGTGCACAAATGGACCCTTGAATCCGGGAACTCGATTATCGTCCTGGCCGAAGGACGCCTGGTAAACCTGGGCTGCGCCACGGGGCATCCGAGCTTTGTCATGAGCAACAGCTTTACCAATCAGGTTCTGGCCCAGATTGATCTGGCCCAGAACGAATATCCGCCCCAGGTAATGGTCCTGCCCAAGGAACTGGACGAGGAAGTTGCCAAATTACATCTGGGCAATCTGGGCGTTAAACTGGAGCAATTGAACCGGAAACAGGCCGAATATCTCGGAGTGCCCGTAAACGGACCATTCAAACCGGATCATTATCGGTACTAAAAAAGGCCCCGCGGGCAAAGCTCTTGCGGGTCAACAAAAAAACATGAATATCCTGGCCTTAAACCTTTCCTTAAGCAAACAATTAAAAACTCAGGGACATAACGTCCTGGAATGCAAACCGCCTCAGGGAACCCTGGTGGACGTTTCGGCCCTTTGCCGCAAGGCGAACTTTGTTCCGGAATGCATAATCCAGCAGGAAATACTGGGGCGGAGAATCCTGCTTTTAAATCTGGAACTTATGTCCTGCCCCAAGGTATTCTGGTCCATAGACACCCATTTGAATATCTACTGGCAGAGATATTACGCTCGCAATTTTGACCTTTTTCTGACCACGCAAAAGGAATGGCTGCCCAGGATTACGCGCGCCGGAATCAAAAACTGTGCCTGGCTGCCCTGGTTCGGAAGCAAGCAGGATTGGATTCCCTGGCACAGACGCAAGCACGACATCTCCTTTGTCGGCCGGATTACCGAAACTCGGCCGACGCGCAGATGGATGATCGAGTTTTTGCGGGCTTATTTTACCGCCCATATCGAGAACGACATCCCTTTCAAGGCCATGCTGGAGACATATAAACAGACCCGAATGGCCCCGAATGAAGCCATCTCCGGTGAAGTAAATTTCCGAACCTTTGAATCCGCTTCCTGTGGAGCCCTGGTTCTATCCCAAAATCTGGGGGACGGACTCAGGGAACTGTTCGAACCCGGTCGGGAAATAATCACTTTTGAAAACGCACTGGAACTAAAGCAGATACTCACGCATTTAATCGGTCATCCGGAACAGGCCAGGGTAACCGCCGCCGCCGGTCAGTCCAGGATTCACCGGGAACACCTGCCCCGGCACAGAGCGAAACGGCTTTCGGATCTGATCCACGATGTGCATAAGGAAAAACATAAGCCCGAAAAAAATATCTGGACCTTTCTGGCCTCAATGTGGCTCGGCCAGAATACCGGAGCCGAAAACAATCCCCTGTACACGGCCGGAATCGAACAAACTCTTCCCCACATCCCGGAAACCATGTTCTTCCGGGTACAAAGCGCTGCCGGGGACCAAAAGGATATCCTGCGGCATCTGGTTCCGCTTGCCCGGACAAACCAATTTGACTTTCATCTGCTTTTAAATGTCGGCTGCTCCTTTGCCGCCCTGCAGGCAAAAAACCTTGAACTGGCCAAATTCTTTCTTTTTCGCTATCTTCAAAGCGGGGAACGCCGGGTCCGTCCAATCCCCGACAGGTTAACCCTGGTCCGGGCCTGGGTACGGGAACTTGTCGCCGCCGGAGAAAAAATGCGCCCGGGTTTTCTCTACAACCCCGGGGTACACCTTCCCCAAAGCGCATTGGAATGCCTTTTATGGCTGGCGTCCAAAATTTCAAAACCGCGCATTCTGCTCCCGGATATTAGCAACTTGCTGCACAATGTCCCGGGATCCGAGCCCTTTGTTCTCCAGGCTATCTCCCAATTAAGTCTTTATGCCCGGAAAAAATGGCAATACAATATGGATCTGGCTCAAATCAATTTAAAAGCGTTTCGCCTGCGTGAAGGTATTGAGGAACTGATACTGGCCCGGGAAAATGCTTTTAAGGCCGGGGAGGAAAAACATTTTCTACTCCGCTTGCGCCGCCTGGACAAAAAGAGTCTTCTGCATTCCGCGCTGGACGAGGTTATTCATGCTTGAATTATTGCGCATCAGAAACATGGCCTTGATCGACGACCTGGAGTTGGAATTCAACTCCGGCCTGAATGTCTTGACCGGAGAATCTGGTGCCGGCAAATCTTTTATTCTCCGTGCTCTGGATTTTATTCTCGGGGCCAGAATATCCTCGGAGATGATCCGGCCTGGAAGCGATAAAAGCGTTGTTGAGGCCGTATTCGTAAACGACAGCCGGGAAGAAATATTCCTGCGCCGGGAAATATCGGCTCAAACCGGGCGCAGCCGATGCTACATTAATCACGATCTCAGTTCCCAAGCAAAACTGGCCGGGCTTCGCGAACAACTCTTGATCCACACCAGTCAGCACGGACAACAGAAATTACTGAAACCCGCTTACCAGACAAGAATAATCGACCTGTTCTGGGATGGTAAAGAACTTTTGCGCGAAAAGACAAAATATCTGGAAAAATTGCGCTCACTGGATATGGAGAAACAGGATTTGCAGGAACAACTTCAGGATCTCGCGGATAAAAAAGATTTCCTTCTTTATCAAAAAGAGGAAATAGACAAAATCGGGCCTGAACCCGGAGAAGAAGACAATCTCCTGCACAAGCAGAAAACAATCAAATCCCGGGCCATGCTTACTGAAAATGTCAATACGGCACTGGATTTAATCCATTCCGGTGCGGTTCTGGACAACGCCCTGGCTCTGCAGAAAAAACTGGATGAAATGGCCAATATAGAAGAAGCCTTTTCCCCTTTTGCCGAACAGATGCAGGGCTTCACAGAATATATTCAGGACCTGGAGGCTCATCTGCGTTCGTGTCCGGCCCAGGAAGGCATGCACGAATTGGAGCAAATTGAATCCCGATTATGGGAACTCTCCAGTTTAAAACGCAGGCTGAAAAGAAACATGGACCAGATCATTGATCTGGAAAAGGAAATCGAAGCCAATCTTTCCTTTCTCGATCAGGGCCGGCTGAAATTAAAACAAATAGAGCGGGAACGACAGGAAGCGGAAAGTGTCCTTGAAGATCTTGTTCGACAGATAAATTCAGCCCGCCAAAATGCCTGTGGCCCTTTGAAAGAGGCCATGGAACAATCACTCAGGCAACTGGGATTTCCGGAACAAATCGCTCTGCACTTTGATTTTGTTCCGGAAGAGATATATCCGGGAATATTAGAACAAAGGCCGCGTATAATGTGGGTGCCCAATCCGGGACAGAGTCCCCAGCCTCTGGATAAAATCGCCTCCGGCGGAGAACTTTCCCGTTTCCTTCTGGCCCTGGTCGGCCTGCGTTCGGAACAAAACCTGCCCACCCTGCTTTTCGACGAGGTTGACGCGGGCATAGGCGGAGAGACATTAACCAAAGTGGGCAAGCACATCCGCAACCTGGCCGCAAGCCGTCAGGTCATACTCATTACTCACTGGCCCCAATTGGCCGGACTGGCTGACAGCCATTTCCAGGTGCGCAAGAATATAGCGGACAACGAAACCACGACAACCTGCCGCCACCTGGATAGCCGCGAAAGCAGGGAAGAACTGGCCCGCATGGCCGGAGGAGGGACTAATGGTCGAAGCATGGCCGAAAACCTTTTCGCCGGCTGATTCCGGGCTGCAATCAAACACATAACGAACCGGGAAAAACCATGTCTCAACCCGAATGTCTGAACCTGCCGGTAAAAAAAATAATCGAGCACGGCCAAGATCAATTTTTCAGCCTTTATCTTGAAAAATTTGCAGCGCCCTGCCGCACCGGCCAGTTTGTAATGATCCGTCCCGAATCCTGGAATACGGAACCGTTATGGGCCAGGCCGTTTTCAATATGTGAAAACGCGGATTCCGGCCTGCGCATATTTTTCCAGATCGCCGGCCGCGGCACACGTCTGCTTTCAACTTCAGGCATTGGTGAGCGGATAAAAATATGGGGGCCGCTTGGAAACGGATTTGATATAAGCGGTGAGGAAAATCTGCTCATCCTTGCCGGTGGAATGGGTATCGCTCCTTTTACCGGTTTAATAAAAAATCACGCCGATCCGGAGCGCGTGAGCCTTGTTTTCGGTCACACGGCCGAACTGGACTGCTTTCCGATACATGAACTGCCGAAAACGGCACGGGTAACAACATTCAAGCAGGAAACGGAAAAGGATTTGAAAACTTTCCAGGATCTGATCCAAGCCAGGGTAAAATCATCCTCCGGACAAAAGATTCTGGCTTGCGGACCGCTTCCTTTTCTGCGTTTTGTGCACCGTACATGCAGGGAAAATGCCCAACAGGCCTGGGTTTCTCTGGAAAACAGAATGGCCTGCGGAGTAGGCGCCTGCCTCGGATGCGTCCAGGAAGACAAAAACGGGGAATATGTGACCACCTGCAAGCACGGACCGGTTTTTTCCGTCAACGATATCAGGATATAATCTATGGATACTTCAGTTGAACTAAACGGGCTCAGATTAAAAAATCCGATACTCACGGCATCCGGAACTTTCGGCTACGGCCTGGAATTTTCTCCGTATGGACTTTTGTCCGAGCTTGGCGGGATCGTTTCCAAGGGAGTTTCCCTGAAGCCGAAAAGGGGCAATCCTGTACCCAGAATCACGGAAACCGCCTGCGGCATGCTCAACGCCATCGGCCTGCAGAATATTGGCGTGGAAAATTTTATAAAAGACAAATTGCCTTTTCTGCCCTGGCGTGAAACCGCGGTGATCGCCAATCTTTACGCCCGGGAGATGGATGAATTTTCCGCCCTGGCCGCAATCCTTTCCGAGCGGGAAGAAATCGCCGCCCTGGAAGTTAACATATCCTGCCCGAATGTTCGCGAGGGCGGCATCCAATTCGGACAAGACCCTCTTGTTGCCGCACAAGTGACAAAAACGGTCAAAAAAGCCGCCGGGGAAAAACCGGTCATCGTCAAATTAAGCCCCAATGTCGCCGATATAACGCTTATCGCCCGGGCCGTGCAGGACGCGGGAGCGGATATAATCTCTTTGATCAATACCCTGGGAGGAATGGCCGTGGACATAGAAACCCAAAAGCCGTCCCTGGCCAATATCTATGGAGGCCTTTCCGGTCCGGCCATAAAACCGGTCGCCCTAAAGATGACTCACCAGACCTGTCTGGCGGTCTCGATTCCCGTGATCGGCATGGGTGGAATAACCTGTGCCCGGGACGTTTTGGAATTCATGCTTGTCGGTGCCGCGGCCGTACAAGTCGGGACAGCCAATTTTATTTCTCCGGACCGCTCTTTTTCACTCGTTCGGGAAGTAAGCAAACTGGCCGGAGAATATGGCCTGAATTCATGGGATGAATGGCGCGGAAAACTGAGGTCGGTCTGCGGCTCTTGAGAAAATACGGATTTACGCATAGTATACGCCGATATCCGGGTTTTTTCCGTTTTCCAGCTCTGAAAATCTGGTGAACAGATACACTTGGCTAACTGGTTCTTATCCGGAAATTAAAAAATTTCCGGATGGGAACTGACTAATACGGGTATATCCCGATACAAGCTCGATTATCTACAAAAAACAACGTGCTAAAACCGGAAAAGAACCATTTCCGAATGGCGGCCTGAAAAAAACAAAATCCCTTGCACTAAAGCAAAACGATCTGAAGTGTTCGCGGATTGCTTATCAAGGAGTAAATCCATGCCCCAGCCTATCAAAGACGCCGTATCCATATGCAAGACAATCATGCGCAATGGAATGGACGCTTATGTTGTCAACGCCCCTTTGCAGAGAAAAATATCGACCGAAACAAACAATGTGGTCGATATCTGCACCGAAATGGACCTGGACGGTTTGAGCAAGCTGTTCCCGAATACCCTCCCTCCCGGGAGTGAGGGAGCATTGGGGACATTGATTGAAGGCCGGACAACTTTCCATTTCTATCCGGCGGATGTCACCGAAGGATCCTACACAGACAGCGCTTTGACCAAATTGACCCCGCGCATGCTCCGCGATCTAACCCAGAAGGGAGAGCTTACCCTGGATCAGGCCTGTCCTTATCTGCCGCGGGCCGAGGATGTCTATGACGGGTTCAAGGATCCGGACAGCGAGGAAATCACCTTTGCCGGTCTGGCGGACCAGACGCTTAAACGCGACTATTTACGGGCCATTCGGGCCATGCGCTTCGCGGCCAACTACCACTTGTCCATTGAGGCCAATTCCTGGCTGGCCATTGTTCGCGGAGCCAAAAGAGTCCTGGATTACGTGGCGATAACGGATATTATGGACGAATGGCGCAAAGTCGAAGCCGAAAACATGCATAAATTTGTCCAGCTTCTTTTTGACAGCATGATCCTGCACGGACTTATTCCGGAACTGGCGGCACTCAGCCGGATAACGCAGATTAGAAATCAGGACCAGGACGAAGAAACTGTCTGGGAGCATACCTTGCGGGTCATGCGCTATTACCCGGAAGAACTTCCTTATGACTGGTACGGCACCCTGGCCTGTTTGTTTCACGACATAGGCAAACTTTACGCCGGAGCCTGGGAAGATGATAAAATGACATTTTATCAGCACCATCAGATCGGGAACAAAGTAACCCGAAAGATTCTAAACGCCCTGCGTTTTGAAGCTAATGAGATCGATCTCATCTGTCATCTGGTTCGCCACCATATGCGTTTCCATTTTATGCTTACGGACAAGGGCATAAGGCGCTTCAAAAGCCTGGATGAATATCCGCGGCTGATAGAGATGGTCCGGGCCGATCTCAAGGCCCGGGACGGCAACTATACAGAATTCAATCACAATCTTAAGATGCTTGACCGGGCGGATATCGAAGAGGATATGCTCGAGCCGCTTTTGAACGGACATGAAATAATGGAATTTACCGGAGTAAAACCCGGTCCGGCTGTCGGCCTGTTGCGCGAGGCCCTGCTGCAGGCTCAGATCGCCGGAAAAGTCACCTCGGTCCCGGATGCCGTGGATTTTGTCGTCAATTACAAAAATAAGGAGATGCTTCAATAACTAATATACTTGATATCGGCTATGAAGAACTTTGCCGCTGGTTGTCGTCCGTGGGGGAACCCCGTTTCCGGGCCCGGCAGATCTGGTCCTGGCTATGGGAAAAGGGGGTTATGGACTTCAGTGAAATGACCAATGTGAGCAAGGATCTTCGCCGGACAATGGCCGAGCATTGGAGCATGGATATTCCCGAAATCCATACCGTTCAAGTCAGCCGGGACGGAACCGTTAAATTTTTACTGCTTCTCAAGGACGGCTGCCTGGTGGAAACAGTCCTTATCCCGGACCAGGACAAGCTTACGCAATGTCTCTCCTCCCAGGTGGGATGCCGCATGGGCTGTACTTTCTGCAGCACGGGTCGCATGGGGTACATCCGCGATATGCGGGCCGGGGAAATAGCCGGGCAGATTCTGGCCGCCCGCGATTATATAAAAAATAATCTTCCCCGATCAAGATTGACTAATTTCGTGTTCATGGGCATGGGCGACCCCCTGCTTAATTGGGGGGAAATGCGCCGCGGACTGGAAATAATGCACAACCCGCGCGGGCTGAACATTTCCAAACGCAGAATTACCGTTTCCTCCGTGGGCTTTCAGGGCATGCTCCTGCGATTGGGCCAAAGCGGACTGGCCATGCCCGCGGTTTCCCTGCACGCCCCGACCCAGGAACTGAGAAAGAGCCTAATGCCCCGGGCGGCAAGATTTGAATTGCCGGAGCTTATAAAAGAACTTAGACAATATCCGCTTCAGCCAAGGGAAAGAATTACCATAGAATATCTGCTTATAGACGGCTTGAACGACTCCCTGCGGCAGGCACGCCAATTGGTCCGCCTACTCAACGGGCTAAAATGCAAAATCAATCTGATCGCCTACAATCCGGCCGGAGCTGAAGATATTTACCGCGCTCCGACTTCGGAAAGGATATTGACATTTGAAAAAGAACTCTGGTCCAAAGGGCTGACCGCAACCTTGCGCAAGAGCAAGGGCGCGGATATTAACGCGGCCTGTGGACAACTTAAAACCAAAATGGATACAGGAGAAAAGGACATTGCAACCTGATTTCGACAAATGCAACGGACTGGTTCCGGCTATTGCTCAGGACTACAAGACCGGAGAAATTCTAATGCTCGCCTATGTAAATAAACAGGCGTGGGATAAAACCGTGGAAACCGGAGAGGCCCATTACTACAGCCGCAGCCGGGACACTTTGTGGCATAAGGGCGGGACCTCCGGACACGTGCAAAAAATACGGGAAATCCGGCTGGATTGTGATCAGGATACCATAATATACAGCGTTCATCAGCAGGGAAACGCCGCCTGCCATAAAGGTTACAGGTCCTGCTTTCACAATTGTTTCAAAAACGGCGAATGGAGCATTGATTCCCCCAAAGTATTCGATCCCAAGGAGGTTTACAAATAAATGAACGGTCAAAAAACGCTAAAGCTGGGCATTCCAAAGGGCTCCCTCCAGGATGCAACCATACGTTTGTTCGAGCGGGCCGGTTGGAAAATAAAACCGCATCACCGCAACTATTTTCCCGAGGTAAACGATCCGGAACTGACCTGCTCCCTGTGCCGGGCCCAGGAAATGTCCGCCTATGTGCATGACGGCACTTTGGATGCGGGGCTGACCGGCAAGGACTGGATTCTGGAGAACGAATCGGAGGTGGTCAAAGTCTCTGATCTGGTGTATTCAAAAGTCAGCAACCGCCCGGCCAGATGGGTGCTGGCCGTGGCAGGGAACTCTCCCTACAGGCGGCCGGAGGATCTGGCCGGGAAAAAAATCGCCACGGAACTGAAAAATTTCACTCTTAAATACTTTAAAAACGCAAACATCCCCGTTGATGTGGAATTCTCCTGGGGGGCCACCGAGGCAAAGGTGGTCGAAGGCCTGGTCGACGGCATTGTCGAGGTCACGGAAACCGGGACCACGATCCGGGCGCACGGTCTGCGCATAATCGCCGATCTCTTGCAGACCAACACCCAGTTCATCGCCAACCCGGCCGCCTGGCAGGATCCGTGGAAGAGGGAAAAGATCGAGACCGTCAACACCCTGTTGCACGGGGCACTCAGGGCGGACCGCTTATCCGGCCTCAAAATGAATGTGCCCCGGGAAAAAGTTGATGAAATCATGCAGATTTTGCCCAGCCTTACCGCTCCCACCGTGGCCAATCTGCATAATTCGGATTGGGTATCGGTGGAAATCGTGGTCGACGAAGACCGCGTGCGGGAACTTATTCCGGAGCTGCAGGGCAAAGGCGCGGCCGGAATAATCGAATACTCACTGAACAAGGTCATTTAAGCTGGTCGTAAAGTTCCTGGCTGTTTTAAAAACACGGAGGTAAACAATGGCCGGATTGGTCTTTTATCGCAAAATCTTGCCGCTCCTTTTCATCGGCCTTTTCTGCCTGTCGTTTGCATGTGCCGGAAAAGGACCCCGGGGTGAGGAAGAAACGCATATGGGGGAGAAGCAGATTGAGGCCCGGCTGGATCTTGCCGAACGCTATTTCGTTCAGGGCAAAACCAGACAGGCCATTCAACAGCTGCTAAAGGTCCAGAATCAAAACCCGAACATTCCCCGTCTTAATTTTGACCTCGGCCTGGCTTACTCGGCCCTGAACGATCCGGACAAGGCCATCGACTCCTATAAAAAAGCAGTCCAGACAGCCCCTGATTATGGCGAGGCCTGGAATAATCTCGGCCTTATCTATATGTCCGAAGGAGATTTGGACAATGCAGAACAGTCCTTTAAAAAAGCTTTAAAAATAGTTACTTATATATCACCAGAAAAACCCGCCTATAATCTCGCCCAGCTGTTCGATCAAAAAAATGACTTGCAGCAAGCGCTCAAATATGCCCGCCTGTCCGTGCAGGAAAACTGGCGCTTCATCGCCGGTTATATTTACAGTGCTGACCTGCTCCAAAGGCTGGGCCGGGACAAACAGGCCCGTGAAATGCTGCACCAGGGTACGGAAGCAGTACCGGACAACCTGGAAATTACCTTGAAGCTGGCGGAAAGTCTGGTTCGTTCTGGAAAAAATCAAAAAGCAAAACAATGGTTTGAACAAATTGTCCGGGAAAATCCAGAAAGCAATCAAGCCAAGGTGGCCAGAGATTACCTGGAATTCCTCGAGTAATCCGGAAAAAGGACCACGCATCCTGGGCATAAATCCCTGGATCTATGATTTTGCCGCGTACAATCTGTGGTCCAGGCCAGTAGGCCTTCTGGTCTGTCTGGATATGCTCCGGCAGACCGGGGCAAACATTTCCCTTCTGGATTGTTTGAACAAAGGCGAAGCAGGCATGGATTGGCCCCCGTCCACTGCCTATGGCTGCGGACACTATCCCAAAACAGAAATTCCCAAGCCGCATATCCTGCGCCATGTTCCCAGACGCTTCTGCCGCTACGGCCAGCCCTTTGACAAAGTCAAAACAACTCTTAAAAATTTAACCCCGCCGCCTGACCTGGTTCTCATAACCTCGGTCATGACCTATTGGTACCCTGGAGTAACCAGCATGATCCGGCTCATCCGGCAAATCTGGCCGAATGTACCCGTATGCATCGGCGGGATCTACGCCACGCTCTGTCCTGAGCATGCCCGAATAAATCAGGAGGCCGATCTCGTCCTTCCCGGGTGTTTAGAAAATCAAAAAAATTGGGAAAGACTATGGGGGATTATGGGGCAAAGCGCTCCGGATCTGAAAAAAGACGCCGGATTCACTCCGGCCCTGGATTTGTATCCCGAACCCGAGTTCTCCCCCCTGCTCGGATCGCGCGGCTGCCCTTTCAACTGCTCCTATTGCGCCAGCAGTCAGCTCTTTAAAGGCTTTCAGCAAACGGATTTTTACTCCTTCAAAAAAAACTTTCTGGCCGAATACAAGCGCGGCGTGCGCGATTTTTCCTTTTACGACGACGCCCTTCTGGTAAATCCGGAAAACCTGCTCTGGCCTTTTACGGACATGCTTTTAAAGAACAATATGAAAATCCGGCTGCACACCCCGAACGCAGTGCATGCCCGCTATCTGGATCTGGAAACCTGCACAAGGCTCAAAAAAGCCGGGTTGGTCACAGTCAGGCTGGGGCTGGAAAGCGGCTTTAAAAACAGGCACGATTTTAAATTAAACAGGGAAGAGTGGGAGGCGGCTGTAGCCAATCTGCGGCAGGCCGGGTTCAGGGACGAGGATATGGGAGCGTATATTCTGTTCGGACTGCCCGGGCAAAAGGAAGAGGAGATAAAACAGGCTATATATCTTGCCCGAAAGAGCGGGATCCGGCCGCAAATGGCCCTGTACACTCCGATACCGGGAAGCAGGATGTTTGCTGCAGCCCAAAAGCACTCACCCTATCCCCTGCAGGAACCTCTTTTGCAGAATAACTCGCTGTGGCCGTGTTATCCGGGCGGTTTCACCTGGGAGGAGCACAGCCGGTGGAAAAAAATCGTCCAGGGCCAGGGAGTTTGAACTTACTGCAGTAACGCAGCCATTGGGAGATTCAGAACGGTCTGTTAATCAGCCGACACCGCAAGCAAAAAAAAAACGGGCCGAAACGGCCCGTTTTTTTATCTTTTCCTGCGCGCACTCTGCATTAGTTTTTATCTGGAAATTCCCGAATTTCCAGATAAAAACTGTTTAGTCCTCCAGGGTGGAAGTATCTCCTACTTCCTCACCAAGCTCCTGGGCCCGCAATACACGGCGCATAATCTTTCCGCTCCTGGTCTTGGGCAATTTATCCTTAAATTCAATGCTCTTGACCACCGCGACCGGTCCCAATTCCCGGCGTACATGTCCCTTAAGGGCTTTCAAAAGTTCATCCGGGTCATCAATATCGTTGTATTCCTCGCTCAACAGGACAAAGGCCTTGGCCACTTCACCCTTGATCTTGTCCGGAACGCCGATAACCGCGGCCTCGGCAACAGCCTTATGGGAAACAAGGGCACTTTCCAGTTCGGCCGTGCCGATCCTGTGCCCGGCAATGTTCAGAACGTCATCGGAACGGCCCTGGATCCAGATATATCCGTCCTCGTCCTTGCGGGCCACGTCCCCGGCCAGGTATACTCCGGGTATCTTATTCCAGTATGTTTCCTTGTATCTTTCCGGATCCTTGTACAGGGTTCTGAGCATTGACGGCCATGGCTTTTTGAGCACCAGCAGCCCGCCCTTGCCCGGAGGCACGGGTTCACCGCTTTCATCGACCACATCGGCAAAAACCCCGGGAAGCGGTTTGGTCACCGAGCCCGGTTTTAACAATGAAATCGGCAGGGGACTGAGCATTATCGCGCCCGTTTCGGTCTGCCACCAGGTATCCATTATCGGACATTCCGAACGGCCGATATTTTTGTAGAACCAGACCCAGGCCTCCGGGTTTATGGGCTCACCCACGGAACCGAGCAGGCGCAGAGTGGAAAGGTCGTGCTTTTTCGGATATTGAGTGCCGAAGCGCATGAGCATGCGGATCAAGGTAGGCGCGGTATAAAAGATGGTCACCCCGAATTTGGAAACAATATCCCACATGCGGTCCGCCTGGGGATACAGGGGGTGGCCTTCATACATGACAGTTGTCGTCCCGGCGATCAAGGGGCCGTAGACAACATAGCTGTGGCCGGTAATCCAGCCGGCATCGGCCGTGCACCAGAATATATCCGTCGGCTTGATGTCGAAGACCCAATTGAGGGAACGGTTTACGCCGACCATATATCCGCCGTGCGTATGCAGAATGCCCTTGGGTTTCCCGGTTGTCCCGGAACTGTACAATAAAAACAAGGGGTCTTCGGAGTCCATTACTTCTGTATGTGCGACAGGGCTTTCCTGCCGAACCAATGCGTCATACCAGATATCTCTGGCTTCGACCATTTCGGCTTCAACGCTGGCCCGATGAACGACAACAACCGTCTCCACGCTGTCGCAGCCGCCGACCAGGGCTTCATCAACAAGATTTTTGACATTGAATACCCGGCCATTACGATAAAAACCGTCCGCGGTAATCACCAATTTGGCCGACGCGTCTTCAATCCGGTCCCGGAGTGCGCGGGCCGAAAAACCGGCGAAAACCATGCTGTGAATTCCGCCCACCTTGGCCACGGCCAGCATGGCCACGATCGTTTCCGGCAGGGGAGGCATGTACAGAACGACGCGGTCTCCCTTTTTTATGCCCAATGCCCGCAGGGCGTTGGCAAAACGATTCACCTCGCGGTAAAGTTCATAATAAGTATATTTTTTGGTGTCCCCGGGTTCTCCTTCCCAGATAAGAGCCAATTTGTTCTTATTGGCCGTTTCAATATGTCTATCCAGAGCATTATAGGCAATATTGCATTTGGCGTTGGTATACCATTTATAAAATGGAGCTTCGGATTCATCCAAAACCTTGTCCCATTTTTTAAACCAGTCCAGTTCCTTTGCGGCATCCTCCCAGTATTCCAGATAATTTTCTTCCGCCTGCTTCGAGGCTTCTGAATATTCCTGCGGATTAACATTTGCTTCGATAACCATTTGCGGAAGGGGGCGAAACACCCGTTCCTCCTGCATCAATGCATCTAGTGAACCTTTTTCTTCCATGGCATCCTCCTTGGGGAAATCTTTGGCAACCTGCTCCGAAGCGCAAAATGAAGATCAAAGGGGCAGGGCTGCATGCGTCGTGAACTTCACGGAAATATTAACCAAGTTATCCACGTTTTCAACTTAGTATAGAATAAAAGAAGCTTTACGGGGAGCATTTAATCGTTCAAAGGCAGCAAGTGTTGGATAAACGGCATCAAAAAAATTGCCGAACAAATACAGGATATGCTGAAAATTAAAGTCCTAAAAGCTGCTTTAACTGCCCTATCCTTCTACGGCTTATGGGCAGTTCGATCCTTTTACGGCCGGCTGTGCGCAGCATAAAATTGCTTCCGGGCAGAGAGGCTATTTCGGTGACCATATCCAGATTAACCAGATATTTGCGATGTACCCGAAAAAAGCGGTGATCGCGCAGTCTTTCCTCAAGATTTTTAAGCCGGTAGGAGGTCAAATATTTTTCCTGCGAAGTGTGCACATAGCTATAATCTTCGTATGCTTCTATAAAAATTATCTGGTTGTAATGTATAAGAAGCAGCTTGCCGTCAATATTGATGGCCAATTTTTCAAGGCTCAAACGTTTTTGCTGCTTAAAATCCCAAGCCTTGTGCAGCGCCTGCAGAAATTTGTCCTGATCATCCTCGGCCAGCGGCAGGTGGACCATCTCTTCATCACCGTCCACATCCTGGACGGAATTGTCCTCGGGAGAGACAATCCTGGTTTGCGGGGCCATATGCCGCAGGCGTTCCACGGTTTTCTCCAGCCTGGCTTCGGAAAGCGGAAGCAGCAGATAGTCTGTGGCCCCGACTTCGAAAGCCTTAAAGGCCATATCCTGCCTGTCGGCCACATAAACAAGCGCCGGGCGGCTTCTTCGCTGCGAAAGCACCTGAGCCAGCTCTATACCGTCCATGCCCTGGGGCAGGTCAAGGCCGACAAAAAAAACATCGTAATTGATGCGCTCCAGCAATTCCAGGGCCTCAAAGGCGCTGACCGCCTCGCCAAGAACCATGACCTCCTTTATAGGAATCAGCATATCGCGCAAATGAGCGGTTACTTCGCGATCAGAATGTATAATAAGTGCTTGTAATGCGGACATAATTTATCTTCTCTATTTTTAAACAATATTAGCCAGAAAAACGCCTGCTTGACAAGCGCAAAAATATGCGAACATATAATTACTGATCCTTCTTGCGATGAAGGGAATATTTTATGGACAATTACGGGAAACCTAAAATTTATATCCGGCTCCAAACATGGCCATTGCCAGGTCAGACTCGAAAAAATCCTGCCTGGCCCAGTTACGGTAATAAGCAAGCCTTATGTTATAGAAAAAACCCTCCCACCCGAAAGGATTGTTGCGGATTATATTTTCGCTTATCCCCAGCTGCGTTTCGGATCTTTTTTCCGAAAAATCCGGATGTTCGCCGCAATAGTCACGCTTTTGAACAATGACCTTGGTCTTGAACATCCACGGAGACAAAAAAAGACTATGCTCCAGACCGCCCCCATATCCTGTGTATTCATTGCTCGACCCTTCGGCCCCGAAATAGACTCCGCGGATAAAAGGTTCGAACCTTCCCGCCCGGCCCAAATCAAATTCATATCCCGCGCGCAGTGTCTGCCTGTATCCCTTGCGACGCAAATCTTCGTTGCGTTCTCCTGCCTCGTCGTCATTAATGAACCGGCGGGCCAGGACATAGGACAAATTCATCCCCCCGCCCATAATCTTTTGCCAACGGACTTCGGCACCCAATTCTCCGGAAGAAGTCTTTTCCCGGTCCCTGCCGATTATATACGGATCTTTCCATACATCGCGCCAGGCGTAAAATATTTCCGCCCCGACTTTACCCCGGCCGGTTTTCCTGTCCGCCCCCAAGGCGAAAGCGATTCCCTGGGCTTCCCTGTTTTTAATATATACATCCGTTCCGCCGGCAAAGGTATATCCCAGTTCCAAGCGGACCAAAGGAACTCCGCTCGAGGTATGCTTCGCCTTCTCCCCCAGGCTGTCGATTTGCCTCCGGGCATTTTCGGCGTCCAACTGACTTGGAATGCCGGTCAGAACTCCTCCTCCAACAGCTATATTGCCTCGCCAGCCAAGGGATTCGTCTTTTTCCGCCGCCGGGGCTGCGGAAAAAACGCAAACAGTCAATCCGAAAACAAGACAAAAAAATAGTTGGCGCATTGATACCTCTTTTGCTATTTTTTTTGCAGCCGATTCACTACAGACCAGAGGCTTTCCAAGCCCCGAGCCGCAAGCAGGGCCGGATACAAAAAATCCCTGCGTCGGGAACCGATACTATTGACCCGCTGAATATTATATTCTGCTGACCTTTGTAAACCATAAAGGAGTTCGGAAATGCACTGTTCGACAACCATAAAATCCTTTTCCGCCAGGACCGATCTCGCCCTGCCCCTGTATCTCTGCGGGGTGCAGGCCGGTTTTCCGTCACCCGCGGACGACCATATAGACCGGCAATTGGATCTAAACGAATATATGGTCCAGAATCCGGCCGCGACCTTTTTTGTCCGGGCATACGGGGACTCCATGCGCGACTGCGGTATTCATGACGGCTCAATCCTGGTCGTCGACCGGGCCCGGGAAGCCGACTCAGGCGATATCGTGGTCGCGGTAATCAATGGAGAGTTGACCGTAAAACGCGTCCGGCAGGACAGAGGAAAATTATATCTGTGCGCGGAAAACCCGGAATATCCGGAAATGAAGATTACCCCGGAAATGGATTTTGAAATCTGGGGAGTGGTCACCGGAACAATCAACAAATTCTAGCAGGTACAAATGACTTCATTCTTCGCCCTGGTGGACTGCAACAATTTCTATGTCTCCTGCGAGCAGGTCTTTGACCCTGCTCTAAAGGGCCGTCCGGTTGTGGTTTTGTCCAACAACGACGGCTGCGTGGTGGCCAGATCCCAGGAAGCAAAAACACTGGGTATCGGCATGGGCGAACCCTATTTCAAATGCGCCCGGCTTTTGAAGAATGCCCGCGGAACAGCCCTATCCTCCAATTACACATTATACGGCGACATGTCCGCCCGGGTAATGCATTGTCTGGAATATATGGCTCCGAACATGGAAATTTATTCCATTGACGAGGCCTTTGCCCTGCTTGCGGCGAAAAACGCCGAAAACACGGCCCGGGATATACGCAGCCACATAAGGAAATGGACGGGCATACCCGTTTCCGTGGGTCTGGCCGCCACCAAGACCCTGGCCAAAATCGCCAATAAAAAAGCAAAAAAAGACGCCTGTAAAAAAGGCGTTTGCCTCCTGAAAAAAAAGGAGGACATAGACAGCGCCTTAGCCGAAACCCCGGTACGGGACATTTGGGGAATCGGAAGCAAAAAAGCCTCGTTTTTAAATTCCCGCGGCTTTTTCAGCGCTCTGGATTTTCGCGCTTGCGATCCGGAATTTGCCCGGTCGACCATGACTGTTCGCGGCTGGCAGACCCGCATGGAGCTGGCCGGAGAACCTTGCCTGGAACTCGAGCCTCAGCCCGCCGCGCCCAAAAGCATTGTCTCCTCGCGCTCCTTTGCCCGCGAAATCATGGACAGGGCCGCCCTGGAACAGGCAATTTCCGCTTTTACCTCCCGCGCGGCCGAAAGATTGCGCGAATCGGGCATGACAGCCGCAAACATACACGTATTTATCGGCACGAACAGATTCTCCGCGGGAGCACAGCACCGGGAAACCGCACACACAACCATTATGCCGGCCAGCGCCAATTCCGGAACCATCATTCACCATGCGCTCAGACTGGCAAACAAACTGTTCCGTCAGGGCTTCGCTTATAAAAAAGCCGGAATCATGCTTACCGATCTGGCCCGCGCGGAAAGCAGGCCTTCACTTTTTGACGCCCCCTGGCCGGAACGCAGGAAGGAAAAAAAGCTGCTCCAGACCATAGATCGCATAAACAACCGCTTCGGGCGTCACACCGTAGATTGGGCCGCTTCCGGAACACAAAAGGACCGGCTGTGGAACACGAGAAAAACCAATTCCAGCCCCAGCTACACCACCAGATGGGATCAGTTGCCGATCGTCAAATCTTAGCCGCGGCATCTTTCCGGCCCGTATAAAGCAGGGCTGAAAAAAACCTCGAATCCGGATTTAAACAGACTTGAATTAAACTAAATATCCTTCAGTTCCTGAACCATTCTATTTATCGCGGCATCCAGTTCAGAAAGCCCTTTTTTCACTGCTGCATCGTCCACAGTGCCGGTTTTCGTTTCCCGCTCCAGGACGTAAGCGGCTTCCTGGACCAATTTTACGCGCAATTGGCCGGAGCTGCCTTTTAAACTATGCGCCAGATCATGAAAAGCCGTCCAGTCTCCGGAATCGGCGAGGGACCGAAAATCTTTGAGCACATCTTTATACTTGTCCCTGAACTTGCCAAGCACCCTTAAAATCGCTTCTTCGCCGACTCCGAGGTCTTCCAGGGCCGCTTCCATATCTACAACAGACTTGTCCGGAACAAACCGGGTCGGGGACTTGTCTTCCGGGCCCTTTTTCTGCGCGGTTTCGAGTTCCAAACTCGAGGAGGCCTCTTTTTTCCTGTCTTTTTCAATCACATTGTGAATGGTTTTATACAGAACTTCCTGCTTTATAGGCTTACTCACATAACCGGCCATCCCGGCCCGCATGCAGCGTTCCTGGTCGCCTTCAAGGGCATGGGCGGTCATGGCCACTATCGGTGGAGCCGATTCGTTCAAATCCTCACGAATGCGGTACGTCGCCTCGAATCCGTCCATGTTCGGCATTTGAACATCCATAAGAATAAGATCGAATTTATCCGCATGCGCGGCATCCAGAGCTTCACGGCCATCCTTTGCAACTTCGACTTCAACTCCGGCGTTTTCCAGGACATCCCGGGCGATTTCCTGATTTATGGAATTATCTTCTGCAACAAGGATCCGCAACCCCGATATGTTTTTCTTGCGCACATCCAATTTAGACGCAGTCTGCTTTTGTTCTGTTTCATGTTCAGCCAAGTCACGTCCCGAACGGAAAAAGCCGGCCAGGGTATCCATAATCAAAGACTGATTCAACGGCTTGGCTAAAAAAACATCCACGCCGGCCTCCTTCATTTCTGATGCCGGCAATTCATTTTCGTAAGCGGAAATCATGACCACCGGCCTGTCCTCTCCACATACGCGCTTCACGGCCCGGGTAAGTTCCAAACCGTCCATTTCCGGCATTTTGTAGTCTGTGATGATCAAATCGAAATCACAGCCTTTTTCCGATTTTTCAATGCTCCGGACCAGCTTGCGGGCCGAGAGAAAGGTCTTGGCCTCTATCCCGCAATTATGCATTATTTTACGCATCAAATGATTGCTCTGCTCACAATCATCAACGATAAGCACCTTTTTGACCTTCATTCCTTTGGGAACAACCTGTTTAAGGCTATGCGCATCAGACTGTACCCGCAGTGGGATCTCGAAAAAGAAACGCGAGCCGCGTCCCGAACTGCTCCGGACTCCGATATGCCCGTCCATCATTTCCACCAGCTGTTTGCTGATGGCCAGCCCCAGTCCGGTCCCTCCGTATTTGCGGGTCGTACTCGCATCAACCTGGGAAAAAGGCTTGAACAGATGACTCTGCTCTTCCGGACTCATACCCGTGCCCGTATCGGATACAGCGAACTCAAGGCATTGTTGGCCATGAGTTTTATAAGACAGATGCTTGCCCTGAGCCACGCTCAGGGTGACCACCCCGTTATTGTCCGTAAATTTAAGGGCGTTGCTTAAAAGATTGACCAATACTTGTCTTATGCGCGTGGAATCACCCACAAAATTAAGGGGGATTTCGGGATCGATATCAATCAGGAGTTCAATATCTTTCTCACTGGCCTTGTGAATAAAGCTGGACATCGTTGCGTCTATAAATTCCGGGAGATTAAAGCTGTGTTTTTCCAAAAACATCTGTCCGGCGTCTATTTTGGAAAAATCTAGAATATCATTGACTATTGTCAGCAGTTGTTCTCCGGAATTTTTTATAATCGACAAATACCTGCGGGGCTTTTCCGGCAATTCTTCCTGCAGGGCAAGGTCCGCCGATGTGATAACTCCGTTCATCGGAGTCCTGATCTCGTGACTCATATTGGCCAGAAAACGGCTTTTGCTCTGCGCCGCCGCGTCCGCCTCCTCCTTGGCCTTCAAAAGGTCGCGGTTGGCCTGTTCTAAATCCCGGGTCCTCTCCAGGACCCGCTGCTCCAGATTCCGGTTGACCGCGCGCAATTCCTCCTCGGCCAGCTTGCGGGCGGTAACGTCCTTGGCAAATCCCTCCATGTATTCAATTTCATTGTTTTTTCCATTTATTGTCTGCGCCTGCAGCTGAATCCAGATGCAAGTACCGTCCTTTTTAAGCAAACGTCTTTCTATATTCACCACCCGTCCTTTTTCAAGCAGACGGGTCAAAAATTCCTCCGCTTGAGTCTGCTCCACGAACAGATCCTTGACATTGGGCACAATACGCATGAACTCATAAACGGAATCAAACCCCAAAATAAGGGCCATGGCCGAATTAATGTTCAACGGCTCTCCATTTGGAGAAATTTGAAATATGCCGTCCAGGGAATTTTCAAATATTCCCCTGTAGCGCCTCTCTGAATTTTTCAGGGCATGCTCGGCCGACTTCCTTTCGGCAATCTCCCTGCTCAAGGTCGATTCCCGGGCTTCTATCTGTTTGGCCATCTTATTGATCTCGGTATTCACGGCGCTCAAATCCAGCTGCGGCAATGCAGGCAGTCTTTTCTGATAGTTACCACCGGCGATATCCTGAATTCCGTCAATCAAGTTCCTGATCCGGGCGTGCAAAAGGCGACGCATTATAATCCGGGTCAGGACGTAGATAAAAACAATCACTCCGGCCATCAGCAAAACGACTGTACGAATTATAAGTGATCGGGTACTGCGCAGGGGAGCACGGGAAAAAGCGAGGTCAACACTGCCCATTATGCGGTTGTTTCTTACCACCTGGGCTTGTTTTTCAATTATATCCGGCTGATTGAAATCTCCCTTTTCATAAAATATCCGGGGAGTTGCTTCGCCATCCGCGTTCACGGTGTCCGCAACGCGAACCCCGACAACGTTCTCCCCCTGCAGATAGGCGTCCGCTATCTGCTTGGTTCCCATCCGGTCCATGTTCCACATTGGATTTTTTAGAACCTTGGCCAGTTCCAAAGTCCGGGCTTCGGCCTTTTCAAGAAGTTCCGACTCGGCCTGTCCCGTATACAGGAGTATAAGCGCGGCTCCCAGGACGATCACCACCAGTCCGAGACTCAATGACAACCACAGGATGAGGTCATTGACCACGCTTCGCTTTAAATGCAGTCTATCAAACATAAATGGCTGGATTTTATCCGGGCTTGGATTTTTTGTTCCAAATATTGTTTGGGTTTAGGTTCAATTCGCGTCTAGTATAAATACTCTCCTATCCACATATCCTGCTTCAAACTGCACCGACAATTTTAAAATGTCAATTGCGCTTCGAATTTTGAATTAAAACATTTTTGCTCGGCACCAGAACTCCACGTTTAACATTGAATCGATTATGTCCTTGACATTCTGTCGTCCGCGTGTTTTTCAATATTCATTCACTTAATAAACAATTGTACTGAACAATCACTGTTTTCTCAGCATTGCCGCCTGTCCGGAACTTAAAAATAAACAAATATCCATGCCCCTGAAAGGGACGAGGTGCGTCCTTTGGCCGGATGCGCTCACTGCCTTGTTCCCATCCGACAACCCTTGATTTGCCGGATAAGGATTACTTTGCGACTTCGCGCATTAAAAGTATCACCGCTATGTTCATAAAAGAAAAAAAATTTTTTAAGCCAAGCAAACAGGCCCGAATTCTATCCCTGATCGAGGGGCTGAGTACGGAAAGCGGTATCAGCCAATTTGAACTGGGCAGGAAAGTCGGCCTGAGCGGAGCAATGGTTAATTCTTATCTAAAAGAATTCCAAAAAGAAAACCTGCTCGCCTTAAGACCGATTAACGGCAAAAGCTATGCATACGAACTTACTCCGGAGGGAGAAAAATTACGTAAAAACATGCTCGGAGAATACAGTGCCGAGACTGTCCAGATTTATTCCGGACTCAAGAAAACAATCCGGGACAAGCTGACCAAACAATGCCGAAACAACAACCGATTAGTTCTTTTCGGGGCATCTGAAACATGCGAGATTGTACTTTCCGCTCTACAGCAGTGTCCATACCGCATCCTGGCCATTGTCGACAACGACAACAAAAAACACGGCGACACATGCCAGGGAATAGTAATATCTCCCCCGGCCATACTGGACACTCTCGAATTTGAATCAGTAATCATAACCACATTCGCTCACCAGCAGGCTATAATTGAACAACTGACAAGTCTGGCAAACAAAAAAACATTTGAAATCATTGGATTATAATGGACGGCAAAAAAACAACCTCAGGTAATAAACACAAAATCGGTCCCGGGCATCCCTGCTTCGTCGTGACTGAAATCGGGAACAACCATCAGGGCAAATTCGACCTGGCCCGGGAGATGATCCTGGCTGCTGCCGAAGCAGGAGTAAACGGGGTTAAATTCCAGAAAAGGGATGTCCAGGAGCTGCTCACCGCGGAAGGAAGAAATGCCCCTTACCGCGGCCCGAACAGCTTCGGCTCCACCTATGGGGAGCACAGACAGGCCCTGGAACTGGACATGCAGGAAATGGCCGAATTAAAAGAATTGGCCCACCGTCTGGGTCTTGCTTTTTTCGCCTCCGCCTGGGACGGAAAAAGTGCGCGGCAAATGCAGGAAATCGGGTGGGACCTGGCCAAGATATGCTCTGCTGACCTGGTGAATATTCCTCTACTGCGTCAGGTGGGAGGCATGCATATTCCGGTGGTTCTGTCCACGGGTATGTCCGAATTAGCGGAAATAGACCGGGCGGTAAACGAGCTCAAAAAATTTCACGAAGACATAATCCTTTTGCATTGCAACAGTTCCTACCCCTGCCCGCCCGGGGAAATAGGGCTGCCGGTAATGGAGGTGCTCCGGGAGAGATACGGACTTCCGGTCGGCTATTCCGGCCACGAGACAGGTTTCGCCCCCACCCTGGCCGCAGCGGCCCGAGGGGCGTGCATTGTAGAGCGGCATTTCACCCTGAACAAAAAGCTCCCCGGAACCGATCACCAGGTCTCCCTGGAGCCGGAAGAATTGCGCAGCCTGGTAACGATGATCAGGGAAGTGGAATCAGCCCTTGAAATAAATGAAAAACGCGTGGGACAAAAAGAACGGGATGCGGCGCAAAAACTTCGCAAAAGCATTGTAGCCAAGCGCGATATTCCAGGCGGACATGTCCTGACGGAAAAAGACCTTACCGTGAAAAGTCCGGGCACGGGAATGAGCCCGCTCAAATGGGACGAGATACTCGGAAAAAAAATAAGGGCCGCCATCTCCCGTGATAGTCAAATAACCCCTGATCATATCGAATAATATTAACGCAAGATATTCCTCCGCGACTCCGCGCGAGAAAAATACTTCTCTTCTCACCTCTTACTCTGTGTTTTGTCTTCCCTGAGAAGGCTAAATCAATAGTCGAACGTAGAGGATATGAATAACTCATAAAAGGAAAAAGTATGGAAACTTCACGCCAAAAACTTGCGCAAGCGGTTCTAGAGGAATGCTTTTGGGGTGACTACAATCTTTCCCCTGTCAAGTTACTAGAAAAATTGGACAACACAAATGAAGGGATGGATAATTTCCTGTTCTCCAAAATAATAGAGAATAGCAGCCATCCTTCAAAGTATCTGCGCAAGCTCATCCCGGAAGACAGACTGAACGTCCTTATACATCGGTATTTAGATAAGTCGCAGCAAAAGAAACGAATCCGAGTTGTTGCGGCCAACCTGACCGGACGATATGATCTAGCTCCGGAGTACGCATGGAAAAAATAAATTTTCCTTATCTGTACGCTCTCCAGGACAAGGTACTGCAGGCTGTCTTTACCCGGGAAACCTCCTTCTATCTGACCGGAGGTACATGTCTGCACAGATTTTTTTATGAATTCCGCTATTCTGCGGACCTGGATCTTTTTACCAGTGCCAACAACACGTTCCATGAGGATGTTCGGGATGTAAAAGAATGCCTTGAAAAAGTCTCCCTGGACTACGAACCGATAGTGGAAAGTCGAGATTTTGTGCGGTTGAAAATAGAAAACAAGTTACAGGTGGACTTGGTCAACGACCGGGTTTACAGACTGGGAAGGTCCCAAAAAAATTCTCAAGGCATTCGCATAGACAACATAGAAAATATCTGCGCCAATAAAATATGCGCTGTACTCGGCCGCGACGACCCTAAAGACGTTTTCGACATATATGTCATTTATTCCCAGTCAAATATCGAGTGGCCCGAAATTGTAAAAGCGACGCGGAAAAAATGCGCCTTGGATCCCGAAATCTTAGAATTTAGGCTCAATTCATTTCCATTGGATTTACTTAAGTACTTAAATGTATTAAACAAAAAAACTATTGACCAGATGGAACAAAATTACTCAATAACCATTAAAAATATCCTGGACTATTTTTAATAGCCTTATCTTCCCTCTTCCTCCACGCCTCTGCGACTCTGCTCGAGAATAAATTACTGACCCGGAATAAAGACACTTCATGCACATACTTATGATGGCCATAAATGATCCGGCCGGTACAGCCATTGCCTTCTCCCGGGCCATCAACAAATATACGGATCATTCTTGTCGGCTTATCACCAAAGAGATCCGCTACAATTTCATGTTTGAAAAGGATCTGCACCTGCCCTGGCTGGGTCCGGACGGTCTGGAAGAGTTATCTGAACTTTTTAAGACCAGCGATATATTTCATTTTCACATGACCGCGGACGAGCACACTCCTTTCGGTCCCTTTCTGCCCACAGAACACATGAGGGGCAAAGCCATAGTCCACCACCATCACGGTCATCCGGATTTTCGCAGCGCCCCGCAAAAATTTAGGGAAAAATACGCGGAAAGGAACCGCAAAAATCTTCTGGTCAGCACCCCGGATCTTTTGAAACTTTTGCCCGAAGCCGACTGGCAACCCAATCTGGTTCCGGAGAATGATCCGCTTTACAGTCCGGCGGACAAGAAACCGGATTCCCCTGTTCGACTGGTTCACTCCCCGACCCGCACGGAACTAAAAGACACCGATATGTATAAAGAATATGTGAATGAACTCATCCGGGAAATTCCGGGAAAAATCGAGTCGGATACAATCCGCAATACCCCCCATGTTAAATGCCTGCAACGCAAGCAACGGGCACATATCCTTTTTGATCACCTGCAGGGCTATTTCGGGGTAAGCAGCCTGGAAGGTCTAGCGCAGGGGGTTTGCACAATTGCCGGGCTGGACGAATGGAACCGGGAACATATCCGAAAATTCGCGGGAGTGAATAAACTGCCCTGGTTTATCTCCTCCCCTCAGTCCTTAAAAAACGATCTGACAACGCTCATCCGGGACAAAGAACTGCGCGCAGAGTTGGGGCAAGACTCCCGGACATTCATGGAAAAATACTGGCCGGAGGAAAAGGTGGTCCAAAAGCTTTCTAAATTTTATCAAAATATACTGAAATAAAAAACAGATGCCTGCGCCCAGAATATCGGTAATAGTCCCTACATATAATCAGGCCGAATACCTCGGAGCATGCCTGGACTCAATCTGGTTCCAGGATTATCCGGATATTGAAATAATCATTGTCTCCGACCCCAGTAAAGACCATACTTCCTCGGTTTTGGATAATTTTTCCTGGAGCGTAAAAAATGAAAAGACCTCCTTTGCCTGGCGCCTGGAAAAAGACGGCGGCATATCCCGGAGAGAACATTCCCGTTACCTCCGGCAGGGACGGAAATTAAGGATTATCGAGAACAAAACCCGAATCGGGCACACTGCTTCCTATAATAAAGGATTCAGAGCTGCTTCCGGAGAGTACTGCACCTATGTGGCCTCGGACGACATCTGCCACCCGCTCATGCTAAAACGCCTGGCTAGGCCCCTTATAAACAACCAGGCCGATTTCGCGTTCTCCGACATGTTCATAGTCGATGACAACATGCGCATACTGCGCCGGTTTTGCCTCCCCGACTATTCTTTTGAAAAAAGCTTTTGCGGCTGGTATTTTCTGGGCGTTTCCAAACTCTACAGATTGAAACTGCATGAAGATTTCGGATACTTTGACGAAAGCTACACGGCCAACGATCACGAATGCTACCTCCGCTTCGCTTTGAGAGGAGCCAGATTCACGCACGTCCCGGAAGTGCTGTACAGCGTGCGCAGCCATAAGCAGCGCAAAACAGGAGCGCACAGTCCGGAAAAGCAAGAAAAGCTTATGCGCGAGTCGGCCGAACTGGTCCAAAAAGCCCGCCAGGCGCTTAAAAACAGGTAAGAAAAAGAACAGCTCACGCCCGGGCCGAAGCGGCCCTCGAGGCACAGAGCAAAGGCAGGAGAAAAAAAAGAGAAAGAACTTAACCACAGATCTCGCAGGCCTTCACAGATAAGAAAAGAGAATTGTCCTATTTTCTTCAATCAGCGTAAATCAGCGCGATCAGCGGATAAAATTCTTTATCTTCTCTTCTCTGCAAATACTCTTCAGAGACAAGAAATAAGAGACTTAACCACAGATTTTGCGGATTAACGCTGATTTAAAGAGCGAAAAGCGGGAAGGCTGATAGTTTTATGTCTAGCAAATCGGGCGGGCTGATAAAAAAGAAGGTTATCTAGTAAACTGCGTCATGTGAACCAAAAGTTACAAGCACAATCATCTCCTGTTCAGCCTGATCCTTTTTTATTGTGAATATGATCCTGCAATCATAACCGCATGATGCAGCGTAATACCCCTTGAGGTTACCGCTCAATTTGTGGGTGCTCAACTTGTAATTGTAGAGGTCGTTTTCCATCATATATAAAGCTGCTGTAATTTCATCTTTTATCTGCGGGTTTTTCTTTACAGCTTTTTTGTAGGCCCTCTTGAAGTTAGATGACCAAACCAGTTTTCTTTTAGTCATCATCATTTTCCAAGTAGTGCATCAGATCTTGGACTGTGCCGCTCTTCAACCGGCCCGCGGCATATTCCTGCTCAACTGTTCGACATTCCTCAGCGATCCTGATGCGCTCCTC
>JBNJHA010000016.1:0-41284 GCA_051748085.1 Thermodesulfobacteriota bacterium
GTGCCCATGGAGATATTATAGGCCGGTGCGCTGGCGGAAGCGTGAGAAAGCACCCTTTCCGGCTGCAAGATGCGGTCAAATATCCGAACCACCCGGCTGTGGGCCCTTTCCAGGTCGGGAACAATCACCGCGACTCTGGATGCCCGGCCGCTTCCGATCTCGTTTTTGGCCCAGGCCGCGGCGGCTTCAAGCTCCCGGTCCGGATCGGCAAAGCTAAGCCGGCTTATCTTTCCCTCCTCCCTACTCCGGGAAAGATTATAAAGACTACACGACCTTTCCCGGAAAACGGAAAAAATGCGCTCCTGCGAAGGATCAAACTCCAGAAAACCGCAGACAATCACCTCCTCGGGGATAAACTCCGCTTTTTCCCACAAAAGATCGGCCATATACCAGGCAAGCGCGCCCTGCTCCAGCCAGTTTTGCGCCGCGCATTCGCCCCTGAACGCTTCGGCCCAGGAGACAAAGGCCTCGCTCTCCCTGTCCCCCTCCGGGTGCATATCTTTCGGGGTAAGTCCCCATCTGCGGCAAAGCATCCAGGAACGGCGGGCCATGCTGGCCAGATCACGGGAGGGAAAAAGTGTCCGCGGGGGATGTTCTTCTATTATTTTTTCCCAGATGATAAGTTCCTGTCCCGGAGAAAGGAGAAAAGGCAGATCATTCTCCAGGCAGAGCCGGGAATAAAGCCCTTGCAGCCAGGAGGAAAGGGGCATGACGGCCGGAGTTTCCCAGGTATGCGCCCCGCCATGGCGCTTATATCCGGCATAAAGAGCGCTTAAGTCCCTGGCCAGACGGTTGTTCGAGGTCAGGACAAGGGCCCCGTTTTCCAATTTTTCCCAAGCCCGTCTTTCTTCAATCTCGCTAAAATCCACGATAAAGCCCCGCCTGGTTCTGATGCCCAAAAAAATGGCCTCACATAAATCCGTGCAAAATTTTGTTGCCAGGAAGCTGCAAGTAACAATTAATGCGCTGAGTTTAAATGTTTTTATTAAAAATCATTGAGTTGCCTTACCGTTGGGATAATCCAAATCGAAATCGGGATCGCTATCGAAATCGAAGGAATATGCCATTGGTGTACCAGGAACCCTCGGCTTATGGGGTCGATTCCGATCCCGATAGCGATTCCGACCCCGAACAAATAAACCCCAAACCGATGCACCGCGCACACTTCTGCTTCACGCCAGTGAACTTGTCCGTGGTTAATTTCTGGATCCCTGATCGGCATCCGTCATCCTGAAGATTGCCATACCGGTATGCATAATCGAATTTATGCATCGCCCCCGTCAAAAGTCCCCTCGCTTATCTTCTTGTCCAGGACGGAAAGTTCGAACGGCTTGCTGGCCTCGCCGAAATAGAGCGTAGTATGCGGGAAGGGTATCTCGATGCCCTTTTCGTCGAAGAGCATCTTTACCCGGCGCAAGAATTCCCGGCCGACCTTCCACTGCATGATGGGCTTGGTCTTGATCCTGCCCTTGACCTCCACCCCGGAGTCACCCAGCTTGTTCAGGCCGAAGACTTCCACCTCCTCCAGGATGAGCTGTCCGTACTCCTGGTCCCGGCGCATCTCCTCACCCACGGAGTGGATAAGCTCTATGACCCGATTCACGTCTTCCTTGTAGGCCACGCTTATTTCAAAAACGTAGGCCGACCATTCGTTGGTCATATTGCTCAACGTGGTTATGGTCCCGTTGGGAAATACATGCACCACTGCGGACAGATCGCGCAGCACGGTGGTCCGGAAATTAATCCGTTCCACCACTCCTCCTGTTCCGTTTATTATGGCCACATCCCCGACTCGGATCTGGTTCTCCATGATTATGAAAAACCCGGAGATAACATCCCGAACCAGGTTCTGGGCCCCAAAACCTACGGCCAAGCCCAGGATACCGGCGCCGGCCAGGATGGGTCCTATCTTGACCCCGATCTGATCAACAAAGATCAAAAGGATTATGCCCCAGAGCAGAATAACCGCCCCCTTCCGGATAAGGCGCATCAGGGTGTTTACCCGCTTGGAGGACTCGGTGGGCACTTCACTGTCCGGGGCCTGCTTGCACATCAAACGCTTTTCCAGACTATTCAAAAGACGCAAGAGGACAAAATGGGCTATAACGCCCAGAACAAGGGTCACTCCAAGCCGGGCAAGCAGCTCCAAAAGGCTCATCCACTCAAATTTTGAAAACAGATCTTCCGGCATATTCATCCTCCGGGCTTAAAAATTAAAAAACATCTCCGGGCAATCTCGATATTGCCCGGGTAGTTGCGGATCTATGTCCGATACGCAGCAGTTTGCGCGTATCGGAAAACAGCTCTATATATCCGGCTTGACTTCGGTCTTAAAGGCCATAAGCGGAGTATTAAGAGGCTTTTTATTCAATATATCCACCCGCATGCCGATAAACGCCCCCATAAACGGGGGCAGGATCGGGCTGCCCATAAAACGGCATATCTTATTATCCGTCCACATGGCCGGAGGAGTGGCCAATACGGAGCGGGAATAAACACTCTTTTTGCCCACGGCCCGGCGGAGCATGGAGGTCATCTCCAGCCAGGAAAACCATTGGGTACCATGCAGGGTGCTGTTTTTCCTCTTTCTGCTCTTTCTGCCGGCAAGGAGATAATAAAGGGAATGGCGATTCAAAAAAGCCACAAAGAGCTCCTTGCGGCTAACCCGGCAGGCTTCCCGCAGAGCGGCTACCGGGTCCGGACAGAACTCCAGAACGGTTATAAGCGCGGCAAAATCGAATTCCTTATCCTCAAAAGGCAGGTGTTCAGCTGCGGCCAGATGCAGATCCGCCTTGCTTCCCATGCGGTGCCTGGCCCGGGAAAGCATCTCCGGGGAAATGTCCATCCCGGTAACGTCAAAACCGGCCTCCCAGAACATCTCCAGGAAAACACCTGTCCCGCAGCCTATCTCTAAAAGGGATTGCTTGCGGCGGGGCCAAAAGGAAATCAGATGCTGCAGGAGACGTTTCTCCTGGGCAAGGACAAAGGAGCCCTTCCTGGACTGTACCCAAGCATCATATTTTTTAGCGGTTTCCCGTGACCATTTCATTAATCTTCAAACACCGCCCCTTTAGAAGCAGACGTGGTCATGCTTCTGTATCGACGCAAAAAGGATGACTCATCCTTTTCCGGCATCCATGTAAATTCTTTTTGTCTAGCCTCTAAATCTGCCCCGCTTACAAGCAGGTCCAGTTTCTTTGCGGGAATATCCACACTTATTTGATCCCCTTCGCGAACCAGGGCAATAGGCCCGCCTTCGGCCATTTCCGGCGAAACATGGCCAATAGCCGCTCCGCGCGTACCGCCACTGAATCTGCCGTCGGTTATCAGCGCCACATCCCTGTCCAAACCCATTCCGGCTATAGCCGAAGTCGGAGTGAGCATCTCCCGCATGCCCGGGCCGCCCTTGGGGCCTTCTCCGCGGATGACAACAACATCTCCGGCCTTAATCCTTCCCCCGAGAATAGCCTGTACTGCATCTTCTTCCGATTCAAAAACTCTGGCCGAACCGGTGCGGACCAGCATTTCGCCGGCTACGGCCGATTGTTTGACTACGGCCCCATCCGGAGCGAGGGTTCCGCGCAGTATGGCTATCCCCCCATGCGGGCTGTACGGATCGGAAACAGGACGAATGACATCCCGATTAGTAACCGCTGGAAACAAAAGCTCCAGATTTTCTTTTAATGTCTGCCCGGTCGCGGTAAGCACATCCAGATTTAAAAGTTCCCCGGTCGCGAGTTCACTCATTACCGCCGGTATGCCGCCGGCCAGGTCCAGGTCCTGCAGGTGATCGGGGCCGGCAGGTGAAAGACGGCATAAATTGGGAGTCTTCTGACTTACCGAATCAAATATCTCCAGATCAAGATCAAGGCCGGCCTCCCGGAAGATGGCCGGCAGGTGCAAGACCGTATTGGTCGAACAGCCCAGGGCCATGTCCACGGCCACAGCGTTGGCCACGCTCTTTTCAGTGACTATATCCGAAGGCCGGATACCGGCTTTGAAAAGTTCCATAATCTGCATGCCCGCTTTTTTGGCCAGACGCATGCGGGAACTGGCAACCGCGGGGATGGTCCCGTTGCCGGGCAGGGCCAGTCCAATAGCCTCGGAAAGACAATTCATGGAATTTGCCGTAAACATCCCGGAGCAGGATCCGCATGTCGGACAGGCTTCTTCTTCCAGTCGCGCGAGCTCATCTTCCTCCATCTGCCCGCTTCTGACCTTGCCCACTCCCTCAAAGACGGATACAAGATCCACGCTGCTGCCCCTGTGTTTACCGGCAAGCATGGGACCGCCGCTTATGACAATAGCCGGGATATTCATGCGCAGGGCGGCCATAAGCATGCCCGGAACAATTTTGTCGCAATTGGGAATAAGAACCAGAGCATCAAAAGGATGGGCCGAGGCCATGACCTCCACACTGTCGGCTATAAGCTCCCGGCTGGGTAGACTGAAGCGCATGCCCCGATGGTTCATGGCTATCCCGTCGCACACGCCGATCGTGGAAAATTCCAAAGGCGTTCCTCCGGCCATGCGCACCCCGGCTTTGACCGCCCGGCCTATTTCTTTTAAATGAACATGTCCGGGAACTATTTCGTTCGCGGAATTAGCTATTCCGATTATCGGCCGGGAAAGTTCTTCCCGGGTCAGCCCGCTGGCGTGCATGAGTGATCTATGTGGTGCCTTCTCCATTCCCTTGGTCATCTTTTCACTGCGCATGTCATTATCCCTATCCGATTTTATATTTTTTACATAGAAACAGCTTATACCTATTGCAGGCAAAAGCTTACCCGTCCAATTACATTATCCATATTTCTTTTTAATTGTGCAGACAGATCGGGTCGTGGTCAAGTCCGGACAAAAAAAAGCACCCCTTGGGGTGCTTTTAAAAACTTGTTTAAAACCGCTTTGCCTGTCAGGCCAAGGCCGGCTCCATTTCCGGGACCCTTTCCTCGACCGGGGCCTTCTTTCCGGAAATTTCATTCTCCGGTACCGGCTCCAGATAATCATCATGATGCTGCACTAGATAACGCAAAAATGAATTATTTAAGGAATGCCCGGAATAACATACCCGGAAATCCCCCCATAAGGGAGCATCCAGGACAGCCATATCACCGATAAAATCAAGAATCTTATGCCGGACCATTTCGTCCTTGAAGCGCAAGCCTTCAGGGTTGACCACATCGTAATCATCCAAAACAACTGCGTTGTTCAGTGAACCTCCACGGGCCAGACCCATCTGTTGCATTTTTTCCACATCCTTTAAAAACCCGAATGTCCGCGCGTTGGCAATGTCCTGAGTGAAATATCCAGGGTCAAGTTCCAGGCTGTAATCCTGACGGCCGACCAGGGGATGATCAAAGTCTATGCAGTAATGAATACGGAATCCTTCATAAGGTTTGACACTTATGGATTTTCCATCCTGCTCAAAATTTATTTTCTTTTTAAAACGCAAAACCTTTTTGGGCTTGTTCTGCTCGATTATTCCGGCGCTGTTAAGTAAAAATACAAAGGGCGAAGCACTTCCATCCATTATGGGCAATTCATTTCCGGTAACTTCCATACGCAGATTATCAATACCCAAACCATATACCGCGGCCAGGAGATGTTCTATAGTAGAAATCTTCGAACCGTTTTCGTTTATGGTTGTCGCCAGCCCGGTATCATTGACCTTATCCGGATGAAGTTCGATAAGTGCATTCCGTTCTTCGGTCCTGTGTACAAAAACAAGGCCCGAATCAACTTCTGCCGGATAAAGAGCCAAGCGGACTTTTTCCCCGGAATGCAAGCCGATCCCCGAACAACTGATTGATTTTTTGATGGTTTTTTGCTGCATCTGCATCCTCCGGTCAGCTATATAGCAAAAAACATGCCTTAAAACAACAATCATGTAACACTCTGAAATACATAGTAATATTAAAAAAATGACTTTTCTGTGTATAGATCTGTTGAAAAAAAACTACACTTTAATTTTTCAAATTGTAACCATTCTGCAAACTAGTTTCCATCCGGAAACCCGATATTTCTAAGTCCGGATTTTTTTAATTTCCGAATAAGAACAGACTGGCAGTCCACTGTATTTTTCGCATAAATTTGCGACAGGCCACCCCTTTTTTCTTATGCTCTCTAAAAAGGGGAAACCGGGCCGCGCAATGGAAGACAAAAACCAATAGACCAAAAGCTTAGACTCATAGAAAATTTGGCTGACCAATATCTCAAATTAAATTTACTCGTCCTGCCTTCATGGTTTACGGCCAACGACTATCCTGTCCAATCCAGCTAAATCTTTGATTACGCGCACATCCGCAAACCTCCTAAAAGCCAAAGTCACATCCTGTCCCTGAGAACAGCCTATTTCCACCAATACCCTGCCGTTTCTTTTAAGAATACGCTGGGCATCACGAGCTAGTTTCGAGTAAAAACGAGTGCCGTTTTCACCGGCAAGCAAAGCTTTTTCAGGTTCAAAGGCGGAGACTTCCGGGCTCAAAGTGGCGAACTCGTCCGGGCCTATGTATGGGGGGTTACTGACCACAACATCAAAGGAGTCATCAGCAAGGCAACTTCCAAAATCGGAAAGCGCCAATATCAGCCGGGATCCCTGTGCATGCCTGCGAATATTATTTTTGGCCACCTGCAGGGCGGCACTGCATATATCCGTTCCCGCGACACTAGCCGCCGGATAATTGAAAGCAAGGGAAATTGCCAGCGCTCCGCTTCCAGTACCAAGATCGGCGATACGCAGGGGTGTGCTCTGTCTCGGAAAGAAATGAAGCACTTCCTCGATTATGCACTCAGTTTCCGGACGAGGTATAAGCACATCCTGATTTACATAAAAATCAAGTCCGAAAAATTCCTTACTCCCGGTCAAATAAGCAACCGGAACGCCCTGGGCTCTGCGGGAAATATTTTTTTGGAACTGATCAATTTCTTGAGGTGTAAGCGATCTTTCCGGATGGGTTATAAGATCCAGACGATCACAATCGAGAAGGTTGGCCAGAAGAACCTGGGCCGAAAGGGAAGGGGAATCCACTTCGGCGTGACGCAGGATTTTTACGCCTTGCCGTAAAACAGAAAAGACATTTTGACGGGCGGCTATTGTTCCACTTCCTCCTGCATGGCCTGGGCCCGAAAATGCTGAGCCAAAGGCTCGATCACGCCATACAGATCGCCTTCCATGACATCAGACAAATTGTACAGGGTCAAATTTATACGATGATCTGAAACCCGGCCCTGCGGAAAATTATAAGTCCTGATTCGTTCCGAACGATCGCCGCTTCCGACCTGATTTTTTCTGTTCTCATCGTACACCTGTTTCTGCTCTTCCTCCACCTGCTTAAGCAGTCTGGAACGCAGGATGGTCATCGCCTTGGCCTTATTTTTATGCTGTGATTTTTCATCCTGGCAGGAAACCACCAATCCAGTCGGGACGTGGGTTATACGCACAGCTGAATCAGTCGTATTCACGCTTTGTCCGCCCGGACCGGAAGCCCGGAAGACATCAATACGCAATTCCGAAGGCTCAATATTAACGTCAACTTCTTCCGCTTCAGGCAAAATAGCCACGGTAACCGCGGAAGTATGAATGCGGCCCTGGGATTCGGTGGAGGGGACCCGCTGAACGCGATGTACGCCGGATTCAAATTTGAGCCAGCTGTAGACCTGTTTGCCGGAAATTGAGGCAATAATCTCCTTATATCCGCCGGAAGAACTTTCATGGGCGTTCATCAACTCGACCTTCCACCCCTTGGTCTCCGCGAATCTTGAATACATGCGGAAAAGATCAGCGGCAAACAAAGCGGCCTCTTCTCCTCCGGTACCCGCTCTTATTTCCAGGAGTATATCCTTGGCATCCAAGGGATCCTTGGGGGTCAAAAGAAATTTCAGCCGTTCTATCAACTCATCCCTTCTGGCTTCCAGTTCTTCCAGTTCAGCCTGAGCCAGGTCGCGGATATCGGTATCGCTGTCACGTAAAAGATCCCTGTTGCCCCGAATCTGCTCTTCTACGTCCTTATATTCGGAGTAAGCGGCGACAACATCCGAAAGTTCAGCGTGAGCCTTGGAAACCCGCTTATACTCTTCAGGATTGGCATATATTTCCGGATCGCTTAATTCCTGTTCTATCTCAGCGAATCTCTGTTCCAGACTTTCTAACTTGGCAAACATGAGTCCTCTTTGTTAAGGGCTCCGTTCAAGGCGGCAACAGCCACTTCCAGCTGAGAATCATCGGGCTCATTGGTGGTCAACTTCTGGAGTAAAAGCCCCGGAAGACAAAGCAAACGGCACCACCAGGTTTCGCCCCGTTTTCCGGCCACCCGGATCACTTCATACGCTATTCCGCTAATCGGAATCATAAGCAGAAACTTTATCGCCAGTACATACCCGTGTTTCAAAATAAAACTCTGTGGCTCAAAAAACAGCAAAAGAAAAGGCACCAGCGCAGTGAACAATAAGATACTGACGGATAACACGAACAGGAGGAACGCGGTCCCGCAACGTGGATGCAATCGACTGTAACCGCGAATATTTTCAGCGATCAGTTCTTCACCGTGCTCATAGGCATGGATAACTTTATGCTCCGCCCCGTGATACTGAAAGACCCTTTTAATATCCGGCAGAAAAGAGATACTGTAAATATATCCGAGGAACAGGGCGAATTTGAAAAGCCCGTCCCATGCATGGAAGGACAAACTTTTAATATTTCCGCCGAGTGCGGCCAAATGCATGCTTTCGGACAAAAAATGCGGCAGAACAACAAACAAGAGCAAGGCAATGCCGACAGAGGCAGCTATGGTCAAAAAAATAGCCCACGGCTTTATTTCTTCGTCGGTTTCCTCCGCATAGGCCTTTTGGGCTGAAAAATTAAGTGCCTTGATCCCGTTTACCAGGGTTTCGATAAGTACGAAGAAACCGCGGACAAAAGGCTTTTTGGTCCACTTGTACTTCAAAAGAGTAAACCATTTGCGGCATTCAACAAATATTTTGCCTGACGGTTCGCGAACGGCAATGGACAAACGATCAAGAGAACGCATCATAACGCCCTCCATAACGGCCTGTCCCCCAACTGATATATCAGCCATATAGACCTATTCCTGCTTTATCGGATACAATACAAAATTAATCCGATGATCTAAATCCGCGTTTACCCGGAAAAGAATTATTTACGATATTCACCATATTTTTTCTTGAATCTGTCAATCCGCCCGGCAGAGTCAACAAATCTTTGCTGGCCGGTATAAAAGGGATGGCAACTAGAGCAAATTTCCACATGGACTTTTTCGCCTGCGGTGGATTTCGTTTCAAATTCATTGCCGCAGGAACATGTTACCACGGCGTCATATAACTTGGGATGGATGTCCTTTTTCATTTTGTCTACCTCCGTATAATTCTGAAAGACGATGACTCTTAATAAAGTTTTTAACGCTTGGCAAGTGATAACCAGTAAAATAAAATGACACAGCCCCCCCCGGGTCCTTAAGAGTCATCTTGAACTCCTGCGCGGCAAAAAACAGTTTGTAAATGATAAAAAACTAAGTATCGACATCAAAACCATATTTTTCGAAAATTTCCCTGGCTGTCGGGCTGTTTATAAAATTTAAAAAATTTTGTGCGTTTTCCGGATTGGACGAACTTCGCAACCGGGCAATATAATAATTCACTTGTTTTTTTTGATCCAGGTCCAGCCCCACCTCTACTCCCTGCACTTTTAAACCTGCTCTTTTCGCCTGGATTATCTCCGTTTGCCAGACCGGCCCCGCATCCGCCACACCGTTCAGTATCCGCTGTGGCGTCTGCCGGTGATGAACTGTGGTCATCAATGTCTTGGAACTGGCCAGCTTTTCCTCTAAAACGGTTTGAACCAGATCCTCTCCGCCAGCTTGTCTGTACATTTCATATACATGGTCTGCTATATGCTCATATCTTTGACTTGGCTGGGACACGACAACATCTTCGCGGGCGAGATCGCGGACCCCAAAAATCCTTTTCGGATTTCCCTCTGCAACCATCAGCGCGAGCTTATTATGCAGGTAAACAAAAAAATCGTCTTTTTCTATGTACCCTGCTTGGGCCAAATCATGCATGGCCTCTTTTGACACGGCGGAATATATATCGGCCCGTATACGGTATTCCCTGTCCCTGAATATCGCTCCACCAGCAAATATCTGCATAAGTTCGAGTCCGGGGGGCAGGGTCTCATAAAAAACATTTTCAACTTCCGGGTATTCTTTTTGAAAGGACGCAACCAATTCCGGCATGACCATAAACTGATTTCCTGCCATGAAAAGGATCAAATCCGCATCTGGCAATGCATGTAGATTGTGCAGATCATCTTGCCTTTCCTCGGGTATAACCGGCAGGGACATATTAACAATTCCTCCAGGTGCAAAAAAATGGTGATCAGAGACGCTGAAAAAAAGGGACAGGCCAGGGAGGGTACAAAATATTCACCAGCCGGATAAAAATTTGATATTTTTAAATCCGGATTTTTCTGAATTTCAAAATAAGAATTAGCTGAAGGCGCCTTTTTTCTGCTGCAGGGAGATATTAAAGGCAACGGAAAAAAGATGATTTATAAAATCCACGTATTCTATGGAGATATGCTCGGGAGCTGAAATTCTGGCCGGAGCAAAATTAACAATGCCTTTCACCTTGGCATCTACAAGATAATTGGCGGCGCGCTGAGCCCGTTCAGCGGGGGTGGTAATGATCCCGATTTCAGCACTGAATTCCTGCACTTTCTCCGGGAGTGTACTGGAACAAAAAACTTCCAGGCCGGCAACTTCATCGCCGATTTTAAAAGGGTCGCAATCAAACGCGCCGACAATAACAAAGCCGCGTTTGCGCAGCATTTTATGCCGTAACAAGGCCCGTCCAAGATTTCCCACTCCCACCAGAACAGCATTCCAGGACCGGTCCAGACCAAGACTTTGCTTTATCGCCTCTTTAAGTTCATGAATGTAATATCCGACCCCGCGGACCCCAAATTCGCCAAAGTAAGCCAAATCCTTGCGAATCTGGGAAGGGTTTACTCCACAGGACTTGGCCAGCCCCTCGGATGAAACAACCTTCTCGCCCTGTTGCTCCATGCCCTCCAATTCCTGCACATAAAGGGCCAGACGGGTAATGGTGGCACGGGGAATTTTTTCACTTTTTAAATGCGACATACTGAGTGAAATTTTTAACAATCTCAGGATGTAAAAAAGGGGGAGGCAACCTCCCCCTTTTAATATCCCGTGATTTCTATAGAAACGGGTTAGCGAACAACAGAATCAAGTTAACAACCAGAGCGTAAATAGCAAGAGACTCAATCATGGCCAGACCAATAAGCATGGTAACCGTGATTTTACCGCTGGCTTCCGGATTCCGGGCAGTGCCTTCACAGGCAGCCTTAAGGCCAAGACCCTGTCCGATTCCGCATCCAAAGGCGGCGATACCCATGCCAAAGGCGGTGGCCAAGGCAATGTTGGAAATTACATCCGGCATGGTCTCAGCAGCAAAAGCCACGCTGGCCAGTCCCAAAATCAAAACCGTGTTCAAAACAACCAAAAAAGACTTACGCATTACAAAACCTCCTAATATAAATGATATTTAATTGGTCAAACGACCATTTCCCCCTAATAAAGACAAAACTTTTAATGGGCCTCTTCAAAGGCTCCTTTCAGATACATCATGGACAGCATGAAAAAGATGAAGGCCTGCATGGTCTTCATGAGCAGAAAGAGAAAGAATATCGGCAGGGAACCGAGTAACGGGGCCAGTATAAACATGAGAGCGATAACAATTTCCTCACCCCGGATGTTCCCGAAAAGCCTGAGCGTAAGGGAAAGCGGGCGGGCCAGATGGCTGACTATTTCAATGGGGAGCATAATAGGTGCAAGCCACCAGTAAGGCCCGGTGAAATGGTTTATATATTTAAGGCCGTGCAACTTGAAACCCCAATAATTATAGTAGAAAAAGACAAAAACGGCCATGCTGGCTGGAGTATTTATATTCGCGGTCGGAGAATCCGCGCTGGGGATCAAACCGGTAAGGTTCATGAGCAATATGAATATAAACAGGGTGAAAAGCACCGGAAAGACCTTGCGCCCGGCCTCGCCCATATTGGCCACTACAAATTCCTCCACCGACTCAATCAAGAACTCAAAAAAATTCTGGACCCCCTTGGGAACAAGTTTCATATTCCTGGTAGCCATCCATCCCAGAACTATAAGCACAGCCATTACCGCCCAGGTGTAAAGAATGGGAAAAGGTATAATGCTGTGCCCATGGCCGTCACCAAGCCCCCCAAGCTTGACAAGCTCTTCCAAAAACAAAATCTGATGTAAATCGGCAGCCATTTATTAAGCCTCCTTGAATTTTTGACCAACCAAAGTGGCGCCAAAGATTAAAATATTCAGCAAGACGATACTCAGGCCAATCAGCAGGGAATATATACTCACCCCCCAATAGACAACGGAGATGAACAGAATCACACCTGTGACAGCCAACCGAAAATAAAAATTAAACAACAGGGGAACAACCGCACCGTTTTTCAGACAAACCAATTCCTGGATCACCTTGGCCAGAAAATAAAAATTGATGCCTCCCAGAACAGCCCCGGTCACAAAACCCAAAAAAACTGACTTCGAGAACAAAATCAGACAGATAACAACACCCAGTACGCTCAAATACGCCTGGTTGCGCAAAAGGACCCGAACTTCGTGCAACACGAACCCCCGAGACCATAAAAAAGCCTCAATCTTTTTGTTCATCCGGTCTTTTTTCCCGTCTTTTTTCCTCGTTCTGGATCTTCTTGACTTCCAGAAACATGTTCTTAAAGCCGGCAGCAATCCCAAAAATTAAAAAACAGAGTAAAAACCAGGGTGCGGTCCCCAGCCATTTATCCAGAAAATAGCCAATAACCAAACCGACAAACGTACTGGTCACCAGATGAATGCCGACCAGACTGGCCTTGCCCAAGGCACCCCATAGATCCTTGTCTTTTCCTTTAAAGATCATGTTTTTTCCGTTTCGTGCTTTCGTTCACAAGTGAGGAGGCAATTAGCACACGCTTCACCAACAAGTCAATGGACTTGAGCTTTTTTTTCTGATTTGCCCCTGCTCTTTCAGAGTCAATCATCCAGATAAATTAATCTTATTATTTTGTTTCCATGACGCCGAGTGTGGATTTTTATTCACCTGCCCTACCTGAAATACTACAGGCCATAAGTAGTAGGTGAATGAGACTCAAAAAACTGCCTTCATCGAAGAATTTCAAAAATTTGACGAGAAAAGAAAGGACCTGAAAAATCAGCCAACCCATCCATGCCTCGATTTTTTCCGTCTTGCCGCCTCTTGTAATCTTCAGGTCTTTAAAATATGCAACGTCTCACAACTGATCCATTTCTTTTTAATTTCCATCCGGAAATTTAAAAATTTCCGGATAAGAATATTTTAACTTGCGATCATTAAATTCACGAATGAAAACCTGTTTCCGCTCCCAACAGAAAAAATTTTTCCGGCAAACCATACTTAAGCCAGGCCGGACCCTTTAAAATAAGCAATCAGGACGTAAAAAATGAAAAAAAACAGTCCCCTTTCTCCTTCAAAACTCAGACTCTCAACCCCGGCACGCAATCTCCCGGCAAATGCCGAAATCAGAAAAAAGTCCGCCGCGGAGCTGCAAAAACGGGCTCTCAATACCCTTAATATGTCCATGCATATTTCCTCACCGGGCTACAATGTTTATATTGCCGGGGAACAGGGGACGGGACGTACATACTTCGCCAGTTCCTATCTTCGCCCCCGCGCGAACAAAATGCCGACGCCTCCGGATCTGGTTTATGCATACAATTTCGAAAATGCCGACAGACCACATTGCATAGCCCTGAATCCCGGACTGGGGATTAAGATGAAAAGGGCTCTCGCAAAATGTATTCAAAGCATTCGGGAGGCGATACCCGAGTCTTTTGAACAGGAATCTTACGTCCAGCGCAAGGAAAATCTGGCCAAGGACTTTGCCAATGTTCGCGACGATCTTCTGCAAAACATGGAAAAAAAGGCCAATGTGCACAGCTTCAGCCTGCATACGGATGAAAACGGCGATTTAACTTTATACCCGCTTGTGGAAGGCAAGGTATTGACCACGGATGAATATGAACGTTTGGATGCGGACCTGAAGCAAAAACTAAAAAAACAAAGCAATGAAATAATGCAGACGCTTTTGGGGATGTCCAGGCGCCTGAACCTGGCGGAGCAGGGCTTTAAGCAAAATGAAATGGAGTTGGAACGGCAGGTTGCCGCTGAGCAGATTGATCGCTTTCTGAATGATATGCCGAATGTTTTAACAGCGGAAAAAGAGATTCAATCCTATCTGCAGGCGGTAAAAAAGGACATGCTCGACAACCTGGACAGGTTTAAACTAGTTGAGGACAGTCAGGATGGGGGATCTGACCTGCATCAATTAACCGGCGGGCCTGATTTTTTCAGCCGCTATAAGATCAACCTGTTTGTCGACAACTCCCGGCAAAATGGAGCCCCTATTGTAATTGAGAACAATCCAAATTATTTTAACCTCCTGGGCTGCGTGGAACGGGAATCGGAAATGGGGACCTATTACACTGATTTTACATTGCTCAAGGCCGGAAGTCTGCACAGAGCCAACGGGGGTTTTTTGATACTCAGAGCCGAGGATATTCTGTCCAATATCTCCGCCTGGGAAGGTCTGCTGCGGGCTTTGCGGTCAGGCCAATCCCGTCTGGAAGATCCGGCCGAGCATTACGATCTGGTGCGCACCAGAAGCCTGGAACCGGACCCCGTGGTTCTAAATCTGAAAATAATTCTGATAGGAACGGATGAACTATATGAAATTTTATTGGAGGCCGATGACCGGTTCAGCAAATTCTTCAAATTAAAGGCGCACATGCTGGACGAGGTCGACCGAAATGCGGACAATACAGCCGCTCTTTTATCCGCTTTGCAGTCAATGGCCGGAGAAATATCCAACAGGCGGCTGACCCGGGAAGCCAAATGCGCTCTGCTCGACTATGCTTCTGAAATGGTCGGGGACCAGAAAAAAATCTCCCTCCAGCTCTCCTATATTAATGATATACTGATCGAAGCCGATGCAGCAAGCAGCATGGAGGGCAAAAAGGATATTGATGCTGAATCCGTTAATTTTGTCCGCAAATCACGCATACATCGGCTGAATCTGTATGAGGATCAATTCCTGGAAGAATATGAAAAAAATATCATAAAAGTCTCTACTGATGGCAATGGTGTCGGCTGTGTCAACGGTCTGGCTGTCAGTGCCAGCGGTGATTACATCTTCGCCCTGCCGCATCAGATTACCTGTACGGTGGGCGCGGGACACGGAGGGGTCATAGATCTGGAAAGGGAAGCGGAACTGGGAGGTCCAATCCATACCAAAGCCATACTCATACTGAAAAATTATCTGCAAAATCTTTTTGCTCAGGACAAACCTCTGATTTTCTCCGGGAGCATATATTTTGAACAAAGTTACGCCCCGGTGGATGGTGATTCCGCTTCAGCAGCAGAATTAATCGCCTTGCTTTCCGCTCTTTCCGGGGTTCCTGTACGATATTCCCTGGCCATGACCGGCGCATTGAGCCATTCCGGGGAAATAATGGCCGTGGGCGAAGTGACCAGAAAAATCGAGGGATTTTATGAGGTCTGCGTTCGTCGGGGCCTGTCCGGAAAACATGGGGTTATCATCCCGGCAGACAATGTTGACAATCTCATGCTGAACAAAAAAGTTGTCCAGGCCTGTCGGAACGGCCTGTTTAGTATCTATTCCGTTGAACATATCAATCAGGCGCTCGAAATTCTGACCGGAATCAAAGCCGGGCGACGGCTTAAAGACGGCCGGTTTTCAAGACACTCCATCTATAGCTTGGTTGATGAAAAATTGCGCCATTTCGCCTATTTGGCAGAAAAAAAAGCCAGACGGCAAAAAAGAAGAAAAAACGCTTCGGCTGAATGAGGCATGCTTTTGCTCATCTTCTCTTTTTGCTGGGACCTGATACCCGCTTCAGATTAGGAGTTGCCGGAAAAATTTATGTCTCGCCCCCACCCTTGGGATATATCCATTGAAATTGTCTTCAAACAGAGGTAAGAAAAAGTTGCATCCGTTTTCAAAAAGGGGTTGATAAACCTTAAAAAGGTACGTAGTTAAATTTGTAAGTTTTTTGTAACTAATCGCTACATTTAGAAAGTTCACCTGATTTTTTGCGTACGTTTGCGACAAGCCGCCCGGTTTTCCTATACATTTCAGACAAAGGAAACAGGACAGCGAAAGAAGATATATAAAATGGTTTTCCCCAAAAAATACAAGATATATAAAACATCCGGCTATATTCAGGAAGGGCGGGTCCGGAGGGGGCAGACATCGGTGGACACTAGACAACCGCAGGCCAAAAGCTTTAACTCGCAAAAAAATTGCTGAACAGATACATTTTTTCAGGAACAGGTTAATCTGTTTTTATCCGACAATGCTAAGAGCTTCGGATCGAAAACAGTCTTTTTCTTAATTTCAAACCCAGGCAGTTTGCCTTAAACATTAAAGGAGCAAAAAATGTTTTCAGGTTTTATCCTTGCTATGAGCCTCATAATTCTTGGCGTGATCATCACCACCTTCAATATCGAGCATGGTCCGGGCAGCGAAGAATAAAAAACAATCTGCGGCATAAAGCATCAAGCATGCTTTCTATGCCCTTAAAAAAGCTGGTTAATATCTGTACCGGCCGATATTTTACTTGCATTCAACCCAGCGAGGACTACTGCACATGAGTATAGTTTTAAGTGAAGAAAAGGCGGACAAGCTGGACTCCAGCCTGTCCAAACTGCTTGACGAATCCGGTGCTACTTACGCCATGCTCACCGACATGGGCGGCAATCTCTTATCCAAGGCCGGAGACGAAAATTTTGACGGAGCCGCTCTGGCCGTGCTAACAGCGGCCAATTTCGCCGCAACCAAAGAAATTGCTTCCCTGATCGGCGAAAAAGATTTTTCCCTCCTTTTTCACCGGGGCGAAAATGAAAATATTCATTTTTCAAAAGTAAACTCTGACATTATCATGATCGCGCTTTTTAAGCCCTACCTTTCCCTTGGTCTACTCCGGCTAAAGGTCGACAGCATTAAAGAAGAATTGCATGAAATACTTGGCGAATAACAATGGCTATCATAAATTTTAAAGAAAAAATAATTCAGATAAAGATCGTCTATTATGGTCCGGGCCGAAGCGGCAAGACCACAAATTTGGAGTACCTGTACAGCAGCCTCAAAAAAAAATTTAAAGACGATTTACCGAGCAAACTGATAACCATAGACACCCAGGGAGACCGGACCCTGTTTTTTGACTTTTTTCCGATAGAACTCGGGAAAATAAATGGCCTGGATCTCAAACTTCAGTTGTACACCACTCCGGGGCAGGTTATGTATGAATCCACGAGAAGACTGGTCTTGAAGGGTGTGGACGGGGTGGTTTTTGTAGCCGATTCCCTGGCTTCCCGGGAGGAAGCCAACCTTGAATCCTTTCAGAATCTGAAGGACAACCTGGCCCATCACAAACTGGGACTGGACGACATCGATCTGGTATTCCAGTGGAACAAAAGAGACCTCAGCGAAAACGGCATTCCCCTGCTGGACACGGAATCCATGGAAAAACAACTCAACTCCAGCGTCAAAACCAGGTCTTTTCCGACCAGCGCCACTTTGGGCACAAACGTTTTCAAAACCTTGAACGTGGCCGCGAAACTGACCGTGACTTCTGTAATAGAAAAATTACTGGACAAAAAACACGACCTGCCGAACTAAAGGTTTGCAAATGGATTATAAACAGATAAGCACAGCTCTTAAACCGTTGCTTGCAAACCAGCAGGAACAATTGCAGGCAGCCGAAAAGACTTTGAACGGTATAAAGCCGGAGGGAGAGGCGGACAAAAAAAATTTTTTGGTGCTGAAAAGCCTCCTGAAGAATATCCAGGCCGGGGAACAACTGAAACAAATAGCCCGGGAAATTATTGAAAATGATCAATATTTCTCCAGCCCGGAAATTGAAGATGCCGCGAAGCAAAAAAGTTTAAAAAAAATTTTGGATAAAAATAAGTACTTAAAAAACTCAAAATTATTTAATATAAGCATCATTCAAGGCTACATAGAAAATATAGTCAACGACAAACTGCACGAAATAAATATTAAAATTGAAGAAAATCAGAGATTTTTGCACAGGATGGCCTATCCTTCATCCGGAGGCGGAAAAAAATTCGACTCGGATTCCGCTCAGGCACAGTATATCTTTGTGCAAATAGCAAACGAACAGTACGCTGTACCGTTTAAGCATGCCGTTGAAATATTGAAATTGTCAGGCAAAAAGGTTCGCAATCAGGCATTCAAATCAAGGACGGCCTATAAAAATATCAGTGGCCTGTTTCACAAAAATTTACTCAAAAAGCTTCAGCCACAAAAGATTAACCATAAGAGTATGCTTGAAAACATTACTCCGGAAATCGAACCGGAAACGGAGGCGAACTTTGCCATAATATTTGCAAAACAGGGCCGATATTATATACTGTTTACCGCGAACATACTCAACCTGGAACCGGTTGAAGCCCAAAATCTTGGAGACTACGTTGAGACTCTGGACGGTGTTTATCAAACCATAGGTATAGACAGAAATGCTTAAAGGAAACCTTTCTTCTTTTTCTCTCATCAGCCTGATGCAGATTTGCGACAACGAGAATAAAAGCGGAGCCATCATCTTTACTGATCCGCAGGAAAATTATGAATGCGGGGAGATTTATTTCTCACAGGGTTATCCGGTTTACGCTCATTTTTTTGACCGGAGGGGAATGGAGGCGATTCAGCAACTGCATTTATCAAGCCGGCACGATTTCCATTTCGAAGAGGGCAAAAGCGGGCCCGGGAAAAACATTGAAAAGGATCTGAATTTCATTCTTCTCGAATGTTCCAGACATAAAGATGAAATTCAGGGGTACATGCAAAAGATAACGCCGGCCATTGCCAAACGCTTCGGCACAGAATCCATAAAAATTTTTGATTACGGAGCCTCTTGCGTGCGGCTATTCACCAGACTGTCCCCAGTCCTGGATCTCCACGGCATTGATTACTACGAATTTTCTAATGACGACAGGCACAGCTTTATGTTTTTCGATAAAAACATCTCCGCGCATATCATGGTTGACGCCGAGGAGCATCTATACACGGATGAAATACTGGCCTTTTTACGTGAAAAGGAAATTTTGTCATGATCCCAAAATTCAATACCTACCACAGCAATTTGTATGGCAGTTTCCTTCTCTTTGAGAAGTATGTCCAGTTTTTGAAAAACGAGTACTTAAACGGCTATATTTATTTGGACGATCACAAGAACAAGATATATGTATTCATGTTTGAAGGAGAAATAATTAATTGCCTGAAGCAGACAAACAGTACTTTTGAACGGTTGAACTTTAATCAGACCAAAAATTTCGTCCAGGATCAGACAACCGTTTCAAGCTTCAGATGCGGTACGGAACATGTTGACTTCTTTTCCAAATTCAACACATTGAAACTCCTGCATAGCGATTTGAGTTCAGACATAGTCAACCCGGAAAAACTTATCCAGAAATGCAAGACGGAAAAATTCAATGGTGTTATCGAGCTGAAATCAGACAAGGACACAATTCTCCTATATTTTCTCCAGGGTCAGCTGCTTGGGAACACGTCCTCATCCAAAGAAAACTTTTTCGACCATGACCCGAAAGAAAAAATTATAACCCAGGATAATTCAGAAACGGGCACAATAAATATATACAGAATTTCCCTTAATGCCGAGGAAAAAACGGATAACCGGGAAAAAATGATCGAATGCTTCGAAAAAATATTCAATGCCCTGGAAAATTCCTCAAAAGATCATAATTTTGCTTCCTGTTGGCGGCAATGCGCGCTTGAACTTGGTGACAAATACGCCTTCCTGGATCCTTTTGCCGAGGAATTCAACTATACCCAGGGCAATCTGGAAATATGGGAAAAAATTAATTCCAAAACCTTGGCCCACGGCTTGAATGAACTGGTGCAGCAAATAAAATCCCGGACTAAATGCCCGGATACGGTCGTTGATGAAATAAAGCAAAAATATTCCGAGGAACTTGCCGACTATGAAATCTGAACTGGAAAAAGCATGCAACGCTTTTGTACAGGAAAACGACCAGATCCGTTTTCTTATAATCCATCAGGGAAAACAAATGCGGATGTTCCCGGCTTCGTTTATGGATCGTGAAAAACAAAAGACCCTTAAGCCTGTTATTGACGATTTAAGCCGGGACTGTTCGGAATTCAACCACCTCATTCTGTCCAGCGATAAAATGCTTTTTACAAGTTTTAAACATGATTATACCGTGATTATTGTCTGTGATTCGGATGCCAGTGTCTCACGTGTGAGAATGGAGCTAAATATATTTATGGAAAAATATTGCCAGCAATCAGGATATCTGCAAAGGATAACCTCTATGTTCAACAGCTAAAGTCGGGGGCTTCATGTCCAAACCCAGAATTGAATTAATTCCGGTCAAAAAGCAAGTTTCGTTCTCCGCGTCTGAATGGCTGGTAATCGTCATGTATGTCAGATATCAAAATCTGGACAAATTACGGGAAAAACTGCGCCTGGATGCAAATTCCTTAAATTCCATTCTTAAAAATTTGGAAAAGAAAAATGTCTTGAGGATAACAAGGGAGCAAGCAGACTCCGGCTCAGCCATCCCGGCCGTATTCTGGACTCAGCTTGAAAAAGAACTGTCCAGACATATCGGTCCAATAGCTTCGGCGGTCATTGATGATGAATTGGCCAGCCTGAATAATTCACGGGAAAGCATCTCAAAAGACAAACTGTACAGTCTGGTTGAAAAAATAGCGTCCGAAATCGATTCCCAATCCGGAAAAGTCCAATTTCAGAACACAATGCTCGATATGATCAAAAGCATATAAATTTGGAGGCCTGTATGAAGATCAGAACAAAAGTCATCCTGATATTCTTTATAATTTCGATCTTACCCCTGATCCTGGCCGGTGGAGCTGGTTTCTACCATATAAATGAGATCAGCAACACGGCCATCGACATTACAACCAAAAGCCTGCGTGAGCAGTCCGAGTTGACTGTCGACCAAATTACTAAAAAAATCGGGAATTTCGTAAACCTTTACGCTAACAGGTTCGTACAAGACGAAAATTATGCCGCGTTGCAGTACGATCCTGACTTTACTTCCCTGGCCATCCAGACGATTGGCAAGTCAGGTTATTCCTTTATTCTTAAAGAAAAAAATGATGAACTTGATATTTTCCTGCATCCCAACCCGCGTATGCTGAACAAAAAAACGGATGCGCTGGAAATAAAAAAATTATCCAATGCCGCCGCTAGAGTTTTTCAAACCAAACAGGATTTTAAAGGCTATCTTGGCGATCAGTATTGTTTCATACACCGGGTTCACGACACCCCGTTTTATGTTGTATCCGTTATTTCCAACGAAGATATCAACCAATCTATAAATGATCTGAACAACAAATTCGCGGCCGCTAAAAAGGACTTTCTCTGGCAGTACAATATCGGCGGTGTGGCTACCGGAGCAATCGTTCTTCTTCTGGCGCTCCTATTCGCCATACGTCTGATCCGACCAATTACCCAGCTTACAAATGTCGCGGAAAAAATAAGTCTTGGCGACCTGAAAACTTCCATAGACATAAGTTCCAGCGACGAAATAGGTGAACTAGCCGATGCCTTGCGCAGAATGCAGTCCAGTTTGCTCAAGGCCGTTCAAAGATTGCAACGCAGAAGATAAAAGGACTTATTTATGCTGAAAAAAACGCTCTTTTTACTAATCTGCTGTTTATTGCTGGCCATGCCTTTATGTGCGACTGAACTCCTTTATTTTTCCGATCCCGCATTCGAAGATTTTGGTCCTAAAACCGAACCTAAGACTTTGTTCTCACATGATCTGCACGCCGAAACCTATAAAGTGGATTGCGAATCCTGCCACCATGTTTACGAAGATGGGAAAAATGTATGGAAAGAAGGCGACCCCGTGCAGTTATGCTCGGATTGCCACGGCGGGAGCAAAGCGGAATTAGTCCAGGCCTACCACATGAATTGCTGGGGGTGTCATAAACGGATCCGGGCAGACTACCCGGAAGCGGATACGCCGACATCTAAATGTGCAAGATGCCATGTTCCGGAAGAGGATCTCAGTTCGGCCAAAAAAGAAATCCTGGAAAAAACAAAACAGAAGAATAAAAAATTAATGCGGGTCATAAACCAGCTTAAATCGAATTCCTTTTATTAAAAGAGAGAGTATAAATGGCAGGCACGGTAAATGTTGACAAACTGAAAAATGAGGCCTTCAGCGCCATCGATGCCCTGTTCTCCGATGATGAACAGCCTGACGGAGCGCAATCTGCCGAATCGGACAGTCAACTTTCTTATATAAAACTCGAAGAATACATACTCGCTCTTGACTGGGAATGTACTGAGCGGGATATAAACGAGTTGCTGGCCCTGGCTGATTCACTGCAGAAAGGCAATCCGGATAAACACACCGGGGCGCTTCTGAAAATATTAAAGAATATACTGGTCTATCTTTCCAAATCAGGGTCAAACGCTCATCCGGAGACTTTAAACATAGCCGCCGAAGTTGTTGCCGCCCTGAAAAAAATCGAAAGCAGCCAGGACCAAAATTACGCAGCCCGGGAAGCCGCGGCAGTCTATACCAAATTTAAACAACTAAAAGAAAAAATCGCCCAGTATAATCAAAAACTGCGTAAACCGAAAAATAAAGCCTCAACAGATAAGCAAACAGCACACATCGCAGAACAAAATGAGCGGAAAGCCGAGCCGGTTGAAAGTATGCCGCAGACAAAGCAGGCTCCGGCGGGAAAAAAGGAAACCACGGACTCTGACACGGAAAACGGCCTTGCCAGGGAAATAAACTTCCTGCGCAAGAATATTGAACACCTGGAAAGGAGACAGGAAGAACTGGAAACGCTTGTCCGAAAAATGTTTTCCGAGACCGGCGGAGACACTCCTGAACCCGCGACCGCAGATTCTTTTTTTAAGGACAATACCAAGGAAGACGAGTATACTTTCTCGGAACAGGATATCGGTATCGGTTCACAGCAGTCAAATACGGAGGGATCATCGGCTGAAAACGCTTCCCGACCGGATAATCAGGACAGCGGACAGGAAAAAAACCTGGAAAACGTGGCTTATGTCCAGGTCTTTGAAATCGGCAGCAGCCTGGTCGCTTTGCCTAGCGAGTACATAAACAATATTTACAAATTGTCTTCCAAAGTTCGAAAAAAAATATCATTGGAATCAACAATATCCTTAAAGCTCTTATCCTCATTTTTCAAAAAATTATCGAGCAACATGAAAGGCACCCTGCGGGGGACATCAGAAGCAGAACTCAAAAAAATTACTTGCGAGATAAAACAGCCAGGGAATGTGCTTGGCTCAAAACCGCAACTGGCCGTACTCTGCGCCTGCGGAACCAGTTATTATCTGATTCCGGTCACTAAGATGCATTCATCCAGTCAATTTCTGGTTACGGAGATGATCAATGAACCCAACGACATTTCCGGATATAAGGTTCAAATTGAAACACTGGGTAATATCCCGGTTTACATACCCTGTTAAGAACCATGCCTGCCTCAGACACTGTATTAGACCAGACCCTTTTTGACTCCAAACTGAATGAAGCCCAGCTTTATGCGGATCAAGGCTTGTTCAAGGAAGCCGAAAAAATATACAACCAGCTTTTAAAAGAACTTGAAAACCTCCCCGAAACCAAGGGCACAAATCTGCAGATAAATCAGGTCAAGGCCCTTCGCGCCCAATTCGCTACCACGGAAAACGAAGAAAAAAAAGCTTCCTCAGCGCCCAAAAAACCCGATGAGCTTTATACGGAAGCCATGGCTTTCAAGGAACTCGGATTTAACGCCGAAGCCATAAAAATTTACAAGCAGCTCCTTTTACAAGAATACAGGACCTACGAAGTCGCTTACGCCCTGATTTCCTGTCACAAGGCCAATGGAGAGAGAGGAGAGGCCATAAAGCTCTTGACCAGCCTCACCCGGGGCAAACAAGTCTCTGAAACCGGCAAGGATATTTGCAGATATTTTCTGTCCTTTTTATACGATGAAATATGTGAATACAGTAACGCACTTAATTTACTGGCCAAGATAAGCAACAAACAGGAATTTCCGGATTTCAACTACCGATTGCGCTCACTGAAATCCAAATCAGCCGGCAGGACAAGATTTGATTATTTGCTTTCCCAGGATATGCTAAACCAGGAAGACCTACAGGAAGCCCTCAGCCTGTCTAAAAAAACAGGAAAATCCATTGAATTTATTCTGATACAAAATCTTGGTCTGGTCAGTTTGGACAAGCTGGCCAAATCCCTTTCCATGTTTTACGGTTGTCCGTTCATCGATCTGACCAAACCGATAGAAGTTCAGGATGACTTGTACGAAAATCTGCAGCTTGAGTACTTGAAAAATAATTATTGGGCTCCTCTCTCGACTTCAAATGATCAAGTAACCATAATAATAGACAATCCGCATGATCTGCAGCGCGAGGATATTATTCGCAAAATATATCCGGAATACAAAATAAATTTTTATATTTCCATTCGCGAACACATAGTAGACTTTCTCGTAAATGAATACCGGAAAAAGGAATCCAGACTGGATATGCCGGATTCGGGAAGCATGTCGGACATCATGGACGACCTTTCCTATGAAGAGGAGTCCGAGGATGAAGGCGAGGAAGAAACCACAGTTATCGCCTCGGACAACAAAGTTATCAACTTCGCCAATCAGATCATAATCGACGCCTGGCGCAAAGGCGCCTCGGACATTCATATCGAGCCTTCAGCCAAAAGCAAGACTACCGACATCCGCTTCCGGGTGGACGGAGTCTGTCAAAAGCATGTTCAGGTTCCGAGCAGCTTTATTAAGGCGGTTATTTCCAGACTGAAAATTATGGCCAAGCTGGACATAGCGGAAAAACGCAAGCCGCAGGACGGAAAGATCAAATTCAAATCCAAGGGCAAAGCCGGACTTGAATTGCGCGTGGCCACCTTGCCCACCGCCGGAAAAAACGAAGACGTGGTTATGCGTCTCCTGCACAGCGGCGAGCCGATGTCTTTTATGGACCTGGGTATTCTGGGATACAACCTGCCCCGCTTTCTGGAAATGGTGACCATGCCCTACGGGCTGGTTCTGGTTGTTGGCCCGACCGGTTCGGGAAAGACAACCACTCTGCATTCAGCCTTGCGACATATAAATACGCCGGAAAGAAAAATATGGACGGCTGAAGACCCGATAGAAATCACTCAGGAAGGATTGCGGCAGGTGGAAGTAAACACAAAAATCGACCTGACTTTCGCTAACGCCCTGCGTTCCTTTCTCCGGGCGGACCCGGATGTCATCATGGTCGGTGAAATGCGCGACCAGGAAACCGCGCAAACCGGCGTTGAAGCGTCACTGACAGGGCACCTGGTATTCTCTACCCTGCACACAAACAGTGCTCCGGAAACCATTACCCGACTTCTGGAAATGGAAATAGATCCGCATAATTTCGCTGACTCCCTGCTTGGAGTGCTCGCCCAGAGGCTGGGACGCAGGCTGTGTTCAAAATGCAAACAGGAATACACGCCTTCAACTGAAGAAGCTGAGGACATTTACCGGCAATTCGGTGAGGATCCGCAGGGGATTTTAAAAGAATTTGCTCCGGACGAATTAAAACTTTATAAACCGGTTGGTTGCGAACACTGTGAAAATAGCGGCTACAAGGGACGAATAGGGTTCCATGAACTGCTTGTAAACAACGAGTCCATTAAAGAATTTATAAAAGAAAACGCCACAAATTCAAAAATAAAACAGGCGGCCTGCGAAAACGGAATGTACACTTTGAAGCAGGACGGTATAGTCAAGGTGCTTAAGGGCAACACCACCCTGCAGGAAGTACGCCGGGTCTGCATCTAACATCGGCCCTGTCATGGCAAGGTTCGTAAAATCCTGGCCGCCTGCAAAACATTGCTGAGCAATTACGATTTCAGGATAAAAAAGTTCATAACCGCCACACCCAGGCAAGTTCTCCCTTATCCAAGCCCTCCCTTTCGGCCGCGATTTTAAGCAAAGCGTCAGCCTTGGTCATCGTGCGCAACAAGCCCGATTTCCCGGTAATGGGCCAAGCAACCAGCTGATCATTGTCCGGGACGATCCGGACCCGCACCCAGTCTTCTCGACCCGGAGCCGAGGCAATATTTCGCCCTGTTACGGCCGGATGACAAACCTGCCTGTTGCTTTTTGAACATTCTTTTTCTCCACCGATATACCGTAAAAAAGATTGCACCAGAACCAGCATGACTACTTGTACGGATGTCACCTGCCCGGGCAATCCCCATATTGCCTTCCCGGAACATTCGCATAAAATTGTTGGTTTGCCGGGGCTAAGAGCGACTCCATGCGCCATGATTCTGCTGCCCGGCAAATCGGAAAGAACGGACAAGGTCATGTCCCGACAACCGACCGAACTTCCGCCGGAAATAAGGACTGCATCATTTTCCAAAAGGGCCTGTTGAACAACAGCGTTCAATTGGCTGGAATCATCGCGGATAATCCCGTAACCGGAGGCAATCCCGCCGCACTCCTGGACGAGAACCGCAAGGGAATGACTGTTCACATCCCGAATCAAGCCGGGAGCGGGCGATTTATTGACGGCAATCAACTCGTTTCCCGTTGAAATTATGCCCACCCGCGGCCTTTTAAAAACACGTGGAGTATCCACACCAAAGGCCGCCAACAATCCAGCTTCACGAAATCCTATCCGGGATCCCGGCTCAAGAACGATTTCATCTCGAAAGGCATCCTCACCCCTGAGCATGACATTCTCTCCCGGGGCGACCGCTCTGCGTATCTCAATCCCATCCCCGCCCATTTCTTTGGTCTGCTCAAACATTACCACCGCATCAGCGGAATCCGGCAGAAAGCCGCCGGTTACAATACGGGCGCATTGGCCAGGTAAGATATCAAAATCCGGAGGACTTTCAATTTCTACCTCTCCTGCGATATCTACATAAGCCGGGGCAAACTCACCCGCGCCGAAGCTGTCCTCGGCGCGCAGGGCAAAGCCGTCCATGCAGGAACGGCTTTGCAAAGGCAAATCGACGTCAGCCTGCAGCCTCTCGGCCAGCACACGAGTTCTCGCCTGTGCAAGTGAACATTCTTCCTCTCCCATTCGGGGAAAGGAGACAAATTTCTCCCGTAAGGCATCTACACTTATAAGCTCAAAAAAATCTTTATACATAAACAGGCACAACCCGAAAAAACAAGCATTTTTAAATTCAAAAAAACTAAGCAATAATTGAGCACACTTGTACGAATCCAGACAAACTGCCGGTACTAAATGGTTCTTATCCGGAAATTCAAAATTTCCGGGTTTAGAAGTATCGGGTTTTAGGTTGAAAAATGGACCTTTTCCGAATGGAAACTAAATAACTCGTTCCAGCCCGCATTGTTCATGCACATATTGAAGCAATATTTTTTTTAAAACATCCAAATCACGGCTCTCGGGCAACATATCCAGCAATATATGGACATAATTATTCTGATCCAACAAAGCAAAGGAATAGGCAAAATTTAATCCATATACCCATGACAACATTAACAATTTAAAATCATTGACATACACCATGTCCTGATAATTAACCAAAGACCTTGAAAGGACCTGTTCCAAGACCCGGGATGAAAAATAATCAGGTCGGTCCTGAAGCCCGAGTGTTATCGTTGGATCTTTTTTTTCGGAAGCCATATATTCGATCACAACCGGAAGGATATCCAATTTGTCCGCGTCCCGGACCGCCCGCACGCATTTCGAATATTTCTGCCGCAAGGCGGTCGGCAGAGTTTTTTTATTATGCAGCAGCACCGCAATCAAAACCAGACGTCTATCCTCCGGCTCCAGAAAATCAAAAACACGATTTTCCTTCAGCATCCGAAATCCAAGCCGGGCGTGATCGAGCGAGATACTATCATTAAAAGTATGAAATCTTTTATACTGCTCAAAACGGCCGATATCATGAAAAAGAGCGGCCAAACGGGTTAGATAGGCCAGGGCAGGTGAAAAATCATGTGCCTTGCAGAGCGCATCGGCGTTGTCCAGAACCCGAAAAGAATGATCCTCTTTTAACTTTATATTTCTCTGGTCTTCTTCATTTGGCGTATAAAACTGTCGGGTATAAGCAAGAAACCAATGTTTGCACTCCGTTAAATCCATAAAAATTAACTCCGCAACATTCGTTTTTTGCGCATGAATTCCTCTTCTGATATTTCCCCTTTGGCCAGTCGTTTGTTAAGAATATCCACCGCTTCCTGGACTTTTCTCTTCTCTTCCTCGGCCTCGCGCTCAAGTTCCTTGTCCCTGAACGGTCCTTTGGGTCCGAACAAAAGTCGCAGAACGAGCATTATCAACCCAAGTACCAATCCGATAAACACAAATTTGGTTATGCTCATAAGCCATCCGGCGGTGAAACCGGGGCCGAAAGGCCATGACGACCAGTCTCCCCCCTGGCCGGCAAGCAGGACTACTCCATTCAAATCAAGCACGCGCCCTCCTCAATCAACCCTGATAATATGAATAAAATTCCGGATGGACATATATTTCCACTTTATCCGTCCCGTCTTCAACCACGATAACTTTTTCCGGCATAAGCCCCAGATCCAAAGCTATATCCTCGATCCGTCCTTTTTCCTTGTCAACTTCAGGCCCCATTTTTTCAAACCGGGCAACGTTCACCCAACCTTCTTCCTTTACAGACATATTACTACTCCTGTTTAACCTGATAATAAAAAATCACATCCAACACTGTCAGTTTTGCATTTCGTAACTATTCAGCACACGAAAAAAAGTTCACCGGATTTTTTGCATAAACTTGCGACAGGCCGACCGGTTTTCTTATGCCCCCTAAAAGGTGGAAACCGGACCGCGGGAATGTGTATATAAATAAAATTTCCAAACAAAATATCTATTGCCCGCACGACTTTTTGCCCTCCTCCAGGCCGGCAGGTCCGGAGGGGGCAGACATCACCCTTCAGCGGGCATTAGAATACCGCAGGCCTAAAGCATGAGGGGCAAAAAGTTTGCTGAACAAATACTTCATTTTTTCCCATTTAAGAAGAACCGAATTTCGATAAAAATTTGCTGACCCTTTTTTGCATGCGCTGAATAGCTACAAAATTTGGCAAACAAATACTTTTGAGTGAAAATATCTATTTTTTCCAGAACTCGGGGATTAAAAGGGCCATTACTGTATAAATCTCCAACCGGCCCATGACCATGCACAGAACAAGCACCCATTTGGCCTCGTCCGGGACAAAGCCGTAATTATCAGTAGGCCCCACATCCGCAATCCCCGGCCCAATATTGCTTACACAGGCCAGTACCGCGGCAAAGGCGGTAATAGTGTCCAGCCCCATGGCCGAGGTTATAAACCAGGCCAGGACAAAAAGAAGCAAATAGAGAATAAAATATCCCCAGACCCCATGCAGGACATCTTCCTTTATAATCCTCTTGCCCATTTTTATCGGCCTTACCGCGCGGGGATGAATGACTCTGAACATCTCTCGATATCCGGATTTTAAAAGAATCATAATCCGCATGCTTTTTATCCCCCCGCCTGTCGATCCGGCACATCCACCTATAAACATGCACGCCAGCAAAATAGCCTGAATAACCGCGGGCCACAATTCATAGTCGGCGGTAGCATATCCGGTCGTGGTGATTATGGATACTATCTGAAATGCACTATATCGCAACGCAGTCCAAAAATCGGAATAATTTATTCCCATTACAAAAAAGGTGCATACGGTTATAAAAACAAAAACCACAACGAAAAAAAATCTGAATTCTGGATCACGCCAAAAACTTTGCGGGCGACCGCGCAAAAGTTGAAAATGCAGGAAAAAATTTGTTCCCGCCAAAAACATAAACACAGTTATCACCGTATCTATATAGGCGCTGTCAAAGTAGGCAATGGATGTGTTTTTAGTCGAAAACCCACCTGTGGCCATGGTTCCGAATGTATGGCATATGGAATCAAAAACATCCATGCCGCCGGCAAAAAGCAAAACAGCTTCCGCCACGGATAAAAGCAAATACACTTTCCACAGGGTTTTGGCCGTGTCTTTGATCCGGGGACGCAATTTATCCGGCACAGGTCCCGGCACTTCGGCCTTGTACAGCTGCATCCCCCCGACACCGAGAAAGGGCAATATAGCCAGAGACAAAAGGATAATTCCCATTCCGCCAAGCCAATGGGTAAGACTGCGCCACATGAGAAGTCCGCGGGGCAAGGATTCTATATCGGTTAAAACGGAAGCGCCTGTGGTTGTAAATCCGGAAAAGGATTCAAAAACGGCATTTGTCGGGTTCATAAAATCACCCAGCCAGTAAGGAAGCGCGCCGCAAAATCCGGCAGCAAGCCATCCCAGGGTGACAATCAGCATCCCCATTTTATGCGTAACACTAGCGACCTTGGCCCGTCGACAAAAAAAATGCAGGCCGAACCCCAATAAGCAGGCCGCAAACATACTCTCCAGCAGAGGCAAAACCGAAGTATCCTGATAAAAAAGGGCAAAAGAGAGGGGCAGGGACATGCTCAAGCCGACAACCAGGATAACCATGCCGACGGCATTCAGGACAAATATCCAGTGCATCAGATCAGTAATAATCGAGTTTAATGGTTAATTTTTTCTCGACAGCCGGAATGCTTTTGCGGGTACAGATAATAATTATTCTGTCTCCAGCCTCCAGCCGGTCTTCTCCGCTGGGAACAATCACCTTATCCTGGCGCATTATGGCCAGTACAAGAGCCTGTCTGGGAAACGGCAAATCGACAATTTTTTTTCCTGCGATCTCCATTCCTTTTTCTATGACTGCTTCCATGGCCTCGGCGTCCTTTTCAATAGCCACCGAGGACACAATCGATCCTCGCCGGACCTGATTCAAAATGGTATTCACCGCTGATATTCTGGGATTGACTATATGTTTAAGGCCGATTGTCCTCACCAAGGGCATATATTCCATCTTATTGATACGGGTTATGGTCATCTTTGCGCCCATTTTGGACGCAAGCAGTGAACTGAGAATATTGCTTTCCTCATCCCCGGTCAAAGTCACTACCAAATCCATGCCGCCCACATTTTCTTCTTCCAGGACTTCCCGGTCTGTTCCGTCACCGGTAAGGATGGTTGTTCGGTCTAATTCCTCGGCAATAAGCCCGCAGGCATGTGAACTATTTTCCAGAAGTTTTACATTCACTCCTTTTTTTTCCAAGGCCTTGGCCAATCTTACTCCAATTTTTCCGCCACCGACAATCAGTACGTCTTTTTTGACTTTCTTTCCGCCGCCGGTCAGCTTGGTGACTTTGTCCAGGTCCTTGTCTTCACAAACCAGGTACACCAAATCTCCAGGCACAACCCGGTCTTCTCCGGAAGGAATTATCAAATTATCCTCGCGAATGATCGCTGCCAGCAGGACATTTTCCATACCCGGCCTAGCGCGCAAATCATATAGTTGCAGTCCATCCAGGGCAGTGCCTTTGTCCACCCACATTCCGACCAGTTTTACCCGGCCCTTTCCAAATTCATTGACTTCCACGGCCCCGGGCATGCCCATCATGCGAACGATTGTCCGCACGACCTCGACCTCGGGGTTTATAACCATGCTCACACTCAAATCAGCCGCCCACTTTTCCCGATATTCAAGATATTCATCGTTTCTTATTCGGGCGACTTTGGTTATCCCCGGCGCGAGGATATTGGCAAAGGTACAGGCAACAAGATTGATTTCATCGCTGTCAGTGACCGCGAGTAAAATATCGGCATCCTTTATCCCCGCTTCCTCCAGGACCTTGGGGCTGGACCCCGAACCTTCAAGGGTCTGGACATCTATATGATTGGCTATCTGTTCCAGGACTTTTGGATTTTTATCAATAACCAGCACTTCCTTGTCCTCGGAAGACAGTCTTTGAGCGATATAAAATCCGACCTGGCCGGCGCCGACGACCACAATTTTCATAATTTTGGTCCTGCAAAAAATTTAAAATTTATATGTTTCAAATGATTAACTGCACAAAAAACATACCTATTCACTACATTAAAAAATTTAGTGAACAGATACATAAATTTAAACATTCTATATTCATATATGATCGCAGACTCAGAATTGAAGACTTTTCGTTTAGCAAAAGAATTGCTGCCTGACGTAAAAAGATTATTTCCGGAAAAAACTAATTGTCGGCCTCCGGCCACGGCGTACAATGTCGGCAAGGGGCGTAGCCGGATAAAAAAGCTTCCCGGAGTGAACGAAAAGTCTTTTTGTTGGCAGTATTGATTTTTTGCCCGAACTTGCACGTCGGCGAGTGAAACCTTTTACTGTTTTTATTGCCCACCCAAACACCGGAGGTATCATCAAGGGCCAGAATAGCCGGCCAGAATCCCTTGCCGGAGTTAATAGCCCGACGCTGGGCTTTCAAAAGCGAGCGCATAAAAGTCGAACGGGAATTTCCGTGCGGGTAATAAAACGCCAGACCTTTGCGGATCATAACCCGATTCACGCACCTTTTGTCCGGAAGATAAATTATTGCCAGATAACGTCCGTAGCGATCCCTGGTCAAATCATTCCCCTTCACGGAAAGCTTCTTATTTTTGACCATGTTCCAAAGCGCTTTGCCGGACTCAGAAGAGTAAAACTGTTCTTGGCTGTTGTCATGGGCTGTTTCCGGGGCATCTATTCCCTGGAGACGATATATATCTCCACTCTGGGCATACAAAGTATCACCGTCAGGAACCCATTTCGCCCGTATAAACTCTTCCTGGGCCTGTCCCGAAACAACTCCGGTTACAAGAAGAAATACGGAAAAAGACAAAAAGAAACATGCTTTAAAAAGTATCGAAGATCTCAAGCAATCCTCCTTTCTTTTCCGATATGAATATATTGGCCCCTAAATTTTTACCTGATACCGGCCAAGTCCTAAATCAGTCCCTGTCTAAAAACAATTTTGCAAGCGGTCAACGCAAAATAAGCGCAAGCCATCGGATTTATAAATACAGAGCCGGGTTGAACACAAAATTTCGCCCACCAGGCAATATGTTACCGGCATCCCTAAACAAAAGGCAACCCGATGGGTTGCCTTTTGTACTTACTCTCCGGAACGTGTTCCGGCAAGGTTTTTTGCCTTGAATATTTATTAAGTAATTCATACCCGGAAACTCAAAAATTCCCGCAACTATTCAGCACACGAAAAAAATTGGTGAACAGATACAAAATTCCGAATCTGAAACTAAGTATCATAATATGTACGCAGGCACTCGCTGCGCACCGGATGGCGCAGCTTCCTGAGCGCCTTGGCTTCTATCTGCCTGATCCTTTCTCTGGTCACGTTGAACAATTTGCCAACCTCTTCCAGAGTGTGATCCGATTTTTCCCCGATTCCAAAACGTTTGCGCAGGACCTGCTCTTCCCGGGGCGTAAGCTCGGACAAGACTGTTGTGATCTGTTCTGAAAGTTTGGTATTTACGACTTCATCGGCCGGGGCCACAGCTTTCTTATCCTCAATGAAATCGCCCAGACTGCTGTCTTCCTCGTCTCCGATGGGGGTCTCAAGAGAAATAGGCTCCTTGGCGATCTTGAGCACCTTTTTCACCTTTTCCAGAGGATAATCCATACGCTCGGCGATCTCTTCCGGAGTCGGATCCCTGCCCAATTCCTGAACGAGATATCTAGAGGTGCGCACCAGCTTATTAATTGTTTCTATCATATGCACAGGGATACGGATGGTCCGGGCCTGATCGGCAATGGCCCGGGTAATGGCCTGCCTGATCCACCAGGTGGCATAAGTCGAAAATTTATATCCACGCTGATATTCAAATTTGTCCACGGCCTTCATTAAACCGATATTGCCTTCCTGGATGAGGTCCAAAAACTGCAGACCGCGATTTGTATATTTCTTGGCTATGGACACCACAAGGCGCAGATTGGCCCGAATAAGCTCCTGCTTGGCCTCCAGGGCATCCTGATTGCCTCTTTCGATTCGCCACAGGATGTCTTCAAGGTCATGCACATTGTGCATGCATTTTTCCTGCAGTCTGTCCAGGATTTCCATCTTGCCGTATATCATTTCCTTGAAGGAAAAAAGTTCCTCCACGGTCATGTTCAGTTCGTCCGCGGCAGCAATCGGATTTATCTGCCGATTCTCAACTTTTTTGAACAGATCGTAAATTTCTTCTTTGGTCTTGCCCAAGGATAGAATGTATGCGCCAAGATCGCGGTGACAATTATACATCTGGCGCACATAGTCATGCACCGTCTCTATAATCTTATCCACCAGAGTCTTTTCCGGTTTAATACTCCGCAGAGAATCCACCACGTCATATTTATATTCCATGATTCTCTTTTGTATGCCATATACCCGGCGATCCAGGCGGGCGCATTCATCCAGCTTATTATATATCTGCCGCCTTTTCTTTAATATGTTCCTGATCTGATCCAATAATTGCAGAACCCGTTCGCGCTGATTCATTTCCTCTTCGGAAGGGTCATCCTCCTCGATAGTCTTAACCACATCCTTTAATTTAATGCGGTCTTCGCGCAAGTCCTCGCCGACCTTTATAAGTTCCTCCACGGCCACAGGGACTTCAACCAAAGCAAGCAAGACTTCAATTTCTCCAGCCTCTATTTTTTTGGCGATCTCTACTTCGCCTTCCCGGTCCAAAAGCCCTACCGAACCCATTTCCCGCAGATACATACGCACCGGGTCACTACTTCGCGATGGGGTTTCCATTCCGTCATCAGAGCCCTCTATACGCACCTCCGAACTCTTTGCGGACGCTGGATCCGAAACCACTGCGAAGGCTTTGCCGGCCTTGTTATCAACTATGGTTATGTCCAGCTGATCAAATATGGCAATTATTTCCTCGACCTGTTCCGGATTGTTGACCTCGGCCGGCAAGGCCTTATTCAACTCCTCAAAGGTCAAAAAACCTTTTTTCTTGCCTTCGGCTATCAATGCCTTAATCTGCTGTACGTCCTTTATACTGCTCATCTTTCCCCCTGAACGTGTATTGGCCCCTGCAACCCGCAATTTTCAACGCATTACAAACTAACTTAAGGCCATGCTTATATACCGCCGCTGAAAAACACAAAAAATTATTCGGCCAGACACATAGCCGAAAACAAAAACAACCCCGACCTTAACTCCCCTTCATGTTTTTTTGCAAAAGTTTTAATATGCGTACGACTTCCTCCCTGTCCCCTTCCTGTTCAGCCCTTGACAAGGCTTTGAGTAAGTATTCCCGGGTCATCTCACATTCTTTTTCCTGCAAAAAATTTTCAAGCTGGTTTTTTAAGGCATCTTTTTGTGAATTTAATTCTTTCAAACGTTGTCGGCTGTTATAATAAAAATTTCTCTCTTCCTCATTCAGCAAAGGTAAAAAATCTTCTTCCGTCCCGTCCTTTATTTTCCGCCAAAAGGCCTGCGCCCAGGAATTAACCAGACACAGATCCGATTTTTTGACCTGAAGATCGCCTTTGAATTCCGGGAAACAGATCATCAGACTCAGTATTTCTCTGTCCCTGAAAAGGCTTCCCCCGGTAAACCCGCCTGTTTTTGGGGTTACAGGCCTTTTATTTGCTTTTTTTTGAGCGTCGGACTCAAGTGCCTGTCTAAACTCCTTTTCCGCCAGGCCCAATTCATGTGCAATACGAGGAATAAAAAACGCTCTCCAGGACAGATCCCCCAACCCGTTTAAAAAATTCCGGGCCCAGTCCATGATTTCCCGGGGGGAACAATTTCTATTAAGTTCACGAAAACAAAAATCAAGGCCCTCAAAAGATTTTTCTCGCAGATCATCCAGAGCGGACTTGCCTGAACTGCGCAAAAGACTGTCGACATCCTCTCCTTCCGGCAAATCTATAACCCGGCATTCCAATCCCTGGCCCAAAATCAATTCAGTGCTGCGCAGGGCGGCCTTTCTGCCGGCTGAATCTCCGTCAAATACAAGCACGACCTTGCGAACCAGCCCGGCTATTCTTTTAACCTGACTCGCAGTAAGCGCCGTTCCCAATACGCCGCAGGCGTTGCCGAAGCCATACTGATGCAGGGTAATGACATCCAGATAGCCTTCGGTTAAAAGAATCTCTTTTTTCTGGCTGACATTGGTCCGGGCCTGATAAAGTCCGTACAAATGTTCGCCCTTGGTGTATATTTCCGATTCACTGCTGTTTATGTATTTGGGCTCGCCATCATCAATGACCCTGGCACCAAAAGCAACACAACGTCCGGCAAGAGAAGTAATCGGGAAAATAAGCCGATTGCGGAATCTGTCAAAAATATGCCCTTTTTTGCTCTGGCTGAGAAGACCGCATTCAACAGCCTGTTCCCGACGGTAGCCTTTGGAAACAAGAAACTTTTCCAACCCATGCCAATCATCCGGACTCCAGCCCAGAAAAAAATTTTCGCTAATATCAGGGGGAACCCCGCGGCGTTGCAAATATCCTCGGGCGGCGGCGCCCTGTTTGCCTTCAAGATTCAAGCGGAAATATTCTCCGGCCAGGGCATGCATGGCCCAGAAAAGACCTTTTTTGCGCTGCTTTCTATCATCTCCGGACCGGCCGGGACCCATTGAAACTCCGGCTTCCAAAGCCAATTGTTCCAAAGCTTCCCTGAATTCAAGGCCGTTTATCCGCCTGTGAAATTCTATCAAGTCGCCACTTGCCTGACATCCAAAACAATAAAAAAAACCGCGCTCCGGATGGACATAAAAGGACCCCTTGGTTTCCTGATGAAAAGGACAGACTCCGACCCATCTATCGCCCAACTGCCGCAATTCAACATAGCGGCCGATTACTTCCAGCAGATCAAGCTTGCTTTTTATTTCATCTATTACCGAAGCTCTGCGGCTCATGATTCAAAGTCTCCGGATTGAAAACCAAACAACTCCGCTTTGATGCAGCTCACCGCAAATCAACCACGGTTACGCCGTCTCCCCCCTGATCCTCAGGGGCCGGGCCAAAATTTTCGACCTCCGGAGAGTTTTGTAGAAATTCACTGACGGACTTTCTAAGGGCTCCAGTCCCTTTTCCATGTACTATTTCCAATTTCAAATGCCCGGCAAGCAAAGCCCGGTCCATAAATTTTTCCAGACCGACCACGGCCTCTTCGGCCCGGTACCCACGCAGATCAACACGCATCGGCGCGGAAACGCGTTGTGGCCCGAGGTAACCGGAACTTTTGCCTTCCTTCCCGGATGAATCGTCATCCGCGGCAATATCTTCCGGCGCAACCCACATACTGACCGCGCCTAAATCCAGCTTGACCAGTCTCTTGCGTTCGTCCTTATCCCTGATGATTCCCTTTTTGGCCCACGGCAGATAAATGCAGGACTCTCCGGGAGACATATCCTTCCAGGAAAAGGATTTCTTTTCCTCCTGCTCCGGTTTGGTTGCCGGACTTGCAGCCGACCTTAGTTCGGACAATTCTTTTAACGCCTGCTTTCGACTTATTTTCTGTTTTTTCCATTTTCGCAGAATTTCCCTGGATTTCTCGCGAATCTCTTCCGCCAGATATTTCTTTTCCTTTTCCAAGGCCCGCAATTTATCTTTGTGTTCCCTGTCAAACTCAACCCGTTGACTACGAAGCGCCTCGAGTGCCTTTTCCTTTTCCAACGCCAAATTGTTCAGCCGTTCAAAGACCTGCCCTTCGGTGCCGTCAAGCAGAAGATACTCCTGGGCCCGCCGCAGAATATCTTCCGGCAGACCTTCTTCCCGGGCGACATCCAGAGCCTGACTGGCACCAACCTGATCATAAGCAAGCCTGTACAGCGGTTTTTTTGTCTCCGGATCAAAAATAACAGACGCGGATCTTGCCCGCTCCCGGCTTAAGCCATAGGCTTTAAGGGCCGGAAAATGCGTTGCGGCAATTACCCAGGCACCTTTTTCCGCCAATTCGTCCACGACCGCTTGGGCAAGAGCGGCACCCTGGCTTGGAGAAGTTCCCGCGCCGAATTCGTCCATGATCACCAAAGAAGAGGGCCCGATTTCCGGCCAGAAATCACGCAGATGTCGAATCTGGGCCGTAAAAGTGCTTAAACTTTCCTCCAGACTCTGTTCATCGCCCATGGATACAAAAATCTGGTCCCAGAACGGCAGGCTGCTGCCTTCCTCGACAGGTATCGGCAAACCGCATGACGCCATACAGGCGCAAAGCCCCAGGGTTTTCAAAGCCACGGTTTTTCCGCCTGAATTACCGCCGCTAATGATCAATATCCGCTGTGGATCATTAAGGACGATATCAACCGGCTGAACAAAGTCTTCCCTGAAAGCAAGCAGCGGATGCCTGGCTTTAAGCAGGGACAGACGGGGCCTCTCGCTAATATCCAGGGCGATTCCATCCATTTCTCTGCCCAGGGCGCATTTGGCCATAAGTACATCCAGATCCACAGCCCAGCTATAAAGATCTATCAGTGCTTCTTTTTCCTGGTATGCCAGCGAGGTAAGATAATTTAAAATATTTTTTATTTCGCTCCGCTCTTCCCTCTTGAGTCCCTGCAGCCTGTTATTGAGGTCCATGAGAAACATCGGTTCAAAGTAACAGGTCTCGCCGGTTTGGGAGTAATCATGAACAATCCCCTGCAACCGCCCTTTAAAGTTGGCTTTCAGGGCCAGTACATATCGATCGGATGATATGGTCAAAAACTCGTCCTGAAGATAATGAACAAGAGTTCCGTTTTGCAGCACATCCTGCGCTTTTTTTGTGCATTGTTCACGCAGACTGCGAATATCGGCACGAACGGCTTTCAGAGTGGGAGAACTGTTGTCCCGAATATTGCCCGCACTATCCAGGCAACGGTTTACGGCGGAGGACAGTTTGTACGGCCAGGGGCATTTTTGGCAAAATTCATAAAATACAGGAAATCTGGAATCATCCACCTCTGTGGACAATTCCCTGGCCTTGCCGGCATTTACAAATACTTGCTGCAATCCCCAAAAGGCCTCGATATCCAAAGTTTTTTCCGGTTCATTGAGTACGGCAAATACTCCTGCCAAATCCGGGAACCCAGACAATGCAAAGCCGTTTTCTCCTTGCCAGAGCATAGCTTCACGCAACAGAGAATTAGCATCCCGGACCGACTTTTTTTCCGTAAACGGTCTCAGGTTCCTGCAGCTCAATCGTCCGGCTTCGGTAACCGCTTTGCTGCTTAAGCAAAGCAAAACCTTGTCCAGCTCCAAAAGCTTTAGCGTTCGGGATAACATATTTGATAATTCAGGGAGACAGCTTACTGCGGACCATCTGTGCAACCTTGTTTCCGTCCACCCGGTCCTTGAAAGTGGACATGATTCTGCCTATCACCCGACCTGCACCCTTGGCATCGGAGATGTTCATTTCTTTCAGGATCGAATCCACGGATTCGGAAATTTCAGATTCAGTAAGCATAGAAGGCAGATAAGCCTCGATGATTTTAAGTTTGGGCACCTTCTCGGGCGGCAAGGTCTTTCCTCCCAGCAAGCGTGAACAATTTCCGGAACTCCCGGCACTGTTTCTTCTGCCTGGCTAGAAATGCAGGCACATCATCGTCGGAAGGCTTTTGCCCCAATTCGATTTGTTTGTTTTGATGGCTGCCTTAAGCATCCTCAAGACAGCCACCTTTTCTTCTTCCCCGGCCTTACAGGCGGAAACGAAGTCTTTTGCGATCCGTTCACAAAGCTTCTTTGCTTAAGACGTTTTCATTTTGCGCATTTTTTTCATCAGCCTTTTGCGCGCTGCAGCTTCTTTCTTCTTCTTCTGCACGCTTGGCTTTTCGTAATGCTGACGCTTCTTTAATTCGGAAAGTATTCCCGATTTCTCAACTTGTTTTTTGAACTTGCGCAAGGCATAGTCAAAATTATCATTATCGTTTAAAATTACACCCGGCAAACCGCTTCACCTCCTCTCCCAATGATATGCCTCTAACAAAAAAGGCTTAATAAAAAACTATATTCTTTCCCAAAGCTTTTGACAAGAAAAAAAAAGGGCCCGAAAACGGGCCCTGTGACCAATAATTTTTGCAAACAAAATCAGGTGTCTTTTTTCTTTTCCTGCCAAGTATCACTCAAGGACTTTAAAAAAGTAACCGCCAAGCCACTGCCTATAACCAGGATAACCGCATAAAGCACGCCGAAAAAAACAGCGTGGTCCGGGTTCCACCAAGGCAGGTCTTGGGGCAACGGGCTATGAACCGTTTCTCCGGGAATCATCATGGTCAGCCCTCCAGAATTATTTTACAGCTTCCTTGAGAATCTTTCCGGGCCTGAACTTGACTACCTTACAAGCCGGAATCTTGATTGCTTCGCCTGAACGGGGATTTCGACCCATCCGTTCTTTTCGCTGTTCAACGGCAAAAGTGCCAAAACCAGTCAGGGTCAACTTGCCTTCCTTGACCAAAGTATCCTCAACGGATTCCAAAAAGGAATTCAAGGCCTTTTCTGAATCCGCTTTAGTCAAGCCGGCTTTTTCAGCAATCTTGGAAATTAAATCTGCTTTAGTCATAAATTCCTCCTCAATAATAAAGATTGACTTGTAAGACGCCTAAAATTCATTACAAAATAAAAATGCCATACTACTTGATGACACCACTACCGCAAATATTGGCCAGCTGATTTTAAACAGCTTTGGCAGATTACTGCCTTTATGTCAAACCAACATCTAATCCGTTTACCCGCGTCAAGGTTGGTCTTGACTAAATTTTTGCGCTTAAGTCAAGGCTTGATCAACAAAAATCAGACATTAACGCAAAATTATTTCCGATAATTCAACAAAAGCCCTTGCCGGAACCTCTTCAGGCCTGGACTCGGGACGCAAGGCATTTCTTTCGAACCAAGCCGCCAGTTGTTCACTTTTATAATTTTTCAATATCTTTTTTAGCTGTTTTCGCTTCCAGGAAAAAACCAACTTTATGCATCGGGCTAAAGTATCTTTATCAGGTTTACTCGCCTGTTTCAAGGGGTAAAGCTGGACAATTGCCGAGTCAACTTTTGGACGGGGGGAAAAAACTTCGGGACTGACCTCGAACCGATAAACCGGCTGGGCAAAATTCTGAACCCAGGCCGTTAAAGCACCGTAAGTCCTTTTGCCTGGACCGGAACAAATGCGCTGCGCCACTTCTTTTTGAAGCATAAAAAGGGCGCTTTGAAAGGAATAAAGA
>JBNJHA010000017.1:0-34098 GCA_051748085.1 Thermodesulfobacteriota bacterium
GAAGAAGTTTCCCTTCTGAATATTCTTCTCCTGGACAAGAAGATTGTCCGGGAAGTCATGACTCCAAGAATGGTGGTTTTTTCCCTGCCGGCTAAATACACGGTCGCCGAGGCCAAGGAGGCCAAACACGTGTGGCCGCACAGCCGTATTCCGGTTTACGAGAACGATGACAGCGAAGAAATCGTGGGTGTGGTATATCGACGCGAGGTGCTTGAATCTCTGGCAAACGATCAGGACGACTTGACATTGGAAAAGTTGATGAAGCCGGTTCATTTTGTCCTGGAAACTCTCACTCTGGATCAGCTTCTTGTTCAGTTCCTGGAATCCCGACTGCATCTTTTTGTCGTTTTGGATGAATACGGCGGAGTTGCCGGAGTGGTAACGCTTGAAGACGTACTGGAAGAAATTCTGGGCCGGGAAATAGTGGATGAAACTGATGAAGTCGCGGATTTGCGGGATTTGGCGCGTAAGCGCAGAAAAAGTTTGCTTAAGGATAGATGATATGGGTCTTGCGCATCTTGACACTATGATTATAATACCTGAAAAAGGGCTCGTCCATTAAAAGGCCTGAACGGAGTAAACGAATGTCTGAAAAAAAAGAGCATAAAGGGATTTATCTACTTGCTTTTATCCTTATTTTAAGCGGTGTTGGTTTCCTTTTATATTCGGGAGTTTCCAAGAACAGCGTGTATTTTTTGAATGTTTCCGAGGCGCTGGCCATGTCTCCGACCGAACTGGATCAGGCCAGATTGTTCGGCAAGGTTGCCGCGGATAATGTTCAAAGACAGGAGGATTCTCTGGGCGTGAGTTTTGATTTAATTGATAAAAAGGATTCTTCCAAATCGATCAGAGTTTATTATGCCGGGGCTGTACCGGATACGTTTGACCCGGGAGTGGAGGTGATCGTGGAGGGTGGCTTCAAACCCGAAAGCTATTTTTTCAACGCCCAGAAACTTATGACCAAGTGCCCCTCCAAATACGAAAAGGACGGAGCCTGAACCCGGGAGCATATTTTCAATTTGATGAAGTCAGGATGGGCATGTTCCCATCCTGTTTTTTTATATTTTGCCTCGATCAAATGCCGTTCGGCACCGGCTTCCCCGGGTTTTGTTTTTTTATTGTCACTTTAGATTTTAGACAGGAATGAACCAACTATAGATGGATAAAGGTAAAGATTATGCACTATACAGCCTTCGCGGCACTTGTTTTGTCCTTGGCCGTTCTGGCCGGCAGCGTGGGATATGGCTTTTTTAGATTGCTGGACGAAGATTATAGTCCGCAAAAAAGCGTTAAAATTCTTCCCTGGGTTCAGCTGAGTGTTTTTATTCTGATCAGTATCAGTTCGCTCATCCTTTTATGGGCACTTGGAACACGGGATTTTTCTTTCGAGTATGTAATGAACTACACGGATAGATTCCTGCCGATGTTTTATGCCCTGACCGCTTTCTGGGCCGGACAGGACGGTTCTTTTCTTTTCTGGCTGTGGATACTTTCATTGCTTGGGGTTTTGGTCCCCGTGTCCTCAGGCTATAAGTCAATGCCAGGGCGAAACAAGACTTTTTTTTGGTCCTTTTATTTCTCGATCCAGCTTTTTTTTCTGCTCATGCTCACCGGTCCGAGTAATCCCTTCATACGGCTTGATCCCGCTCCGAGTTCAGGAAACGGGCTTAACCCTCTTTTGCAGAATCCAGGAATGATTTTTCATCCTCCGCTTTTGTTTATCGGTTATGCCGGTTTCGCTATTCCCTGTTGCCTGGCTTTTGCTTCCTGGCTTCAGGGCGACGAATTTTCATGGATGAAAACGACCCGCAACTGGCTTATGTTCGCTTGGATAACGCTGACCGCCGGAATTATCTTAGGGGCTTGGTGGGCATACATGGAACTAGGATGGGGCGGTTACTGGGCTTGGGACCCGGTTGAAAACGCGTCACTCATTCCCTGGCTTACCGCAACCGCCTTCATGCATACCGCGATTATCGGGCGCAGGCGAAAGGCTCTGCCCAGATTCAGTCTGTTTTTGATATCCATGACTCTTGTGTCCTGTTTCTTCGGCACCTTTTTGACCCGCAGCGGCATTATTGATTCTCTGCACGCTTTCGGAAATAAAGGAGTTGGAGTCCCTCTGTTGTGGATTATGTTTTTGCTTTTTTTGTTCACCGTTTTTCTGGTTCTTTCCGGAAGAAGGGGGAACAAGTCGCTGGATCATATTCTGGGTCGGCAGGGAATTATGCTGGTCGCGGTGTGGATATTTTTATGCCTGGCAATAATCGTGGCCATGGGCACTATCTGGCCTGTTTTGTCCCAGCCCTTTGTCAATAATCCGGTTGGGCTTGACGCTGGATTCTATAACCGGGTCTGCCTGCCTCTTTTTGTGCTGATAAGCGTATTTTTCTTCATTTGCCCCTGGCTTAAATGGAAACAGGGGCTGAGTGATCGGTGGGGATTCATGACTGCACTCGCTGTATTTTTCTTAAGCTGTGCCGGATGTTTTTTCTGGGGAATGCGCGATTTCTGGCCGATCGTCGGGGGTGGATCGGCATTCGCCGGTATATTTACCATCCTGATTCTTTTTATAAAAAATAAATGGATGCGCTCCAGCAGGATGCAATGGGGTGTTTACGGCATACATCTGGGTATCGTGCTCATGGTCCTGGGCATAGCGTTTTCCGGACCTTACAGCAGCGAAAGGGAAGCTATCCTTTCAGAGGGCAAGAAAGTCAGCATCAGCGGCTATGAATTTGTTTATACCGGCCTGGAAAACCAAAAGACTCCCGGGGTTAATATTTTTCAGGCTAACCTGGAGGTCCTTAAAGACGGTCGAAAGCTCGGCGAGCTTCATCCCCAGAAGCGCCTCTACCGCAATCACGACCAGCCCTTTGCGGAAGTTTCCGTGCTGCCTTCGTTTGGAAATGAATTGTATTCAACCCTGCTTGGATTCACCGAGGACAAAGTGGCCAGTGTCAAGATAAGTGTCAATCCTCTGGTAAACTGGATTTGGCTAGGAGGCACGATAACCTGCATTCTTGGCTTTTTAGGTTTTGATTTGCGCAGGAAGGCTAAGCCCGGGCGCCAAACGGACATTTAAGCATGTCCAGATCGGCTTTAATCGCTTTTAAGAACGCCGGCTGCAAATACGGGCGACGTTCAGTTGTTGAAGGAGTCAGTTTTGATCTGTTTCCGGGTGAGATTATTTTGCTGGTTGGTCCAAACGCGGCCGGAAAGTCAACCCTTTTAAAAATCGCCGCAGGACTGATTGGTCCCCAGACCGGGGAAGTAAGCAGGCGCCGGGAAATAAGAATCGGATATCTTGCCCATGATTCGTTTATATATTCTGATCTTTCCGCTTTTGACAATTTAAAATTCTGGGCCGGTTTTCACGGGGACAGAAGCAGCGAAAACGATTTGCTTCAAGTCCTGCGCCGGGTACAATTGGAACGCTCAGCATGGGAAAAGGCGGGTGGTTTTTCCAGGGGCATGGTTCAGCGCTTGAGCCTGGCCCGCGTTCTTTTACTCAATCCTGAGGTTGTTCTGCTGGATGAGCCGGGTACCGGTTTGGATGCGGAATCGAAAAAGATACTTTTCCGGGAAGTTATGCAGGCCAGGGACGGCGGCACGGGCATAATTTGGGTTTCTCATGATTTGCAGGCAGATTCAGGCAAGGCGGATGCGGTGCTTGCCCTTGAAGATGGAAAGCAGGTCTTTTGGGGTCCGGTCAATGAATTTTTAACGGTAAGAGATGATGCTTAAAAGAGCGGGAGTCCTCGCAGCCAAGGATGTCCGGCTTATGTTTGTCGGCGGCGGCGGTCCGGTCCAGGCCGTATTATTGGGCTTGTTGCTGGTTTTTATGTTCAGCCTGGGGTCACCCTCCGGTGTTTCGGTTACCTCGCGAGCCGCTGCCACGGTTTTCTGGCTGGCGAGTGCTTTTTCGCTCATTTTGATATATAATAATTTATATATGGTGGAAGAAAGAAGCGGGGCACGCATTGGTTTGGTTTTGGCCGCGACCCCTATTCAGATTATTTATCTGGGAAAAATAATTGCCGGTTTTATTCTGGTTTTTCTGACCCAAATTTTTTTCTTTCCGGCCATTATTGTTTTTCTGGGGCAGGAAGTTTCCGGCAATCTCCTCATTGCTTCAGGGGCGGTGCTGGGAGTGGATCTGGGCATGGCCGTTATTGGCGGGCTTCTAGGGGCCGCGGCACAAGGGTCCGGAGTAAAAGATTCTCTGCTGAGCATAATAATATTTCCCTTGCTCATGCCCATCCTTTTGGCGGGCATTAGATTACTGGATGGATTCATGGCCTCCGGGAGTTATCCGGACGCAGGCCAATGGTTCATGCTTGTTTTAGCTTTTGACGCCCTTTTTGCCGGTGCCGCACTGGTGTTGTTCCCCTTTTTATATTCCGGGGATTAAAATCGCGAAGTCAGGTTCATTTGTATTTTTTTGTTGATCAAGGGTAATAAATGAATATTTTTGTCAGGTTCATGTGCGTTGCAGCCGGTTTGGCTTTGGCCGTTTCCCAGTATTTTATCTGGGAATATGCGCCACAGGAAGCAACCATGGGCGAAATACAGCGCATTTTTTATTTTCATCTGCCGTTTGCCTGGTGGGCCTTCGTGTGTTTTTTTGTGGTTTTTGTTTCCAGTATTGGAGTCTTGGCCGGGAAGGGAGAGTCATGGGACAATGTGGCCGGGGCCTCCGGAGAACTTGGCGTATTATTTGCCACCTTGGCTCTGTTTTCAGGATCAATATGGGCTAAGGCGGCTTGGAATACCTGGTGGACATGGGATCCGCGTCTGAGTACCGCTCTTATAATGTGGTTTGTTTATTGCGCCTATCTGGTGTTAAGGGCCGGATCGTTTGAATCGGTCAAAAAACAGCGTATAAGCGCGGTTGTCGGCATAGTCGCTTTTCTTGATGTTCCCCTGGTTTTTTTTTCCGCCCGTCTGTGGCGCAGTATCCATCCATCGGTATTCGCCTCCCGGGGAGGGGGGCTGGAACCCGAAATGTGGCATACAGTACTTGTATGTCTTTTTGCCTGGGGACTTCTGACATTTGTCCTTTTATATCTGCGCTTCGGACAGATCCGGGCGGAGCGCAGGATAGCTGAAATAAATAGATGGTAGGAATATGAATTATTTGTTGTTGGCCAATGTGCTTATTTGGATTGGAGTTGGAGGCTATATTTTTTTTCTGGGAATCAAACAGGGAAAGCTGGATAAAAAAATCCGGCATCTGGAGTTTATGAATGACAAATAACCCTGGACTAATATCCGTTCAGAAAGTTGCTGCTGTTTTCGGTCTTTTTTGCCTGGGTATTCTCTTGGCATCATTTGTTTTTTTTAAGTTTCAGCATCCTTCGCTTACAAAACAGGTAAAGGTATCCGCTGATCCCATGGCCGAAATGTCCAGACTGATGAATCGTCTGCAGGAAGATCCGGAAAACGAAGAGGTTCTTTTTATGCTGGGGCAAAGGTTTATGCAAATGCGAGCCTGGGATAAGGCGCTCGAATTTTGGAATCGTTTTCTGGAATTACAGCCCGAAAACAATATTGCCTTGACCCAGAAAGGATTCTGTTTTTTTCAAAAAGAGGAATATTCAAAAGCAAGAGATGTTTTCAATCGGCTTTTATCTTTGGATGACCGGGATTACAGGGCCCATTATAATTTGGGCATGCTTTACAAGTATTATCTTGAAAAGCCGGATTTGGCCCGTGAACATTTTACAAATGTTTTGAAATTCGCTCCCCCGGATGAAGACAGGATAAGGTCTGAGGTGGGAAAAGAATTGTCGGGCAAAGAGCAGCCAAACGAGTAAAATCGAAGTTTAACAAGGAGTCATGGATATGGAAAAAATAATTAAGACCGGGCTGACTTTTGATGATATATTGCTTTTGCCCGCGTATTCGGAAATACTTCCGGACAAAGCGGATCTGAGTACCAGATTGACCGCGGAGATTAAATTGAATGTTCCGCTTTTGAGCGCGGCCATGGATACGGTTACCGAATCCCGGATGGCCATTTCCATGGCCAGAGTGGGCGGTGTCGGAGTTATCCACAAGAATATGAGCATCCAGGAACAGTATCAGGAAGTGGAGAAGGTGAAAAAATCGGAAAGCGGAATGATTGTCGATCCGGTGACAGTGCATCCCCAGGATTCAGTCCGGCATGTACTGGAGATGATGACTGAGTTTCGCATCTCGGGCTTGCCGGTCGTGGAAGGCGACCTGCTGAAGGGGATAGTTACCAACCGGGATGTCCGTTTTGTATCCGATATGCAGACCCGGGTCAGCGAGGTCATGACCTGTGAAGGGCTGGTTACGGTCCCCGTGGGCACCACGCTGAGCGAAGCCAAGCATATTCTGCACAAAAACAAGATTGAAAAGCTGCTTGTCGTGGATAAAGGGGGCAAACTGCAGGGATTGATCACAATCAAGGATATTGAAAAAGTCAAAAAATATCCGAATGCCTGCAAAGATGATATCGGACGTTTGCGTGCCGGTGCTGCCGTGGGCGTTGGCGATGACCGGGACGCCAGGGTTGAGAAATTGCTGCAGGCCGGAGTTGATTTTGTCGTTCTTGATTCCGCGCACGGACATTCCGGAAATATAATACGTTCGGTCCAGGCAATTAGATCAAATTTTCCGGACTGCCAGCTTGTAGCCGGAAATGTGGCCACTTACGAAGGGACAAAGGCGCTTGTCAAGGCTGGAGCGGATACGGTCAAGGTCGGGATAGGCCCCGGTTCAATATGCACTACGCGTGTGGTTGCCGGAGTTGGCGTTCCTCAGGTTTCGGCTATAATGGATTCGGTTAAGGCCTGCCGCGAAACGGACAGTTGCCTGATTGCGGATGGAGGAGTAAAGTTTTCCGGTGATGTGGTCAAGGCTCTTGCTTCCGGGGCTGATTCGGTAATGATGGGCAGCATGCTGGCCGGTACGGAGGAAAGTCCGGGAGAGACTGTCCTGTATCAGGGCCGAACTTATAAGATATACAGAGGAATGGGCTCAATTGACGCCATGAAGGACGGCAGTTCGGACCGTTATTTTCAAGAAAAGACATCCAAACATGTCCCCGAGGGCATTGTTGGAAGAGTTCCTTTTAAGGGTCCGGTCATGGATACAGTTTATCAACTGCTTGGTGGTTTGCGCTCTGGAATGGGATATGTGGGCTGCGGAACCGTTCCCGCGCTTAAGCAACATGCCCGTTTTGTCCAGATTTCGCCCGCAGGTCTGAAGGAAAGCCATGTGCATGACGTGATCATAACCAAGGAAGCCCCGAATTACCGGGTCGAGAACTATTAGTAACCGGGATAGGACAAATGGATAGTAAAAATAAAGTCATAGTCATAGATTTCGGTTCGCAGTATACGCAATTGATAGCCAGGCGCATCCGGGAGGCGGGAGTATACTCGGAAATACATCCCTGTAACACGGATCTGGTTAAAATTAAGGAATTACGCCCCGGGGCGATTGTCTTGTCTGGAGGGCCCACCAGTGTTACCTCTCCTGATTCTCCGGGCATAGATGCCCGCATTTTCGATTGGGGGATTCCGATTCTTGGTATTTGCTATGGCATGCAACTGACGGCGAAAATTATGGGCGCGGAAGTTCATCCGGCGAAAAATCGGGAATATGGCCGGTCCGAACTTGAGCTGACTGAGGATTGCCCCCTGTGGAAGGGACTGGACCGGAAGACCAGGACGGTTGTCTGGATGTCCCACGGGGACACTGTAAATTCCCTGCCCGAAGGTTTTGCCTGTCTCGCGGCAACAGGCGACATAAAAATTGCCGCTATGGGAAATGTTGATAAAAATATTTATACATTGCAGTTTCATCCCGAAGTAGCCCATACGGATCAGGGACGCAAAATTTTGGATAATTTCCTGTTTGAAATTTCCAGGCTTGAGCCTACCTGGTCGATGGCCTCGTATGTGGACACGGTAATAGACGAGCTAAAAGAGATGATCGGCGACGATCATGTAGTCTGCGCCCTCAGCGGCGGAATAGATTCCACTGTGACCGCGGCTCTTTTGCACCGGGCTATCGGCAAACGCCTGCATTGCATATTCGTGGACAACGGGGTCCTGCGCCAGGACGAGGGAGAGGAAGTAATCCGTTTTCTGGAACGTCATTTTGATTTGAATCTCAAATATGTCCAGGTTCAGGATATGTTTCTGGACCGGTTGCACGGCGTTGAGGATCCGGAAGAAAAACGCAAGATAATCGGACATGGATTTATTGATGTTTTTGAAAAAGAAGCTCTGGAAATTGAAGGAGTGAAATGGCTGGCCCAGGGAACATTATACCCTGACGTAATAGAAAGCGTCTCTTTCAAAGGTCCCTCCGCCGTAATTAAGAGTCATCACAATGTAGGCGGCCTTCCGGAAAAAATGCAGCTCAAGCTGGTCGAGCCTTTAAGAGAGCTTTTCAAGGATGAAGTCAGGAAAGTAGCCATAGAACTCGGCATGCCGGATACCATAGTCTGGAGACATCCATTCCCCGGACCGGGTCTGGCCATCCGCATTGTGGGCGAGATTAATCCGGAACGGCTTGATATCTTGCGTCGTTCGGACAAGATCGTGCAGGACGAGATGAAGGCTTCCGGCTGGTATTATAAAGTATGGCAGGCCTTTGCCGTTCTTTTACCATTAAAGACAGTGGGCGTTATGGGTGATGAACGGACTTATGAAAGTGTTATAGCTTTGCGTGTCGTGGACAGCGTAGATGCCATGACCGCGGATTGGTCCAGGCTGCCGTCGGATCTTTTGGCCCGTATATCCAACCGGATAATTAATGAAGTGCACGGTGTTAATCGGGTTGTTTACGATATTTCTTCCAAGCCGCCGGGAACAATTGAGTGGGAATAATATGATTTTTCAGCCATCAGGTATTTTTGATCAGGGAGGCGCGGGACGCAGATGTTTGGCATAGGCACTACTGAGTTAATGGTTATTTTTATCGTGGCGATTATTGTTATCGGCCCGACTAAGCTGCCGGAGCTTGCCAAGACCTTGGGCAAGGCCATGGGCGAGTTTAAGCGTGTCAGCAATGATGTGAAAAGCACCATTGAAACTGAGATGGATCGCGAGGAAGAAAAAAAGGAAACCGCTAAGGCTAAAAAAGAAATCGAAACAAAAAAATCATCCGGCAATAATAAAGAGGCCGAGTCTGCGAATGCAGACAGTGAGAACGAATCGGTCCGGCATGAAGTAAAGAGTGAAGGAAACGGCCCTCATGTCTAGCACGGAACGAAAGGAAGGGCAGGAGACGGCTTCACTTCCTGGAGAAGAGCAGGGCGGCCAGACTTTTACCGAACACTTGCAGGATCTCCGCCGCGCTCTGGTCAAATCCATTATCGCCGTGGTCATATGTTTCGCGGCCTGTTACTATTTTTCCGAGACTTTGTTCAGGATGTTGATGGATCCTTTAGTCAGGACTCTACCTGAAGAAAGCACCCTGATTTTCACTTCTTTGCCGGAAGCCTTTTTTACTTATCTGAAGATTTCGTTGGTGGCCGGCATATTTCTGGGCAGTCCGTATATATTTTATCAGATATGGCAGTTTATAGCTCCGGGATTGTATGATTCGGAAAAGAAATATCTGATTCCGATTGCCCTATTTTCCGCTGTTTTTTTTGTTACTGGCGCGTTGTTCGGATATTTCATCGTGTTTCCCTTTGGCTTCGAGTTTTTCATGGGCTTTACCACCGAACTTATTCGTCCATTTCCAACACTTAAGGAATATTTGAGTTTTTCAATAAAACTGCTTTTTGCTTTCGGGTTTATTTTTGAACTGCCCCTGTTTATATTTTTTCTGGCCCGCATGGGCCTGGTCAGTGCTGAATCTCTTAAGAGGAAGCGCAAGTATGCCATAACGATTGCCTTTATAGTTGCCGCCATACTGACTCCTCCGGATTTGATCACCCAGACGTTCATGGCCGGACCGATAATTATTCTGTATGAAATCGGTGTCTGGGTGGCAAAGGCGTTTGGCCGGAAAAAGGAAAAAAGTCCGGAAGATGAAGAAGTAAATAAAGATAAAGGTGCAGAAGATGAGGAAAGCGGAGATAAAAAGAAAGACGAATGAGACTGAAATCAGCATTGACCTGGTAATAGAGGGCCAAAGTGCGGTAGATATAAAAACCGGCTTCGGATTTGCCGATCATATGCTTGAATTGATGGCTCACTGGGCGAATTTTGACCTCTGCGTGGAGTGCAAGGGAGATATGCACGTTGATGCCCATCACAGCCTGGAAGATGTCGGGCTGTGCCTCGGGCAGGCCATGCGTCAATCCCTGGGGGACAGAAAGGGAATATCCAGGGTTGGATGGGCCAGAGTACCCATGGATGATGCGCTTGCCGATGTCTCCTTGGATATCTCCGGACGTCCGTACATGGTTTTTAACGGAATGGATATCCTGCCCGCGGTTATTGCCGGCGAAGAAAAGGATTTATGGCGGGAATTTTTAAAGTCATTTGCCTCCAGCGCCAGAATAAATTTGCATGTGAATATTTTGTACGGCTTAAACGGCCATCATATCCTTGAATCAGTTTTTAAAAGCTGCGGATTGGCTTTAAAACAGGCATGCGGACAGTCTGGATCACGGATATTAAGCACTAAAGGAAGTTTGGATTAATCATGCGAGCAAGTATCAAGCTGACATTTTTAATGGCTTTTCTATTTTTGTTTTCCGGCTGTGCTATAAAAAAATCCCCGGATATATTGCCGGAAGAAGCCAGACTCGCGGTCGCCGGTTTTTTTCAGCCAAAACACAGCTGGCAGCTTTTGGCCGGCTATGTGCGGGAAGACCGGCAACCTGTTCCGGGCAACGTATTGGCCGACCTGGATAATTCGCTGGCCAATTCTTTAATCAAATATGGCCGAGAAGATTATGTCCGTCCTCCTTTTGTCCGCCAATGCCGGGAAATTATTCTCCAGGAGACCGGCAGGTCCCGGGTTTCCGCCCTGAAATACTGGATCAGGGTGGGGCAATGCATTCCTGCCGATTTTATACTTGTGCCCACCATCCTGGAAATGCATGCCCGAAAAGGTGGTGAATGGGGGGTAAAGGAGCCGGCCGCTGTCGTTATGGATATTTATCTGATTGATGTACAAAACGAGCGGATGCGCAGGTATCATTTTGACGAAGTTCAAAAATCAATCAGCGAAAATATTCTTGAGGCTAAAAAAATTATCCGCCGAAGCGGCAAATGGCTGACTGCTAAGCAATTGGCCATGGACGGTATAGAACAGGGAGTTGTGGAGCTGGGCTTATGATTATTTTTCCCGCGGTGGATATAAAAGACGGGCAATGCGTTCGTCTGAGACAGGGCGAGAAAGATCAGGTTACTGTTTTCGGGGCGGATCCGGTATCCATGGCCAGGCATTGGGTGGCTAGCGGGGCTGAATGGCTGCATATAGTTGACCTTGACGGCGCGTTTTCCGGGCAACCCCGCAATCGTGAACTGGTGGCAAGGATTTGTTCCCGGATGGATGTTCCGGTTCAGCTGGGAGGAGGCATCCGGGATATTCAAACGGCCCGGGCTTATCTTGATGCCGGTGTCGCCCGCTTGATTATCGGCACGATGGCCCTGGAACACCAGAATGATTTTGAGCGCATATGCCTTGAATTTCCCGGTAAGATCGGAGTTTCCCTGGATGCCAGGGACGGTGTGCTAAGGACTAAGGGCTGGGTGGACGACAGCGGTTTGCGGGTGGAAGAAGTGCTTCCGGGTTTAGAGCGGATCGGCAGCGCCTTTTTTGTTTATACCGATATCAGTCGGGATGGAATGCAATCCGGAATCAATTTTTCCGCTTTGCAAAAAGTACTGCGGATATCCACTAAGCCGGTTATCGCCGCCGGCGGCGTCTCAACCCTGGAAGACGTAAAAAAGGCTTATCCTTTGGTTAATGATGGACTTGAGGGCATTATCACCGGCAAAGCGATTTACGAAAAGACTCTTAATTTTTCCGAGGCCCAGGAGTGGGTTAAGTTCATGCGCGGGTAGTATTTGTTTTAAGATTAAAATAGGCGGACTGTTCAAGGGGGCTTTAGAATTATTGCATGTTTTGTAATTGTGCATTCAGCAATTCAGTACACGAAAAAAGTTTGCCAAATTTTTTAACGCGCAGGTTTGGGTGCGAATTATATTTAAATTCAAGTCGGACTTGTTCTTGACAGAACATAAATGTTAAATATAGGTTGCGAAATTTGCCCGAATGCCATTAGGGTTATATGTTCAAAGGAGATGAATTATGAAATGTGATACCGTTAGAAAAGGCGTTGAGTGCTTTTTCATGAGTGCTGAAGGATGTACTTATATTGGCGGCAGTTGTTATCCGGTTGTTGAAAAATGCGAGGGATGCGAGCGGATAAAAGATTTCAACGGCCAAAAATTTTGTACGAGTTTTCCTGAACCCGAAGCGAAATGGTCTAATGGGGCCTGTAATTTCGCCACTCATGTGAAAGCAAGTTTTGATCACGGGCAGGTAAAGATTAACCCGATCAAGGCTTCCAAACGAGCCGCGCGCGGACGCTAAAAAAAACCGGCAGGCTCCTGCCGGTTTTTTTTTACTGCAACAAGGCTTGCATAAGATGATTTAAATGCAGGTGACTGGGGCGGAAAATATAAAAAGTAAAATTTTACGGCGTGCCGGGAAAGGTGCATTTATGCAGGATATTTATTCCTTTTTGGATGAGCAGAAAGATTACGTGATAGAGATCCAGAAAAATCTTGTTTCCAGGATCGGCCTGGGACCGGAAAACGGGGGACAAGGTGAAGCGGAAAAGGCTGAATATGTTCTCGGCTGCGTTAAAGACATTGGTGTAGACCGTGTTGTGCGTATGGACGCCCCCGATGACCGGGTTCCCGGGGGCGAAAGGCCCAATTTCGCGGCGATTATAGATGGACAGGACCGAAGCCGGACCTTTTGGATCATCTCTCATTTGGACGTGGTTCCTTCCGGAGATCTGGCCATGTGGGACAGCGATCCTTTTCAGCTGCGCGTTGAAAACGACCTTGTTTTCGGCCGCGGAGTAGAGGACAACCATCAGGCCGTAGTCTCTTCACTTTTGGCGGCCAAGGGTCTGCGAGATTCCGGGAAAGTGCCTCCGTTTAATCTGGGCCTTCTTTTTGTATCCGACGAGGAAACAGGTAATGAATACGGCTTGAAATATGTGCTGGATAATCATGCTAGTTATTTTTCAAAGGAAGATCTGTTCCTGGTCCCGGATTTTGGAACTTCGGACTCTGCCATGCTTGAGGTGGCTGAAAAGAGTATGTTGTGGATGAAAATAAGCGTCAGCGGTGTGCAAACCCATGCTTCAAGGCCGCAAAACGGCCGGAATTCAATTGTTGCCGCCGCGCATATCATTGTCCAGGTTTCCAGACTGGAGGCGGTTTTCCATCAAGAGGATTCTCTTTTTTCACCGCCGAAATCGACTTTCAGCCCGACCAAAATTGAGGCCAATGTTCCTAATATAAACACAATTCCCGGCAGCGATGTCTTCTATATAGATTGCCGGGTACTTCCTGATTATGATTTGAACATGGTTGTTGCTGAGATCGAAAAGTTGGCCTCGGAAATCGCTGAAAAGCATGGCGTTGGGGTGAAATGCGAACCGGTCCATTTTGAGCAGGCGGCTCCGGCAACGGACCAAAATAGTGAAATAGTCCGCCGGATGCAGAAAGCCATATCCGAAGTTTATGAGATTTCGCCTCAGCCGCAGGGAGTAGGCGGAGGAACAGTGGCTGTTTACATACGCAAACTCGGCTATCCCGCAGCTGTCTGGTCAACCCTCATGCATCAAGCGCATCAGGCCAATGAACGCTCTTCGATTTCAAACACCATAAACGATGCCAAGGTTTTTGTCCGGGCACTTCTGGCTTAGTTTTTAACCGGAAACGGCCTTTTTCCCGAGTTCAAATTACTCAATTAATGCGGATTTTACTCAAGAATTGAGACGACTTCATCCGTTTTGTCTGTGGACGGAAAAGATTTGCGTTTCCAGGTAAAATCTTTTGTGTCTGTTCAGCAAACTTTCGCAAAAAAATCCAGTGAACTATTAGTGGGCTGAATAGATATTTGTTCACCAAATTTTTTGCTTTCCATGCTTTCGGCCTGCGATTTTCTAATGCCCTCCAAAGGGTGATGCTTGCCCCCTCCGGACTCGCTGGTTCCTGAGAAAGGCAAATTTTTGTGCTGGTAATATATTTTTTGGGAAACTGGTTTTTAGGTTCCATCTCGCGGTCCGGTTTCCCCCTTTTTGAGTGCATAAGAAAATCGGGCGGCCTGCCGCAAATTTTCGCAAAAAATCCGGTGAACTATTAGTGGGCTGAATAGTTACAATCTTTTTTGATCAACCAGCATTAAGCCAAAGAACAAAGTGGAATTGGCGACAAGTGAACAAAAGAAATAATTTTTTGGAAAAATTTGATGTTATTGTCGTCGGGGCCGGGCATGCCGGTTGCGAAGCCGCGATGGCCTGCTCTCGGCTGAAATTGGCCACTCTCCTGTTAACCATAAATATAGATCGCATTGGCCATCTTTCCTGCAATCCGGCTATAGGCGGATTGGCCAAAGGACATATGGTCCGGGAAATAGATGCCCTCGGCGGATACATGGGGCGATGGGCCGACCGTTCCGGTATTCAATTCAGAACGCTGAATACCAGAAAAGGCCCTGCCGTTCGTTCCACCCGGGCGCAAATTGACCGGGACATCTATATGCACACTGTCCGTGAAGATTTGTTCAGCCAGGACAGCCTTTATGTCCGGGAGGCAATGGTTGATGAACTTCTGGTCCGCGACGGCCGTGTTTGTGGCGTGAAAACCAGTATTGACGAAGTCTTTGCATCCGATGCTGTGTTGCTGACCACGGGCACCTTTATGCGCGGACTGGTTCATGTGGGACTCAAGAATTATGAGGCCGGGAGGTTCGGAGACCCGGCAAGCAAGGGCTTGTCCCGCTCGCTGGAAAAAAACGGTTTAAGACTTGGCCGGCTGAAGACCGGGACCGTTCCCAGACTGCTTAAAACCTCCATTGATTATTCCGCTCTGGAAGAACAGCTTGGAGATGACCCCGCTCCCTGTTTCAGTTTCCATCCTCCAACCCGCAGGCTGCCTCAGGTGGCATGTTATATTACCTACACCAATTCCCGAACACATGAAGTCATTCGGGAAGGCTTTGAGCGCTCCCCCCTGTTTCAGGGACTTATCAAAGGCACCGGGGCGCGTTATTGTCCGTCCATTGAAGACAAGGTGGCCCGTTTCCCGGAAAAGGATCGGCATCAAATATTTGTGGAACCTGAAGGCCTTGATATTCCCGAGGTTTATCCCAACGGAATCCCGACCAGTCTGCCTTTGGATATCCAGAAAAAAATGTTGTCCACTATTCCGGGGCTGGAAAATTCCTGGGTGGTAAGACCGGGCTATGCTATTGAATACGATTTTGCCTATCCCACCCAACTGAAGCCAACTCTGGAGTGCAAATCTGTTGCCGGACTGTATCTTGCCGGTCAGATAAACGGCACATCCGGTTATGAGGAGGCAGCCGGCCAGGGACTTTGGGCCGCGCTAAATATCTTCTGCCGGAGCATCGGAAGTCCGCCTTTTTTGCCGGACCGCAGTCAGGCTTATCTTGCCGTTCTGGTTGATGATCTTGTGACAAAAGGTACTTTGGAACCTTATCGGATGTTTACTTCCCGGGCCGAACACAGGCTTCTTCTGCGGGAGGACAACGCAGACCAGCGCTTGACTCCGATCGGCAGGGAACTGGGTCTGGTAAGTGACCGGCATTGGTCACTGTTCAGCAAAAAGACGCGGAAACTGCACGAGATATTAAAAGGGCTTGAAGAGAATGTGTTGCGCCCTGACGCTGGCGTTCGGGACAGGTTGCGGGAGATTGGCGCGGCAATCCCCAAAAAGAGCTTTTCATTGGCCAAAGTTTTGCGTCAACCCGAAGTCGAGATAAGTTCACTTTCGTGTTTCTGGGCGGAATTGAACAGGTTCGAGACTGAGGTCCTTGAGCAGGCCCAAATCCAGATAAAATATGCGGGTTATCTTTCCAGACAGCAGGAACTGGTTGACCGTTTCAAGAAACTGGAAGATGTAAGGTTGCCCGAAGATATTGATTATCTGCAAGTTTCCGGCTTGTCCCGGGAAATTGTGGAAAAACTAAACAGTGTCCGTCCGCATTCTCTGGGCCAGGCAGGGCGGATTTCCGGTGTGACCCCGGCCGCTTTGACCAACATCCAGATTCATTTGAAGAAAACAGGAGGGTTGTAATTGATGGTTTTTAATACAGAGGGTCTGTTTGCGGCGGAAAAACAGTCTGTGCCGCTTAGTTAGTTTCCATCCGGAAATGGCCTTTTCCTGTTTACCGGCGTCAATTTCCATAATCATTCGATCACATATCAAGATACGTTCGCTCATAATTACTCAATTTTCTTTTAAGCAGGAAAAAATTTCATTTCCGAACCCAAAATCTGATATGTCTAAATCCGGTAATTTTGGAATTTCCGGATAAGAACTAGTTAACAGGAGCACCGAATGCGTTTCCCAAGTTTCAGCCTGGAACGATATCTGGATAGATACGAGTTCAGCGCACCATATCTTTTGTGCTGTTCGGATTGCGAGTCCTTGAAAGTGGGCAATCTTTTGGCCAAGGAACCCGGAGCGGAAAAAGCTTTTTTAGAACTAAATCTGGGCTATTCTGAATCATCCGGGGATCCAAAGCTTCGCTCGCTTGTGGCCAATTTGTACGAAAAGGCTTCTGCTCGGGATATTTTGCTTTTTGCCGGTGCGCAGGAAGGCATATTCAGTTTCATGCAGGTTCTTCTTGAACCGGGAGATGAGATTATTGTGCAGTGGCCGTGCTATCAATCACTTTTTCAGATTGCGGAAAATATCGGCTGCAAAGTTAATAAATGGCCTGTTTATTATGATAAAGGCTGGCATTGTGACTTTGAAGCCGTAAAGGATATGCTTAAAGGCAAAATCAGGCTTGTAGTTGTAAACAATCCGCATAATCCTACCGGCAGTCTTTTTTCCGAAAGCGAACTGCGGGAACTGGCTGCGCTTTGCTCAAGGCAGGGAACTTATCTCTTTTCGGATGAAGTATACCGGGGTCTGGAGTTTGAAGGGGCTACCCTGCCTGCCGCGGCGGATATCTATGAACGCGGAATTTCACTGGGGGTAATGTCCAAGACTTACGGTCTGGCCGGATTGCGAGTAGGCTGGATTTTTGCGTCGGATAAAAATGTCATGCGCGACATGCAGGCCTTTAAAGATTATACCAGCATTTGCAACAGTGCGCCGAGCGAATTTCTGAGCAAAGTGGCGCTCAAGCATGCCGGTGATATTGTAGACCGGAACATGGGGATTATCAGTTCCAACCTGGAATTGTTAAATGAATTTTTTGCCCGTAACCAGGATGTTTTTGAATGGACATCCCCTCAGTCCGGTCCCGTTGCTTTTCCGCGTCTTTTGTCCGGTGATGCCGATTTGTTTTGCCGGGAAGCGGTTAATGAGACCGGAGTATTGCTTTTGCCCGGTTCGGTTTACTCCGAGGAATACAGTGATTGTTTCCGGATCGGTTTCGGAAGATCGAATATGCCGGAGTGTTTGAATGTCCTGGAGACATATCTCGAAAAAAAACAGTAACTTTTTTAGCTGACGCGCGCGTACACCCTTTGCATTTCAGGCAATCAAGAGTATATAAAACCCATGTCTGAAACATGTGTCCATAAATTGGGGCGAAATGTCCTTGTCCGGGCCATATCCCTGCGGCAGATGCTGCATTTGTTTGTACTTTCTGTCGGGGCCGCGGCTCGTCTTGAACTCTTCAATCACGCCGTTTTTCGTGTTTTTATCCGCCAAGTATATTTCACCGGTGTCCAGGCCGTACCCCTCATTTGTATTTCCGCGCTGATTATCGGCTCCATTCTGGTCAATTATCTTCTGTCTTTCCTTACCAGCCTCAATGCTTACGACAGGGTAGGTGAATTTCTGGTGTATGTAGTAGTCCAGGAAGTGGGTCCAATTTTGTGCACGCTGATCATACTCTTGCGCTCCGGAACATCGGTTTTGTCCGAGGTGGCCTTGATGAAGATAAACCGGGAATTTGACTCACTGCATTTTATGGATATAGATATTTTGCAGTATATTCACCTGCCCCGAATAGCAGCTTTTATTATCTGCGGGCCATGTCTGACATTTATTTTTTGCGCAGTGGCTCTGGTCGGCGGCTTTCTAGTCCTGGGTTTTTTGCATGATATTACCTTTGACAGTTATTTGTACCAGATAACTTACGCTTTGAATTTTTCGGATCTATGCGTTCTTTTGCTCAAGCCGGCGGTTATGGCTTTGGCTATTTCCCTGGTTGCCCTGCAAAAAGGAATCGAGGTGCGCACCTCCATTACCGAAGTTCCCATCCATTTGATTCAAGGGATGATAAATATAATCGGCCTGTTAATTTTGATTGAAGTGGCCTTTGGAATTTTTTGATGATTAATATGTCGTTATTGTTGAACAGTGATTCCCACCTGGCCGTTCTTTGCGGAACTCAGGCCCGTGGAAGTCAGTTTGTGGATTGCATCAGCCAGTCGCGGGGTCAGGTTGGGATGATCAGCGACAGGCTGGTTCCGTTTCTTTCCAACATTGATTTAACGGAAAATGTTACTCTACCGTTATTATATCATAAAAATATATCGCAGGCTGCTGCCGTGGAAAATTTGTTTTCTTTCTTTGAAGCTCTGGATATGCTTGATTATATGTATAAGCGTAAAGAGGATCTAAGCAGAAAACAGCTTCTATGCGGATACTTGATACGGACAATAGCCAGCGGCAACCGTTTTGTCTACCTTGACTGGCCCAGATTGTGGGAAGTGGATTTTTTGCTTGACTGCCTGTCCAAAATGGATAGCAGAATTCAGTTGTGGGTGCCTGTGGAAAAATTGGACGTACAGGAATACAAACGGCGGGGGTTTGAGTTCCGCGATATAAGCCGGGATTAATATGGACAGGTTCAAGGTAAAGGAATTCAGAGTCGGAATATTTGTTTTAAGTCTGCTGCTCGCAGTAGTGGCGGTCATTATTTATGTGGGTATAAAAAAAGAGATATTTGCTGAACGGATAGACTTTATCGTGCTCAGCAATACCGGCGAGAATATTGAGCGTGGCATTCCGGTCCGCCTTTCCGGATTTAAAGTTGGTCAGGTGGAAGGCATCGAACTGAGCGGCGTGGATATCGTGCATATAAGGATACGAATCTTAAAGAGATACAACAAATGGTTCAGACGTGATACACGGATAATCCTTGACCAGGAGGGTGTGATCGGAAACAGTTACCTGAAGGTGATTCCGGGTTCGAAATCGAGTCCGATTCTTAACGAGGGCGATGAAATTACTCTGAGCAAGATTGCCGGCATCAAGGAGCTTTTGGCCGAACTTGATCCTGTCCTGGAAGATTTAAAAGTCATTGTCGCCAATATCCGGAGCATCACGGACCAATTCCTGGATCCGAACGGAACAATGCAGACTGTTTTGCTGAACATGGAAAATATAACCACTGACATATTGGAAAGTGAGGGTCTGCTTTATTATTTGACTGAAGATCCTCGTCCGGTGCAAAAAGTTGATCAATTACTCACCCGGACGGATGTTTTGATGCAGAGCATGGACGGTTTGCTCAAGAACGCCACGGCCAGAGTGGGCGACATGGCCCCGATAGAAGAGGAGTTTTTGGCAATAACCAAGGATGCCCGGGAACTTGTTAATGAATTCAAGGGTATAAGAGAGGATATTTCTCCGTCATTGAAAAATATTGATGCCATTACCAGAGAGATAAAACTGGCAACCAAAAATCTTTACCGGGTCCGACAGGAGGCTGAATATACAATCCGGACGGGAACTGAACTTATGCAGAATCTGCAGGACAGCTGGCCTTTTCTGCAAAAGAAGATGGAAAATGGTGAGCTGTCATACCCCGAGCCTTGATTGTCGGAACAGGTTTCAGTCCATTTACAGGACGGGTGTAAGTTTCAGGCAAACTGAACAGAAGGTAATCTGTTTTTGGAGATACAGCTTAAAATGAACAGTTTTAATAAATTCAGCTTGCGGCGGATAAGATTCTCTTTGCTGCTTCTTGGAATCTTGTTTTCGATCTGTTCCTGTGCGAGCAAAACTCAAGAGCCGTATCCCGTGCCGAAAAATTTGCGGCTCGCACCCGAACAGCGGCAGGAGTTTGTCGGACTTTTTCTGCGCGGATGGTGGAACGAAGCCGAAGCTGTTTTCAGCGCGAGCATTGATAATTATATCAGTCAGGATAATTTTTGCGCTGCTGCCCGTAATTATGTCCTGGCCGCCCGTCTTCTTAAATATATTGGACGCGACGGTTCTCCCTTGCTTGAAAAGGCCAGGAAATTGCGGAATACTGGGCAAAAATGTCCCCGCGTTTTTAATGAAAAGGATGAACCGGTAAACGTGGCCAAAAATGTGCAATATGCTCGCATGCTGGAGTCCTCCGCACAGACTAAGTCAATGCTGGAAAAGGAAAAAGATCCTTTATACCGCTCAGTATACGCGCGTAAAGCGGCCGACAGAGCGCTTGAGAATAAAGACTTTTCCCTGGCCGAAGATTTTTTGACGATGGCCCGGAAGGTGGATGCAAAACACGGCTGGATCGTTTTTCTGATCGAGGACTGGAAATATGTGTTGCGGTTTGAAAAGGACAGGGAACGCATTCGGCAAATACGAAACCGTATTCAGTATTTAAGGAAAATGATTGTCCCCGGTGGAGGAATATTCAGTTCAACCGAAAAAAATAATGCCCCATGACTGACATTTTTGCAGCTGAAAATCGCCAATTTTTATTCGATCAGGTCTACCGGTCCTTTGAAACCACCGGTTCGACCGCATTGATGGTAAATATTGTCCTCATTACCCTGGCATTAATTCTGGCATCCCTTTCTGTTTATTTTGCGGTTAACCATATAAAAAATAAGCGTCATACCAAAAAATTATATTTTGGCGAAATAACGGATGGCGAGGTTGTATCTTCAATTGTCGATCAGGCAATGGCGCAAAGAAGCAAGGTGGTTTGCAGCTTCGGGAAAAAAAACAGGCCGTTCGACTGTGCTATTTATCGCGCGGACGGCAATGATATCGTTCTGGAGCCACCGTATTATGTTCAGCCAACAAGTAAATGGATAAACCGGGAATTGGAATGTAATTTCCGCATTGGTCTGGATAAGAAAAATTTTTTATTTTATACTTTTGTTTCCCCGGTTAAAGGCATTGAAGTCCTGCAGGGGGCGCGAATGCTACGACTTGTTTTTCCGCTCAGTTTGTTTCTGGGCCAAAAACGGAGGCATTTGCGATTGGAGCCGCCATTGAAATGGGTAAACGGTCTCGCCTTATGGCCGGCGGTTAGTGCAGCCGGGGCTGGCGAGTTCGAGTCCGGGATGGAAAAATGGGGAAAGCCGTTTATCCGCATGCAAAAAACCGAAGGTTCTCCACTGAAAGTCGGCCTCAGCGATATTTCAGCCGGTGGTGTCCGGATAAGATTGTCCAGTGAATATTCGTCTATGATGGAAAAAATGAGGCAGAGTAATCCGTATCTGTTTGTATATATTGCTTTGACCGATGAAAATAATCGTTTAGCTCGCTATTTGCTGGCCGCTCGGATTCGGTATAGTTATATTGAAGAAGGCCAGAGTTTTTTTTCCGTGAGTCTGGAATTTATCAGACACGGATCTATAAAGGATAAGAAAAAAAAGATTGTGGATTGGAAAGAGATAAACCCTGAATTCGGCGTTGAGGACTTGGGTAATTGGGTCTTCAAAAGACATTTGCAACTTTACCGCGAAAAAGGTTTGGGTTGATTTTTTGTATCTGTTCATTGAATAGTTACGATATTTTCAAAAAAGTAAAAACATTGCCTGAGGAGGATGAGTTGGACGAGGGTTCTGACAGTAGTTTCTGGTCTATGTTGCGAGGTGTATTCGGCCACAAATGTGATTTACCGCTGGAGGAGGTTATCCTCGAGGCCCGGAAAGAAGGCGAACTGAAAGGCGATGAAGTCGTCATGCTTTTAAACGTGCTGCAATTGGGGGAAAAAAAAGCCAGCGAAATAATGATTCCCAGGACGGATCTTGTCTGCACCGTGGTTGACGATTCCCTGCAGGAAGTGGCCCGGGTTATAATCGAAAGCGGTCATTCGCGCATCCCCATATACCGTGAAAATCGCGATCATATTGTCGGGGTGATTCATGCCAAGGATCTATTGAAACACTTGCTTGGAGACAACGGGGCACACGCGGAAATCGAGGATATAATGCGTGCTCCTTTTTTTGTGCCCGACACCAAAAATATTAAGCAGATTCTGGTTGATTTTCAGAATAACAAGAATCATATGGCCATTGTTCTGGATGAATATGGTGGAACTTCGGGAATATTGACCCTTGAGGATGTCCTGGAAGAAATAGTCGGCGAAATCGAGGACGAATATGATCCGCCTAAGCAGGAAGAAATCGAGGTGCTTGAGGATAATAGTATTCTGGCCTCGGGCAGGACCAATCTGGAGGAACTTAAGGAACGGACCGGCATAGAATTGAGTTCGGAACAAGTCGAAACTCTGGGGGGATATGTTTGCGGTCTTGTTGGCCGGGTTCCTGAAGAGGAAGAAGAATTGCGCGATGGATGCTATCTGTTTAACATTAAAGAAGCCGATGCCAAGCAGATAAAATCGCTGCTGATTCGTACCGTACCCACGGAAGAGGAATAATGATGCGCGGACCTCTTTTCTGGGCCGTTTTTGCGGCGGTTCTCGGAGTGTTCTTCGGGTTTGCCAATCCGATATTTTATTTTCCTCCCGTTATTTTTGCCTTTCTTGTAGGTTTGAACCAGGGTATCTTTTCCCCGGCTTCTCCCGCCCGTGTTTTCCGCAGCGCGTTGATAATCGCCACGGCCGGCTATCTGTCCGGATTGTACTGGGTTGCGGTACCTATTCACTATTATGGGCACCTGCCCTGGGTGCTGGCCGTGCCCGGGACGGTGCTGCTTTCGATTTATACCGCCCTCTACGCGGCTGCGTATGTCCTGATTGTCTATTATTGCCGGAATTATTTTTCTCCTTTTTTTCTGGGTATTTTCGCCGGGGCGGTATGGGCCTGTCTGGAATGCATCCGGCAGTGGCTGTTTGGCGGATTTCCCTGGTTGAATCCGGGCTCGGCTTTTGCCGGATGGCCGGAATGCATACAAAGCGCGCGGTTGATGGGGGAAACAGGCATTTCGGCCGCATTAGTCTGCATGTCAATGTGGTTGACTCGTCCTAAAACGCCGAATGTAGTGGCTGCGATTATACTGGCTTTTTTATTGTTTATTCCCGGCATCTTTTTTCAATCCTCCCCGCAGGTCGAAAAGGCCTCGATTCTTCTGGTGCAGGGGAACATCGACCAGGGGAAAAAATGGAGCGAAGCATATAAGAATTCGACCCTTGAAAAATATAAATCCCTGACCGCAACGGACATAAAGGGTCAAAAGACTGATCTGGTCGTATGGCCGGAAACCGCGATGCCTTTTTATGTGCAGGAAGCGAACTATTATACCCGCGAACTGCGGGCTTTTGTGCGCGAAAACAATCTTTCCCTCATGCTTGGAGCCCCTGGATACAAGATGCTTGAATCCGAAGGCGATTACAACCTGTATAACCGGGCTTTTTTATTTAATGATCAGGGCGACATCCAGGACAGTTACGATAAAATGCATCTGGTTCCATTTGGCGAGTATGTGCCGCTTAAAAAGTTTTTTCCGTTTCTGAACAAAATTACATACGGGGTAAAGGATTTCTCTCCCGGTACTTCCGCCAAGCCTGTCAAGCTGGGCAAACTTGCCTTGGGAGTACTCATTTGCTACGAAGTCATATTTCCCGGGCAGGTACAATCGGAGATTGAATCCGGCGCGAACATGCTGGTAAATATCAGCAATGATGCCTGGTTCGGCCGGACCTCGGCCCCATTGCAGCACCTGAACATGGCGGCAATGCGCGCAGTGGAGCAGAACCGGTTTATGGTCAGGTCAACTAATACCGGTATTTCGGCCTTTATTGCCCCGGACGGTTCAATAATTGAGAAAAGCGGTTTATTCAGCGAGCAATTATTGCGGGCGTCTGTCCCTGTTGTGCGGGAGCGTACATTTTTCAGTCGATATTTTGAGGCGATACATATATTCTGGTTTGTACTCGCGGCGTTGCTTGTGATTTATTGTCTGTATAAAAAAAGAATTAATTAAGAATATAAGGTGCTTGAAATATGTTGCAATTGTCCGAATTAAGAAATCGGTCTGAAGATCTGTTCACCCGATTCGCCTCCTTCTGGGGGCGTCTTTGACCTTGAAGGACAAAAGGAGCGTTTGCTTGAGATAGAAAGCGCTTTGGCCCGACCCGGGGCATGGGATAATCCGGACGCCTTGACTCCCATGCTGCAGGAAAAAAGTCAGCTGGATGTCCAGGTTCAAAATCTGGAGGATTTGCAAAAGCGCAAGGAGGATCTGGAAGAATGGCTTGCATTTGCAGAAGAGGAGCAAAGTTCGGAAATACTCCAGGCCCTTGAGGACAATTTACGAATACTTGAAAATAAATTGGAGCGGGCGGAAATTGAGGCCCTTTTGTCCGGTGCCGAGGACAAGGCTTCGGCCATTCTGGAGATTCATCCCGGTGCAGGCGGCACAGAGGCTCAGGATTGGGCTGAAATGCTTTTGCGCATGTATAAACGCTGGGCGGAAAGACAGGAGTTCAAAGTTGAATACCTGGATTATCTTCCGGGGGACGAGGCCGGAGTCAAAAGCGTGGTGCTGCAGATCAGCGGTCCATTTTGTTATGGTCTGCTCAAGAGTGAAAAAGGCATTCATCGCCTTATTCGAATATCCCCTTTTGATACCTCGGGCCGCAGGCATACCTCGTTCGCCTCGGTCGATGTCTATCCGCAGGTCTCAGACGATATAGACATTGATGTCCGCGAAGATGATTTGCGTATTGATGTCTTTCGTTCCAGTGGTCCGGGTGGTCAGCACGTGAATAAAACCAGTTCAGCTATACGTATTACTCATCTGCCAACCGGAGTCGTGGCCCAATGCCAGAACGAAAGATCGCAAAGCAGAAACAAAGAGGCCGCATTAAAACTTTTAAAGGCCAAGTTGTATGAAATAGAGGTCAAGAAACAGGAGATGGAAAAACAATCGGAATACGAAAATAAGGAATCCATTGCCTGGGGCAGCCAGATCCGTACTTATACCCTGCAGCCTTACAGATTGGTTAAGGACCACCGGACCAATACGGAAAGCGGGAATGTAGACGCCGTCTTGGATGGGGATATTGATTCGTTTATGCGTGGATTTTTATTGATGAATTATGCCAAATGATCTCTTGTCCTCTCAAGGCCTGAATAAGCGGAAGATGCTTGACGAGTTAAAGGAATTGGAAGCGATTATCAAGTCATCTGTCCGCCGGGAAGACTCTGATACGGAACCTTCAGTCGCGCTTTTACGCATGGTGTCCGGAACATCCGCACAGGAGATTGTCCCTTTTCTGCGGGTGCATGGTTTGCAGGACAGATGGCTTTGCCTGGATATGAATGAGGATTTTTCCGGCCTGGATAAATTCAACCGCCATCTGGAAACATTGATCCGGGACCGCGACCGTGACTATCTGACCCGGCTGCACAACCGGCGTTTTTTTGAACGGGTAATTTCCAGGGAAATCGAGCTTTCCGCCGAGTTTCGGGTTCCGATGACCCTGGTGATCCTGGATGTGGACGATTTTAAAGAAATTAATGATATTTATGGACATTCCCAAGGTGATATGGCCCTTAAAATCATCGCCCGTGTTCTTAAAGAGGAAATTCGCGCTACGGACACAGCGGCGCGTATCGGGGGCGAGGAATTTGCTCTTATCTTATCCGGTTCCGGACTTAGTCGGGCTGATGCAATAATGGACAGAATACGAAAGAGAGTCATGCTTTCTCCGGTTAAAGTTGATAAATCCGGAAAAGAGTTTAATGTTACTGTTTCCATCGGTGCGGCCGCTTATCGGGGTGTTGGCCGGGCGGACAGGGAAATGATTTTCAACGCGGCGGATAAGGCTTTGTATCAAGCCAAAAGTCGAGGAAAAAACAGGGTCGAAACCACGGTGGTTCTTGGATTGAAACCCGAGGATACCGCGGTTGTAGGGCGGGATGAAAAGAAGTTTCTGTTTGCGGATCAATAAATAATTTTTGTATCTGTTCAGCAAACTTTTTGCCCCTCATGCTTTCGGCCTGCGGTTTTCTAATGCCAGCCAAAGGGTGATGTTTGCCCCCTCCGGACTCGCTGGCCTGGAGGCGGGCAAAAAGTCGTGCAGGCAATAGATATTTGTTTGGAAATTTTTTTATATGCACATTCCCGCGGTCCGGTTTCCTTCTTTTAGAGTGCATAAGAAAACCGGGCGGCCTGTCGCAAGTTTATGCAAAAAAATCGGTAAACTTTTTTGGTGTGCTGAATAGTTACTAATTTTTTTCTTTTTTTGTGAATAAAAAACAATAACATTTATCACCCGGAAACGGTTTTTTCCCGCGCAAATCGGCAAATTACACAGCTGTCCTGTATCGTGTCGGGTTGCGTTTATTGTCCAAAAAGTAAAATTTTGTTCTTGGAATTATTTTAATGCAATTAACCTGGACCAGTTTAAGGATATGAAAAAACAAGGTACATTCAGTCTGTCCATAATGAGCGGCAAGGGAGGGGTGGGCAAGACTAACCTGAGCTTGAACCTGGCGTATGCCCTGTATCGCGATTACCATTCCGCTATCCTTATGGACTGTGATTTAGGTTTGGCCAATCTGGACGTTCTTCTGGGCATATCACCGGAAAAGAATATCCAAGACATGCTGCAGGGCAATGCCCGGCCTGAAGAGATTATCTGCAAATTGGAAAAAAATGGTCTGGATCTTTTGCCCGCGGCTTCCGGAGTTCCTGAGCTCGTTGATTTGGATGAAGATCTGCAGACGGTATTGTTTCAAAAATTGAACAAATTATTCAGTAATTATGAATATCTTTTTTTGGACCTCGGAGCCGGGATCAACAATTCTGTATTGTCTTTTGCCCGTATGACGCATGAACGGATAGTAGTTATTACTCCTGAGCCGACATCGCTTACTGATAGTTATGCGCTGATCAAGGTCCTAAACAGCAAGTTCGGTCTGGATCATTTTTATCTTCTGGTCAATATGGTGGACAGCGAGCGTGAGGCCCGGGTTGGTTTTGAGAGAATGAAGGCGGCGTGTGAAAAATTTTTGCAAGTCAACTGCCATTTCCTTGGTGCGGTGCACAATGACAACTTTTTGCCCCAGGCCGTCAGGGATCAAAAGCTGTTTGTCAAAGCCTATCCGGAATCAAAAGCCGCCAAGGATCTCCAGGTCATTTCTGAACGACTTGTAGCCCTGAACAAGGCCAAATCAGAGTTTATCGCCCATAATCCAGTACTTAATTTGAAAAAATAGGATGCTTGCAAATAATTCCTTGACCTTTTACTGCTTTTTCAGGCAAATACAAGTATAAAATAGATATTTGATGATTTTTTTCTGGTCCAAGGCAAATATTTTTGGTTTTTGTAGATCTAGTTTTTCAAATCGGCAACGAGGGAAAAAATGAACAAAAGTGAATTGATTCGTTTACTGGCAGAGGAAAAGGATCTCCCGCATGACGACGCTTCCCAGATGGTCAATATTTTTTTCGACTCTATGAAAGAAGCGCTTAAAAATGGTGATCGCATTGAGATTCGAGGCTTTGGCAGTTTTAAGCTGAAGGAGTACGAGGGATATGAAGGAAGGAACCCTCGTACCGGCGAAAAGGTGCAGGTCAAACCCAAAAAGTTGCCTTTTTTCCGGGTCGGGAAAGAATTGCGTGAGTATTTGAACAGTTGAATTGTCGAATTTTACTTGGGCTTTTGCTGTTTTTTTTCTTATGGCCCTGTTCTGTCTGGTCAAAACAGAATGGCCTGGAAATTTACTATACCGCGAATACCTACGGCAAACTCCGGCCCTGTCCGACATGAGGCGGCAAGACGCTTGGCGGTCTAGCCAGGAGATCCGGATTTTTCAAAAAGCTGCGCAAGGACAACAATACCCCTTTTTTACTTGTTCGCGGCGCATATGAATGTATTAAACCCGACCAGAACGAACTGCCGGGTGAAAATCTGCGTGAATTGTTCCAACGTATATATGCCATCCTGGACTATGATATAGGTTTTCCGGTTTTACCCCTGGATGTATCCGGAAAAAAACGAATGGAAAACGAGATCCCTTTTTCCGAAAATGTCATAAAAGAGACAAGCATTAAGACCGAGAACGGAGAGATAGGTTTTGTTGTTTTGCCCTCCAAAATCATAGATGATGATTATGCACTCATAAATGGGATTGTTGAAAAATTTAGAAAGGATCCGGAAGTTTTTCTGGTCATAGCGATTTCTTCGCTGGGCGCGAAAAAGGAGAATTTGCTTTTTGAAGGGCATGGCTTTTCTCCGCATATTTTGCTTGGCGGAGGAAGTGGCTCGGGATTGCGCGGTCGGTTGAAAAATGATGGGAAAACGTTGTGGGTCAGGCCGTATCCAGAAGGAAAATCAGTAAATTTTATTCGTGTTTTGCATCCGCCCGGAGATGGAAAAAATAGAGAGTGGGTCAAGGGACAGAATGTTGAGTTTGATGTAGTGCCCTTGAGAGGAGAAATCCGGGATGATACCGAGGTGCGCAAAATCTTGTCCGATGCCGGCTGGTGAGGCTATACAGGTGCGCCTGTAAAAAATGAATTTTTACAGACAGTATCAAGTTTTATGTTGAAAGTTTTAAGTAAAATCAAAGAGTTGCGAAATTTAAATTGTGCGTTTAACTCCGGTCTTCGACTTTTTGCTGTTGCGTCTGGAAAGACATAATAACGATTTGAGATGATTATGAAAATTGATTCTGTTGTTTTTTATAAGATGCAGGGCAGCGGAAATGATTTTATTCTTATAGAGAATAAAGAATTGGGTCTTCCCGAGAATTTGATGTCTGCATGGGCCGCAAAGCTGTGTCCCAGGGCTTTCGCGGTCGGAGCGGACGGCCTTATTTTTTTGGGCGAGAGCGCAAAGCCCGGTGTTGACTATAAGTGGGATTTTTTCAATTCTGACGGCTCGCGGGCTGAAATGTGCGGCAATGGCTCGCGATGCGCGGCCCGTTTGGCTTATCAGTTGGGTATAGCCGGGCAGGATCATGTTTTCGACACCGATGCCGGTTCCATAGAGGCTCGTATAATTGATGATAATTCCGTTCGGGTGCAATTACCTCCGGTTAAGGAAACAAAGCTTAATCTTTCCATTTCATTTAGAACAGAGGAAAATTTCGTTTTGCATTTTGCCAATACCGGGGTGCCGCATTGTGTAGTGATCTGTGAGGATGTAAATTCGGTTGATGTCCTGTCTCTTGGCCGTGCTATTCGTAATCATGATCAATTCGCGCCACAGGGAGCAAATGTTAATTTTATCCAGGTGATTGGCAATGATCAAATGCTTTTGCGCACTTATGAACGCGGGGTTGAAAACGAAACTTATGCCTGCGGGACCGGAGCGGCAGCGGCTGCTGTCGTGGCTTTTAAATTGGGGCTGTGTTCTTCCGATGTCCGTTTGACTACTTCGGGCGGCGAGGTGTTGGGCATCTTAATTGAAAATGACAAGATTTTTCTTTCCGGGAAAACAACTTTTGTGTACAAAGGTGAATTGAATCCGTCTGAATTAGAATTATGAATTTTGGATATTGTGCCCGGATGGCTCAAATCTTTTGAGAGATTTACCCGGGGATCAGGTTAAAGATTAAAAGCGACAGGAGGCGAGCATGCAGTTTAAAGGAGCATTTAGCGCCTTGATTACCCCATTCAAGGATGGACAGATAGACGAAAAAAAATATCGGGATTTTATTGAATGGCAGATCGAACAGGGCATTGGCGGATTGGTTCCCTGCGGAACAACAGGAGAATCGGCAACGCTGGACCACAGTGAACATAAAAAAGCCATCAGTATTTGCGTTGATCAATCCAAAGGACGGGTGCCGGTGATTGCCGGGGCGGGATCAAACGCGACTTCCGAGGCTATTGATCTGGTACGGCATGCCAAGGAATCAGGAGCCGATGCTGCCTTGATGATCACCCCCTACTACAATAAGCCCCCCCAGGAAGGTGTTGTGGCTCATTTCAAGGCCATTTCCCGGGAGGTGAGCATCCCCATGCTGGTGTACAATGTTCCGGGGCGGACTTCGCTTAATGTTCTCCCGGAAACCATGGCCAGACTTTTCTCCGAGGTTGGCGACGTTATAGGCACCAAAGAGGCATCGGCCGACTTGAAACAGGTTTCGGAGATAATAGAATATGCCGGGAAAGATTTTTGCGTGCTTTCCGGAGATGACTTTACCGTGCTGCCCCTGCTTTCAATTGGAGGGCACGGAGTAATTTCTGTTGTTTCCAATATCGTGCCCTTTATGATGAGCGAGATGTGTTCAGCGTTTGAAAAGGCGGATTATGGCCGGGCCCGGGAACTGCATTATAAAATGGCCCCTCTTTGCAGGGCGATGTTTCTGGAAACCAATCCTATTCCGGTTAAGACGGCTGTACATTTAATGGGCAAATGTCCTCTTGAATTCAGGCTTCCTCTGGTTGAAATGTCCGGAAACAATGCCCGGCTTCTCAAACAAATTCTGCAGGAACATGGGCTGCTGTAGTTTGTTGTTAATAATTATGTATTGCCAAATTGAAAAGACCCGCTTATTAATTAGCGGGTCTTTTTGTTTTTTGGGCGTAAAATCAAGCATGATTTCCGGTGGTAAACGCAATAGGAGGGATGCATGAGTGAAAAGCCGATTCAGCACCAATATACTGAAAAATTGTGTCATTGCTATGGATGCGGATATCTTAACCGGCAAGGCCTTCAAATCAAAAGTTATTTTGACGGCAGTGAATCGGAAGCCAGATTTACTCCCGAACCTCATCATATAGCCCTTCCCGGATTTGTTTACGGCGGCCTGCTTGCTTCTCTTGTGGATTGTCACGGTGTGGCTACGGCAGCCGCGATTGCCACATCCAGGAGAGATGCGGAAATGAATTGTTCAATGGACAGGTATGTTACAGCATCTTTGCATGTATATTTTATGAAACCGACTCCATTGGGCGAGGAACTGATTTTGAAGGGCCGGTTCAGGGAAGAAAGAAAAAACAAAATAGTGGTTGAAGTCGATATCCGGGTTGGAGATGAAATCAAAGTTCGGGGCGAGGTAGTTGCCGCACCAATGCCGGACGCCATGAAATAATGAGCCGCCTTGACGTTAAATCAGCATTGTTTTTTTGTGATTCATTTTTTTATTATGCCTTTAAGTTGTCAGTTTAATTTTAAATTGGGATGATATGGAATTGAAAGAAGTCGAAGAAGAACTGAAAAAGGCCTTTTATAATTATCTTGAAGTCTATTGTGTGCAGAGAAATGCAGCCAAGACTCTGGGATTATTGGCCCCTGGTATCACTAGCCACGGAACCGCATGGGATGAAAGCATGAAAAGGGGGGATGTAAGCCGGGCTCTATACAAAAGAGATTTTGAGCAGGCTCCCAACCCTATATATTATGAGTTGCGGGATCTGCATACCAAGGCTTTATCAGCTGATTCGGGGTACAATTCGGCTTTATTGAATTTTAAGACAATGATGTTTGACCAGGAGGTCCAGTTTTTCTGTATGCGTTTGACTCTTATCTGGGCCAGGCATGACGGATTATGGAAAATGGAACACATGCACCTTTCCTTTCCCTCCAGCGATGCGCATTGTGAAGATGAATCATTTCCGGTAAAAGAACTTGAAGAGCGTAATAAAGTTCTCAAGCGTCTCGTGGAGGAAAAAACTTCTGATTTGAATGAAACCTTGGATGAATTGTCCAGGCTTGCGGCGCATGACAACCTGACCGGAATTTTTAACCGCATGCAGATCGAAAAGAGCCTGGAAAGAGAATTATGCCGCTGCGATAGATATAATAATGATTTGTCGGTTATTATAATTGATATTGATTATTTTAAACAGGTAAATGATCAATTTGGCCATTTGGCTGGCGATCAGGTTCTGGTTGAATTTGCCAATACTCTGCAGTCCAAAATGCGTAAAACCGATTTTATCGGTCGCTGGGGCGGAGATGAATTTATAGCCGTATGTCCGGAAATCGACTTGTCAGAGGCCAGGAGCCTGACACAAAATATGCGAAGGCAAATTGAGTTTCGTGATTTTACTTATGTGGACACCCTGACAGCCAGTTTTGGCTTAACATCCTATAGACGTGGGGACAGCTTAAATTCCATACTTGCCCGGGCGGACAAGGCACTTTTTGAGGCCAAGAAAGGCGGTCGCAATTCTTTCATGTTCAAATAAAAATGCCGTAAAATAAAAAAAGAGCAATAAATTTGTTCATTGCTCTTTTTTATTTTTCTTGGTGGAGCCTCAAGGACACTGAGCCTTACCTCAATTCGTTCTCCAAATCAATGTGTATTCATAAATCATGTTTATTCAACACCTTACCGCACATCAAAACCCTGCAATCTGCCGGACGCCGAGAGAAATTTAATTCTTTACATTTTCCCGAAACAGAGAACGGACGTGGGTTCGATTCCCAATTGAATACCCGGCGGTGTTTTACAACTCATGTCTTAACCGCCATTACTGTGCTGATCAGCCATGCGGTATAGCCCACATAAACCAGCAAAAGCACTGCGCCTTCAAATCGATTGATGCGCCCCTGCCGTCCACGAAATCCATAGCCGATCAGGAAAAGTGAAATGGTCAACGCTCCCAGCACAGCCATGTCCCGGGAGAGCGTTTCAGGTTCGACAGCGAAAGGGTGAATCGAACCGGCAATGCCGATAACGGCCAGCGTATTGAACAGGTTTGATCCAAGTACATTTCCCAGAGCGATATCATGTTCACCTTTGCGGGCGGAAATGATCGATGAAGCCAGCTCAGGCAGGGAGGTGCCCACCGCTATAATTGTCAACCCGATGATCATGTCGCTGACACCGAATATCTGGGCGATTTCAACGGCTCCCCATACAAGGATTCGGGAGCTGGCAATGAGCAGCAGCAACCCGGCCACAAGCCAGAAAACAGCATGTTTAAGCGGCCTTGCTTTTTCAGCGGTTTTCGTTTCAATCTCATTTGCCAGTGAGTCGTCCTTTTGTTTCAGCCCCTGATAGATGGTCCATGCCATCAGGCCGCCAAATACCAGCAGCAGGACAACTGCATCGAGCCGGGATAAATCAAAGTCTGCTATCAGGGCGACGCTGAGGACGGTCAGCAGCGTTAAAATAGGCAATTCCTTGCGCAACACTGTCGAATGTACCATGATCGGACTGATCAAGGCCGTCACGCCCAGTATCAGGGCGATATTGGCGATATTTGAGCCGTATGCGTTACCAAGCGCAATTCCCGGGCTACCTTCAAAAGCAGCCAAGGCCGAGACCACCATTTCGGGGGCGGATGTTCCGAATCCAACAATTACCATGCCGATCAAAAGTGGCGGCATGCCGAAATATCGTGCCGTGGAAGCTGCTCCTACCACAAATCGATCAGCACTCCATACGAGGAGCGCCAAGCCGGCAATCAAAGCCAAAACTGCTAATCCCATCATCTAAATCCCATTATCACCGTGTCCCGGTGAAATTTTTAAGTTCAACAAAAAAAACGTTGTCACAGCTGTTGTCATAGTAATGTCACAGCACTTCATTGAAAAATCAGGCAGACTATTCATCATCCTTGTGTTCGATTTGCTTCATCAGACGGTCGAAGTCACTCTCGAAAAGACGGTCCTGAATAATTCGGTATTTCTCAAATTCGCTTTCAGCATGCGCTTTGGCTATTTCCGCCGTTACCCTTCCAGCGTCCTGAAGGATTTTCCGGTCGGTGGCTTCAATGAATTTGTTCAAGCGTGATTCCCAATCCTGCATGGTCATCGGGATCTTGCGAAGAGCCATATCTTCCGCGACATCCAGGTAGGCGTTCACCAGCCGGGTCA
>JBNJHA010000017.1:34198-37428 GCA_051748085.1 Thermodesulfobacteriota bacterium
ATTTGTTCAAGCGTGATTCCCAATCCTGCATGGTCATCGGGATCTTGCGAAGAGCCATATCTTCCGCGACATCCAGGTAGGCGTTCACCAGCCGGGTCAGTTGTGCCATTTCGTTTTCGATCAGGTAATTCTTGGCCACACTGACATCAAACTTTTGGATTTTACCCTTCGGAGTATCTTCCCATGTGGTCAGGCCCATGTGTTGTTTCTGATGATCTGCCCGGTCGACAATAACTTCAGCTGCGGTCTGGCCGTGGATAGCCCAATGCAGCTTATTCTGCACTGTGGCAAAAAAGCGTTTGGTCGCCTGAGCGGTCACATCATAATCAATGGATGTGGCGTAGATGTCGGTGATCTTCTGATAGAACTTACGCTCCGAAAGTCGGATTTACCGGATGCGTTCCAGCTGTTCCTCAAAATATTGTTCCGTCAGGATGGAGCCCCCGTTCTTTATCCGCTCATCATCCATCACATAGGCTTTGATGGTATAATGGTGGTCGCCCATTTGCGGAACTGAACAGCACGCTCTGAGTTGACCTTGTAACCGACGGCAATGATGGCCGAGAGATTGTAGTGTTTGGTGTTATAGTTTTTGCCGTCAGCGGCAGTTATTCGAAAATTTCGAATAACTGAATCTTCTTCCAACTCGCTGTCGGAAAACACCTTTTTCAGATGGTAATTGATGGTGTGGGTTTCAACATCGTAGAGAACACCCATCATTTTCTGGGTCAGCCAGATGTTTTCATCCGCGTATACCGCCTCAACGCCGCCCTTGCCGGTGGCTGCAACAAAGGTCAGATATTCGGCCGCCGAGGAGCGGACAATCGACGTCTCTTTTTTTCCGGACTTTTGAATTTGCTTACTTTTATCCTTCTTCATTCAACACCTCCCCAGTTTTGATACCTGTCCCGGGACCAGCGGAGGTATTTCATCAACTCCCAGTTGATTGATTCGGAATCAAACCGCTCACTGTCAAAGGCGCCACCGGACCATTCCATGTAACTTTCGTGCTCTTCATGGCTCGGGTCCTTCAGGGCACTTAAGAATTCAAAGTAGCCGGGTATACCGCCAACATCTTCAGGCGGGCAGGCCCGTTCGCCTTCAAGGCAGGCCAGCTCCGTTCTCAGCTCCGGATTGAAATAGCGGTTTTCCTCCAGAACAAGTTCATGCTCCCAGCTGTCCCCAAAATCATATAGGTAACGGAAGGTGCGGCCTTTCTGTTTGATCAGCTCTCCAAGACGGTATCGTCCGCAGACCAGCCCGTCTTCTTTCGATTCAGGGTATTCCGTGTATCGTTTATTCCCAATGGTAAATTCGTGCAGATGGCTGTCGGTCCAGCCCATGACAATCTGGATAACATCGTGCAGCCGGTCCAGCGTAATGCTGGCGGGCACCACAAAACGACGCCAGATTACCGGTTCAATATCAAGCAGCTGCATTTTCAGCAGATAAAGTCGTTCATTCATTTTTTTACCTCATATTTTGACCAGAAGCTTCGTTTTCGCCCATGGTCCTCAATGACCTGCGCTTTGAACGCTTCGTGATGATTAAATTCTTTCCAGTCGGCAACTTTTGTTGCAAGTTTGTCCAGCTTCTTCAAATAGCGGATACCATGGGGATAGGCCTTGGTGTAGCCACGTTCCAGAATAGAGATAAGCAGACTGCGGAAGATCAGGCTGGTGACAAGATGGCGGTTTTCAGCCTCCATCACTTCCGCCAGAGAGAGCAGGCTGCCGTAACGGTTGCCATCAAGCTGCTCGGCACGTTTCAGGAGATATAATTCGGCTTCATCTATTTTTCCGACGGCAATCAGGAATTCCGCATCTGATTCCCTTAGTCTGTCGGTTTTCAGAATTTGCCGGGCTTCATCGCTGATAACATTGTCCCGCGTGTCGTGACCGATTACATCCAGAAGCGCCTGCAGGGTGTCAGTAGAATGATAGGATCTGAAATTCCGGTACAGAAGCTCCGTCAGTTTTTCAGAATCGCCCTGCTTATGGTAGATTTCCTCAAGGAGCTTATCCCGCTCGTATGCCTGAAAGGTTTCACCTTCCGGAATTTTCTTCAGCCATGAATGGGCTGTTTCAACATCACCGCTTTTCAGATAGACCCGGGCAATGTCGACAAGTGCCGCAGGATTTAGCTTTCCCCACGAAGCAATTCGGGTTTTTTCAAACAGTTTTGCATCCTTTATCTGGCGGACAAGTGATTCGATCAGCATCAGGTGATGACGTTTGCCGTATTTATCCTTTTCTTTGTCCGCCCATTTCTGGAGCCTAACAATCATGGTGCGGACAGCATCTTCTGGCAGGCATTCCCCTGCACAATCAATCAAGGTGTCCCGGATGCCGTAGTTGTCCTTTTGATTTACCTTAAGAATGATGTCCGAAATTTTTTCTTTGTCGTTACAGCGTTTGGCATAGTCGACAAACAGTTCTTTGGCATCATAGCGGAAAACATCACCAATATAGCCGCTGGAGTCGTCGCACATCTCAAAAATGGTGTTGTCGGCTTCGTAAAAAGCCGCAACCAGTTCAATGCCGGTGAGCGGATCATTCACACCGGATTTCAGATCCTGCAGCAGCAATTCCAGTTCACGTGAAAAACCGGCGGATTCGCGCCATCCAATGAATCGTTTTCGGCGTTTAAGGCTGGAAAGCTTTTTCTTAAATCGCTGAACATTCGCCTTCGGTATGGCAATCAGCTGTTCAATCAGGTCTTCCGCCTCATCGGAATGAACGGCAAGATTCAGCAAAGCATCTGCCAGCGCATCAGGCCCCAGATCAATCAGTTTTTGTTTGCGGTCTATCACTTCTATTTAGTCCCTTGATATTTTTTGAAGTTTTAGCCTGCTCGAAGATCTCTTTATAGACCTCATCGCGGTCCACAGGAGGGTATTTGTGCCTGGCAAGCAGGAGGATCAGCTCGACCTTCAATTCGGCTTTAATGTCGTCACGCTCATTCCAGTCGGAAAATCTGGATTTATCATCAACGACCTTCTTAACCTCCTTGGCAAGGTTCAGCAGCTTGTCTTCCGGGTACTCAAAGTCATACTTGATCGCCAGAGCCATTAGGATGTCATAAAAAGCCTTTTCCTCGAAGTCGATGCCGAGGTCGCCGAAGGATTCCTTAAGAGTTTTGAATTTCTTTGAGAAGTCTGTGAAGTTCCCCCGAAAAACCTATTTTCTATACATGGTGACTGGGCTTGTCCAATAAACGGTTTGGATTGC
>JBNJHA010000017.1:37528-39748 GCA_051748085.1 Thermodesulfobacteriota bacterium
AAGAGTTTTGAATTTCTTTGAGAAGTCTGTGAAGTTCCCCCGAAAAACCTATTTTCTATACATGGTGACTGGGCTTGTCCAATAAACGGTTTGGATTGCGGCTCGCTTTGCCTGCACAAGCCAATTTTATTCTTTAACCGCACTCTATGAGCAAAATTTGAAGACGGTCTGCGACTTGGGTAACGATTTCCACCGGGACGGCAGCGATCCTGGTTGTTTTACGTGCACGCCAGTCCAGGCTTATCACCTGATCCGCCCCTATTACACCTGTCACGGGTAAACCAGCAGGCAAGGGAACCTCGAAAGGATAGCCTTTCACCCGTGTGGTGATCGGGCATAACAGTGCCAATCCAACTCGACCATTATAGGCGGAGGGAGACAGGACCAGGGCAGGTCGACGTCCTGCCTGCTCGTGGCCTGCTTGCGGATCAAGCGTTATCCAAACAGCATCTCCTCTTTCCGGTATATATGCACCTTTCTGTATCACCAGACCTCCTTACCGACTGCCGGCCCAGTGTTCCATTCGCCGGGGATGTTTTCGTCGGTGACATTGCGTAAGAGCTCGTCAAGAGTGAGTGGTTGCTGAATGATCGGATTTACAACGAGCGTTCCTTCTACAAGGGATAGTTCCACAGTCGCATTCGCTTCGAGACCCACCTCTACCGCGAAGGACTTGGGAATACGGAGAGCTAAACTGTTGCCCCACTTCTGAACACGTGTTTTCATGTTGACCTCCAATATTTGTAATCTTGACAACCTGTGTCTACAATGAAGATACACAAATAAATTTGTGAAGTCAATCAGAATCATCGATTCATATGCGTTACCGAGGCATACCCCCGGTGGAAGGGGAAAAGCCAAGATGACGTGTACACATTACAGGAGCTAATTGCCGCTTGCCGCGCTGATTTTTAGGGTAAAAAAGAGATTCTAAGGAAAAAAAACAGGTTTTTGTGTGATGTATTCTGTGAAATTTAAGTAGGTTGTGCAGGTCCGACCCCCAATTCAATTGTTTTTCAAAGGGCGGGCTATTCTGGGTACTTTAAAAATCAAAGCAGAGTTTGGGGGAAAGGCAGGGTATCATAATACATGGACAGGATAAACCGACAACATAACTAAACTTGCAACATAATGTCCCTTTGTTCCCTTTTGCTTCCCTCCAGGCCATACGGCCTGGAGGGCTCTGCTTATTAGGTGCTCCATCCTTATTTAGCCGAAGAAATATTTTTCCTAAAGTATAAGGTTCATGTATCTAGATGCGTATTAATCGGATGAGCTTTTTTTACATTTTTTAATGGTAAGCTTAATCAAGGGCGCCCTGCGGAATATTTTGATTAAATCTGATGGCCTTCAATTTAATAACAGGGGATGTCCTAGCATAACCTGCCACATTCTTGGTATCCATACTTTCTACAATCACTGCATCCGCTCCCTGTGCCCGAGCTTTTTCAAAAACGTGGCAAATCATAGTTTGAGGACCCTGAGAATGTGTGACCTGAGTACTCTCTTGAACTACGTAACGAGCCAAAACGGTATACTTATCTTTTGACGGTGCTTCCTCTTCTGGGATATAAATACATTTATCTTTCGGCACACGAGGCTTTAACTGGCCAAACTTGGAACTGACGGGCAAAGTATCCACATTCAAATTTATGCCTGGACCGCAACCAACAAGTCCAAAACAAAATAGGGCGACTATCATTAACGTACTCTTTAAAAAGCGCATACTCTCCTCCTTGTCTGTTTTTTGCTTATTATTGTCTAAATAAATTAAAGTTTATAGAACATTTTTATTTTTACATGTCAATAATATCTGCGTTTCTCTTTTGATATTCTTATCTTGGATGGCTTCCTAGCCTATTGTTCTGTCTTTGTCCGCTTGGACCTGACATATAGGGTTATTGCGGCAAGCTCAAAATTAAGATACATAAAATGAACGTGTCTTGGTTCTGTGTGAACTGGAATTAGCCCCCTTGGTAAGTAAGGATATTCCAATTTCGAAAGAAGTAAAACATCTGGCCAACCTCAATATATATGAAAGAGCAAATCCGGAAAGATGGGCCGGCAAAACAAAAAAAATGGAGGATTAAAGAATGAAAAAATTTGTTTTATTGTTCTTTTTTCTATGTATTATGCTAAATCCGTGAAATTGTTACATCAACCTTGCAGTCCTACTGCATTTTGAATATTGACTAAACATAAACATTTCAGTAAGTTGTC
>JBNJHA010000018.1:0-39560 GCA_051748085.1 Thermodesulfobacteriota bacterium
AATTTGACTGAAGCCGGACGGCTTTTCCATTCGCTTAAAGGATCGTTAAAATTGCTGGGCGCGGATGAAGGCAGTGAAATAGCATACTCCGGAGAGCTTGCCTCAAGTGATGGAGATCTGGATTTAACTCTGTCCAATTTTGAAAAACTGCAGGATATGATCGCCACGATCATCCGGGAACTCGATTCTTTAAACGGACGTAACTATGCACCAAAATAAGACTCTTCGACGTAATGCATAGATTTTTGTGAGTTATTCTCCTGATACTTTTGCTGCCGAACTTTCGGTTCTGTATTTCCTAAGTCCCGCCAAAGGGGATGCTTGCCCCCCCCTCGGCCTCGCTGGTTCCAGGGGAAGGCCGTTTTTGTTATCGGCAATGCCCATTGGTTTGAAAACGAGTGTTTATGTTCCTTCCCGTGGTCCGCCTTCCCCCTTTTGGCGAGGGCAGGAAAATATGCGAACCTCTTGTCAGGAACATCAGGAAGGATCACTCGAATAAAATCCCTGCGAAACGTCGAGGGACCCAAAATACCAGGGTTCGTCTCAAGAATATATGCAAAAAAAATTTGGATTCTTAAGGATATTTTTATGCGCAAGACTCTATTAATTATGAGCCTGGCAATTGCGGGTCTTGGCGTTGCGGCTTTCGTCCGCAACGGCTGGCCTGCTGTAATGAAAGCTCTCTTAATAAGTGCACAGACTCTTTTTGAAATTGTTCCGCTTTTACTGGCAGCTTTTGTTCTGGCCGGACTGGTTTCCGAAGTCGTATCCACCCAGACGGTTGATAAATGGATGGGGCACAAATCCGGTCTGCGGGGAATAGTTCTGGCATCTCTGGCTGGAGCCATAATCCCCGGCGGTCCGTATATTTTTTTCCCGCTGGCGGCTACTTTTCTATTGTCCGGGGCGCGCATAGGCGGGGTGATCGCGTTTCTTGCCGCTAAAAATTTATGGTCTCTATCCAGACTGCCCATGGAATTCGCGCTGCTTGATCCCAAATTAGTCTTTATTCGCTATGCAGTAACCTTTGTCTTTCCCATTCTGCTGGGCATTGCGGCTAATTTTCTTTTTTCCGGCTATACGGCGGCCATTCGCGAAAGCATTCCAAAACTGAAAACGGATCTCCCCGCCAACTCAGAACAGGAATCCACAAAATGCTGACAGCTTTTCTGGTACTTCTGGCAATGGCTGTCTGGCTGTACATAATCGCCTATAAACGCAAAGACGGCAGTCACCGCCGCGGTTTAAGGGCGGGGAAAAAAATGCTGATTAACCTCACGCCCCTTTTAATCCTCGCCTTTTTGCTGGCCGGGTTCATTCAGGTCGCAATACCGCCCGAGCTGATACATACCTGGATCGGAACCAAGTCAGGATTCAAGGGAATATGCATCGGAAGCATCGCCGGGGCATTGCTTGCCGGAGGCCCGTATGTGTCTTTCCCTGTTATTTCGGCTATATATCAATCCGGAGCCGGAATAGGGGCAACTGTCGCGCTGATAACTGGATGGGCGGTCATTGGACTTGGGCAACTGCCTTTTGAGCTGACGATCATGGGGCCGAAATTCATGCTCGTCCGCATTGTCACGGTTTTCGCCACCCCTTTTATTGCCGGAATGATCACCTATTATTTTTTCGGATAAAAACGGCCGCGAATTTTGCATCAACAATCTTCGCGGCCTGAAAGCGATAATATTGCCTTTAAAACCTTACGGAATCAGAACATCAATTACCGCTCTTCTGTTTTCTCTTCTGCCAACAAAAGTATCATTGTCCGCAACAGGATGGGCCTCTCCCATTCCAACAGCGCTTATCCTGCCGGCATCTATTCCCTTGTTAACCAGATAGGCTTTGACCGCTTCGGCCCGCTTTTCGGAGAGTTTTTTATTGTACTCGGCCGGGCCAGTACTGTCAGTATGCGCCTCAACCATGGCCATTGCATCCGGAAATTCAAGCATGAAATCAGCCAATTCGTCGAGCTGCTTTTTGTAATATCCGGAGCTTATTTCAGCCTTGTCCACTTCAAACAGGGCTTCGCCTTCTATATCCAAAAGAACAATGGATTCAGGGACCTTAACTTCGCAGCCGACCGCGTCGACTTTAACACCGGCCGGAGTATTCGGGCATTCATCATAGAGATTTATAACCCCGTCATTATCGTCATCCAAGGCGCAGCCATACTTATCAACCTGGGCTCCCGCCGGGGTTCCGGGACAGCGGTCATTGGCATCGACAACTCCGTCTTTGTCCGCATCCGGGGCATAAGTATAAAAGACCTCGTGCACAAAACCGGCAATCCGTTCAGGGTCATTAAAACAGGAAGCCGCATATTTTTTGGAACAGGAATTGATTTTGGCCACTTCCTGCAGTCTTTTGTCCCAATGCGGACGGTTGGCCAGACTCACGGCATAAAAACAAAACGTGCCCGGATATTTCGCGTCCAATTCCTTTGCGGCCTGGGCCGGCCCTTCGCCGACATTCGAACCGCCGTCGGAAAAGATAATTACCGCAGTCCTGTCCTGCCTTACAGCTTCCAGTTTTGTTCCCAGCTCTTTCATATCAAGTCCCAAAGGAGTGGGATGGCCAAACCACGGGGACATGCTGTCCGGGAGCTTGGCTATATTTCTGGCCATGCATGCGCGATCATAAGGCGACATAGGCTGCACTGTTGTTAACGGTCCCGAATGGTACAAAGCGCCGTCATAATCAAGTTCGGGAATCTGGGCATTCATCGCACGAATAAGATCCTTGGCCACGGCAATTTTATCCTTGCCGGTCTGCCCGTATTCCTCGCCCATTGAGCCGGAAGCATCCATCAAGATATAAAAATTATCCACTTTGGGCAATTTCACACTCGCGGAAGCTGAAACCGCACTGGCTAGAATGAAAGAACACAATACAGCTACGTATAGTGATTTCTTAAGCATAAAAAGAACCTCCTATTTTGAGTTAAGCACGAAAAAAAACATTCAGAATGAACATTACTTCTTATCAGTAAATTTGTCCAACATGATTTTTAAAATTATCTTGTCTGTTTCGGTCATGCCCTGAGAACTCATGCGGCCCACATTGGCTATTGTACGCATCGCGCTTGCGTCTATTATGCCGTCAGTTGCCTGTACTCCCAACCCATTCAAGGCAAAAAAAGCAGCCGTTACCGCGTTTCCGGAAGCAGTCGCCAACTTGAGGGCGCAGCTGTTCTTGGCCCCGTCGCATATAACTCCGGCCAGATCTTCGATAATATTGTTTATTGCCGAACCGATCTGCTTTTTATCGCCGCCAAGAAGCCAGGCAACGGCCGAGGCCGCTCCCGCACCCGAAGCAACGGAACAGGCGCATATTGCGGCAAGTCTTCCGGTATGACTCTTGACACAGGCGGTAATCACATGGCTGAGAGCGACGGCCCGGCATAAATCGCGCCGGGAAGCCCCGATTTTATCCGCGACCAGTTTAATGGGGATAATCGCGGTCAGACCGTGGTTCCCGCTTCCGGCCGAACTCATGGCCGGCAAAGGAACTCCGGCCATGCGCGCATCAGCCGCGGCTGAAGTATATACCCGGCATTCATGCACAATATCCGGATTTAGCCATTTGCCTTCCATGCCTCTCAGTTTCCGGCCCACCTGCAGTCCGCACTCATTATTCAGACCAAAATCAGCCAGACGCATATTCATTTCTATGCCCCGTTCAATAAAATCCATGTCCCCCTCATCAATGCCCGCGGATATTTCCAGGGCGTCTTCCAGAGACAGATCATGCAATACCGCCTCCAGTTCGCTGACATTCAACGAGGCCTGACTTTTTCCCGGATGGGGCGCAAAGGGATTATCAACGGAATTTCCGTTGACGTATAATTCAGTTACATGATCATGTTGTGTTTCAATAATCGAAACATAACTATCGTTTCCGTGCCGGACAGTAGTTTTCACATATATGCCGTGTCTGTCCTCGGCCAGATCGACCTTAACCTTACCGGAAGCGATCAACTCAACCGCTTTTTGGACATCGGCCTCTTTTACTCCCTGCAAAACCTGCATCTTTTTTTTCGGATCGCCGAAAAGACAGCCTAATGCGGATGCCAGATCCAGGCCGCAGCGACCGTTTGTGCCCGGAATATTGACCGCCAGGCCGTTTTTGAAAATATTCGGATCCACCCGGATGTCTATTCTGTCCGGCACGGATTCCCGTGGTCCCAAAGATGCCGCGGCAGCCCCGCCCAGCGCGACAGCCGTGGGCTCAGTGCAGCCCAGGGCGGGCGCGACCTCGAGTTTCAGAATATCTTTAATACTTATATTCATATATTTTCCTTTTTTGGTGAACAGTTGCAATCCATCAAAAATGCTGATGAAAAAACGTATTTTCGATTATGTTTATCTATTTGTACTGGCCACGGGAAATGAATAAACAGGATGCCAGGACTTCATCGCTACAATTTTATATTACACTTCAAAGCAAAGAGTCTCAAGCAAGAATAAAGGAGTTTATATGCGCGAAAAAATACTGGAATGCCAGGGATTGCCCTGCCCTCAACCGGTTTTGCAATGCAAGCAGGTCATTGATTCCGGTTATCCCGGGACAATCAAGATAATCGTCGACAACCAACCGGCCCGGGAAAATGTATGCCGGTTTCTCGGCTCTCAGGGTTATGAAATTGTAAATACAGAAGAAAAGGAAGGCCAGTGGACAATCACTTCCACAGCCGGGGATAAAAAAGACGCATCCAATACAAGAGCGGAGGCTTTCGGAGGAAAAAAAACAGCACGGCCAACAGGAGAAAGAAAGACACTGGTATTCATCACCCAGGACAAAATCGGTCATGGTGATGATGAATTGGGGACAAAACTGATGCATAATTTTCTGGCCACCCTGCCGGAAACGGGAGACGAATTGTGGCGGGTTATTCTGCTTAATGGCGCGGTCCGTCTGGCCCTGAAGGACAGCCCGACCCTGGACTCACTCAAAAACCTCTTGAATAGCGGCGTTTCACTTCTGGTATGCGGAACCTGTCTGGATTTTTTTCAGCTCCTGGAACAAAAGGAAGTCGGGGAAACGACCAATATGCTGGACGTGGTCACCAGCCTGCAGCTTGCAGACAAGGTGATTTCCTTGTAAATAAATCTTCATGGGAACGCAAAACCTGATAGTCGGCCAGATAAACTACCTGAATATCTGGCCGGTTTTTTATTTCTTAAAAAAAGATAACGGCCTGTCCGCGCAAGGCATCGATTTTCTGGAAGGACATCCCTCGGAGCTGAATATGCTCCTCAGGCGGGGAGAAGTGGACATGGCCCCGGCTTCACTTTTTGAATATCTTGAAAACGCCGAACTCTATCACCTCCTCCCGGATAACGGCATAAGCGCATCCCGGGAAGTGCAAAGCGTTATCTTCTGCACTCCGGTACACGGGGACAGACTGAAAGACTACATCCGCCAAGGCGGAGAGATTTCCCTTACCTCTGCCTCGGCCACCTCGGTGGCTCTGCTGAAGATACTCTGGAAATACGCCTGGGATCTGCCCGAGCCGGAATGGATAAACTCCGAACCCGGCCGCGGAACTGATACCGACCTGCCTTTTCTGGAAATCGGGAACTTCGCCCTGGAAACCTGGCTGAATCCCCCAACCGGATATCAGGTATTTGATCTGGCCCGGGAATGGAGAAAATTTACCGATCTGCCCTTTGTATTCGCAGTCTGGATCGTGCGGGACGGTCTTGAGCCGGCAAAAATAGAAAAGATAAAAAGGCTGCATCAAATCATAGAGAATATGAAGCCGGATCTGCCGCAAAAAATGCCCTCAATCGTGGACAAACGCCCTCCGGGCCGTTTCAAATCCGAGGATGTAATCAGATACTGGCGGACCATGCACTACGGCCTCCCCCCGGAAAACCTGGCCGCAATCACCCTTTTTGGGAAATATTGCCACGAGCTGGGCTTGATAAAAGGAGTGCCCGCACTTTCCTGGCAATTTTAAAAAATGGCTCCTCACATCAATCTGTGCAAAATTTTGTTGCCAGGAACCTGCAGGTAAGAATTAATACGCTGAGATTAAATGTTTTTATCAAAAATAATTGAGTTGACTAACCGTTGGGATTATCCAATTCGCTATCGGGATCGCTATCGAAATCGAAAGAATATGTCATTCGGTACGGGAGGAATCTTCGGCTTATGGGGTCGATTCCGATACCGATAGCGATTTCGATCCCGAAGAAAAAAATCCCAACAATATGAAATGTGTTGCACAGATTCTTGAGACGAACCTAAAAAATTTCATTCATGGTTTTAGCCATTCTGTACCTCCTTGGCCCTATCTTGGGCTATCTTCAACTCCCTTTTGGGAAGCTTTTGGGATTTTTTAATGAAACTTCTCAGTATAATCACTCTTTTGTATTGAGCAGTCACAATCACGGCTTCAAACGGTCCACATCGTCTTCATTGCCCAAAACCGCCAGGATATCCCCTTTGCTCAGCTCTTCCCTGGCTTGAGGAACAAAGCTGAACTGTCCGGCCCCCTTCCTTTTTATGGCCACTACCTGAATATTGTGTTCATTGGTCAGGTCCAGATCGCGCAGGCTCTTTCCTTCCCATTTATGTACTTCGAGTTCACGCAGAACAATGTCCTCCCCAAAAGGCAGATAATCTATAAGACCGGGAATGGCCATCCTACGGGCCAGCTGGGCCGCGGCGAATCTCTCCGGGAAAATTATTTCCTCCACTCCTATCTTGCGCAGAACTTTTTCATGGTCCTCACTTATCGCCTTGCAAATCAACTTGCATTCGCCAAGCTCCCTTAGATGCAGGCAGATCAATATACTCGCCTCCATGGACTGGCCCACGCTGATAATCACTTCGTCCAGATCGGCCACTCCAAGCTGGGAAAGAGCGGTTTTGTCCGTGGCGTCGGCTTCGTATACATGTGCAAGCACATCCTGGGAACGGCGAATATTATCCTGTTTACGATCGATTCCGAGAATTGTATGTCCGAGGTCCGTAAGTGATTTGCCCAGAAAAAAACCAAATTTGCCCAGTCCGATTATTCCGATTTCCCTTTTGGCCATGATATTCTCCTTGACTGATTCATTTACAAAAAATCAAAAATTCGCCCTCCTCTGAACCAGTGAGTCCAGAGGGAGCAGGCATACCCCAGCGGTGGGCATCAGAAAACCGCGGGCCAAAAACACGAAAAGCAAAAAACTTGGTGGCCAGATGCAATTTCCGGATCAAAATTATTTAACCGACCATCAAAGTTTCCTCGGCCCGGGAAAAGTGCTCCGGCCTCTGCCAACTCTGCAACAGGCTCAAAAAAAGTATCAAGCCCAGGCGGCCGGTGAACATAAGCACGGTTATCACCAGTTTTCCGGCCGTGCTCAGGTCCGAGGTAATCCCGGTCGACAGCCCGACAGTGGCAAAAGCGGACACGCATTCAAAAAGCGTTTTTATAAAAATGCCATGCGAATGGGAATGCGGAAGTTTCTGTCCTTCAATAATAAGCAGGACAAAGGCTGAAGTGAATATGATCACCAGGGAAAAAATTACCAGGGCCATAAGTTTATTCACTGTTTCCCGGTTCAAGGCGAATTTGCCGATTACTACCTGCCGCCTGCCCCTGATGCTCGACCAGGCAAAGGCCAGAAGGGAACGGAAAGTAGTGGTTTTAATTCCACCCGCGCAGGAAGCGGGTGATCCGCCGATGAACATAAGCAGAATCAGAATAAGAAGGGAGGCATTGGTCATACCGCCGATTTCCACGGTATTGAATCCGGCGGTCCGGCTGGTCACGGACTGAAAAAGGGAAGCCAGGATATGGGCTCCCCAACCAGTTCCGGACTTTTCTATTCCGCCCACGGGCTCTGTGAACAAAAACACCGCCCAGCCGAAAAGGATCAAAAATAAGGTGGTCTGGACAACGATCCGGGAATGCCAGGAAATTTTTCTTTTTTTGGTAATCCCCGGTTTTCCCCGCGATAAAGTTGGGTGATACAATCCGCTCACCTCCATTATCACTCCGAATCCCAAGCCGCCCAGGATAATCAAAGCAATAAAACAAAGATTCACCGGCCAGTTGCCCTGAAAGCGGCTCAAACTGTCCGGAAAAAGGGAAAATCCGGCATTGCAGAACGCGGATACCGAATGAAAAGCGGAAGAAAAAAATGTGAACTCAACCGGGGAAAGAAAATGCATGACCACCGCTCCGACCACTTCAATACCGATCACGGTCAAAACCATTTTCTGCAAAAATTTGCCCAGCCGAAATCCGGCGCTGTGCAAAAGAGTCTGGCCCACGGCAATATTGTCGGTTATGGATATCTTTTTTCTCCATAAAAAAAAGATAAGCGAGGCATAGGTCATAATGCCCAATCCGCCGAGCTGAATGAGAACCAATATGACCCATTGACCGAATTCGGAAAAAAAGGAACCGGTATCAACGACAATAAGCCCGGTCACGCAGGTGGCGGAAGTAGCGGTAAACAGGGCGTCAACCCAGGAAATTTCGTCTTCGGCCAGAGATATTGGCAAATGCAGAACCAAAGTTCCGACCATTATGGTCACGGCAAAAAGAAAAACCGGAAAGACAAAGGGATTTAAAAAATTTTTCTTATTTTTCATATTTTGGTATCTGTTCACCAAATTTTGTAATTATTTCCATGTCAATTGCGGATGGAAACTAATCAAAGCCGATCCCGAATACAGAACACCCCAAGCTCATAGGTTTGGTTTCTCATTATTGTCTGCAGTCAAATCCTGCAAATATTTTTTGATGCTTTTCGCCTTTTTCGGGCCGATGCCGGGAACGGACTGCAATTCACCGTCTTCCGCGCCGGCGAGCGCTTTCAGGGTGCCGAATCTTTCCCGAAGCAATGTGGCTGTCTCCGGTCCTATTCCGGGTATGGATTCCATGGAACTTACCGTTTGACTGCTGCTGCGGGAACTGCGCATCCGGCCCAGGACAAATCGGTGCGCCTCATCCCGGAGGCGCTGCAGAAACAAAAGTTCCCGACTGCCCGGAGAAATATTCAGCGGATTCTTGCGGCCGGGAACAAAAATACGATCTTCAAGCTCGCCTTTTCTCCGGCTGGGCCCCTTGGCTATCCCGGCTACGGGAAAAAGCCCGTGGGCATCCATGGCCTGCAAACCTGCAGAAACCGTGTTTATCTGCCCCTTTCCTCCGTCGATCAAAAGCAGATCCGGCCAGGGAGGCCCGGACTGAATACGGCGGTGCACAAATTCACGCAGGGCTGCGCAGTCATCCCCCCTGATGGATTCGGAAATATTATATATACGGTATTCTTCCTGTAAAAAATCACTGTCGGCGAAAACAATTTTTCCGGCCCGCGGGTTTTCCCCGGATTGATGGGAAACATCCACGCACTCTATATGCCGGGGTTCATCCTGCATCTTAAACACCGAAGCCAGATCGATCCGGGCCTGATCCTTATTCTTTTTTGCCTGATAAAACCGGCTGTTTTCCGCGGCCAGCCCCACCAATTCCTTTGCCGCCCGGCTCTGCGGCGTCTCAATTTTTACCGCAGCCCCCCGATAATCTTCCAGAAGCGCTTCCAGGGCGGAGTCGTCTATTTCCCGGGGAACAATTATTTTGGGAGGGACAAAGCTGTTCGGAGTATAGAACTGACTCAAAAAGCTGACAATCAAACCGGAAAATTCGGATTGGGCCAATGAATATTCCGGCCAGTAAAAATTGCGGCTGTCCAGCATCTTGCCATCCCGGACAAAAATAACCCCCAGGCACAGACCGTCATCGGCATGACTCCAACCCACAACATCCAGATCACTCCCGCCGGGGACCACCACGGCCTGTTTTTCCACGGTTTCCCTGACCGACTTGATTCGATCCCGGAGAACGGCAGCCGTCTCAAACCGGAGTTCATTTGCGGCCTTGTGCATATCCCTTTCCATCTCCTGCATCAAAGGCCGGGACCTGCCGCGCAAAAACATGCTTATTCTGGAAACCATTTGGGCGTATTTCTGCGGGGAGACGTCAAAAACACAGGGAGCCAGACACCGGTTGATATGATACTGCAAACAGGGACGAACCCGATTCTTGAAATTACGTTCGCTGCATTTGCGGATCGGAAATATACGGTGGATGGCTTTAAGGGTCTCCCGGGCCTTGTCCGCTGAGGTAAACGGCCCGAAATATTCTGACTTATCCCTGCCGACCTTACGGGTAAGCTCTATTCGCGGATATTTTTTCCGGGTGTCAATTTTGAATAAAAGATAGCGTTTGTCATCCCGAAGGACAATATTGTATCGAGGCCGATGTTTTTTGATCAGGCTAGCTTCCAGTAAAAGGGCCTCTTTTTCCGAATGGGTACAAATGGTATCCACGCTTTTAGCCCGGGAAAGCATGACCCTGGTTTTGGGCGTAAGCCTTTCCCGGCTTTGAAAGTAGGAAGCCAGACGTTTGCGCAGGATTTTGGCCTTGCCCACGTATATGATCCTGCCCCGCTCGTCCTTGAACAGATATACCCCGGGCTGATCCGGGTATTCAGCCGGATTGTCCCGAAAAAGGCGATCGATGCCCTGTGTTTTTTGCTTACTCGGCATCGCTCTTTTTTATTGTCTTCAATAGTCCGCCGATTTCTTTTTTATTACTGGCAAAAGCCTTCGCGCACACCTTTTTTATTCGACCGTGCAAATCCTTTCCCTGCGGGATATCAGAAAATTCAGGAATATTATAATCATCCATCTGCAAATGGCTTATCTTCATTTCCTCATCTAAATCGTATTTAAAATCAGCACCGGCTATCTTTTCTTTTTCCATCTTCAATACATCAATCCTTTTAGCAAACTGCAAGACATCGCTTGATTTATGGTAATAATTAATCTTGTCAATATTCGCATTTATTTCATCCAGCCACCTGGCAATGTAAGAATAACTGATAGAGGCCACTTTTTTGCCGGGAATATCCGGATGATTGGTGTACTCTCCATGATTATAAACTTTTATTTTTTCCGCTGTCCGCTCATAAAGCTCTTGGACCAGCCGGAAATAACGACTGAAAAGGGTCAGTCCAAAAGGTATGTCAATATTAGTCCTGGACAATGCTTCCTGTTCCTCAATCTGGGCAAACTCTTTTGTCCCCGGAATCAACCAGAAAATATCCCGGTATTGCTTTCTCAACAGCAATTTATTGATTGCGGAAATTATATTTTTGACTTCGTCGGCTTTTTTCTTCAATTCATCGACTTTGCTTTCAAACAGCTCGATATCATCTTCCAATTTGCGCCGTTTGCCGAAAAACGTACTGGCTGCTTCCTTCAAGGCTTCATCCGCCAGTTCATCGGAAAACCGATCCATATCGCTCATATTTTTCTCCTTGATATTTTTGAAGCTTAAAACTAGAAATTAGCGGTTCGAAAGGCTGAATAGCCTCGAATCAAAATATTTTGTCATTGCCTGTTACATAAAAAACAGTTCGCCGGATTTTTAATATAAATTATAACTATCCAGCATATTAAAAGATTTACCGAATTTTCTTGCGCAAATTTGCTGCAGTCCGAAGGCACGAGACATCTGTTCTCCATGCCAGTAAAGTGGACCAGACTCACTTATAAAATGTACATTTTTTAACCGCTTATATGTTTAATAATACACGCTTTACCAGAGAAAAACAAACGCCTGACTGTCCTGAATGTGGTCACAAATTACGGATAAAACGCCTGTGAAGCAATGTAATCATGTATTGCCGGGCTTGCAATACAAGTTTTGAGATACAGGACCTGATAGGCCTGATGACCGAAGATATGCTTGAACAACTCAGTGACATACCCTGCAATCGAATCTGACTTTTTAACCGCAACGGGAAAAATATATGCCGGATATAGCCTCCATGCTTCGCGAACTGGCAATCTTTGCCATCCCCCTGTTTCTGGGCATAACCTGCCATGAAGTGGCTCATGGTTACGTGGCCTATTTACTGGGAGATCCAACGGCCAAAAATGCCGGGCGTCTGACCCTTAATCCCATAAAACATCTGGATCCACTGGGGACTTTGGTTTTGGTAATTACCCGGCGAATAGGCTGGGCCAAACCGGTGCCGATCGACCCCAGATACTTCAAAAACTACCGCCGGGATATTCTCCTGGTTTCCGTAGCCGGACCCGCCGCAAATTTCATCCTCGCCTTCGGCTTTTATTTTTTATATCTGGCTGTAAACCAGATATTGCCCATGGTTTCCCCAAATGTGCAGCAAAATATACTTCTTCCAATGGCTTACATCACCAGTGCCGGAGTCCTGGTCAATTTCATTCTGGGGATATTCAATCTTATTCCCATCCCGCCGCTGGACGGAAGCAAAATTCTCGCCTCGCTTCTTCCTCCGCATATAGCCAATCAATACATGCAAATTGAAAAATTCGGTTTTTTTATAATCCTCATTCTGGTTTTTACCGGTATTCTGGGAAAAGGCCTGGGATACGTGGTTAATTTCATATACAAAATTTTTTTCCAATAAGAGGTATTATGCAAAGCAAAAGAATAGTTTCCGGAATGCGCCCCACCGGCCCCCTGCACTTGGGGCACTATTTCGGCGTGCTCAAAAACTGGATTGACTTGCAAAAAGAATACGAGTGCTTTTTCTTTGTGGCCGACTGGCACGCCTTGACCAGTGAATACGCCAGCCCGCAAAAAATTAAAGGCTTTGTCCCGGAGCTTGTCAAGGATTGGGTCGCCGGCGGGCTTGATCCGGACCGCTCTACTCTCTTTTTGCAGTCGGAATTAAAGGAACACGCGGAGATGACCCTTATCATGTCCATGATTACTCCGCTCGGCTGGCTGGAGCGCAATCCGACATACAAGGAAATCAAACAGGAATTGCAGGCCAAGGATTTGAACACCTACGGTTTTCTCGGCTATCCGGTTCTTATGGCCTCGGACATCCTTATGTACAAACCGCAGTTCGTACCTGTGGGCCAGGATCAGCTCCCTCACCTGGAATTGACCCGGGAAATCGCCCGCAGGTTCAATCATCTATACGGTGAATTCTTCCCCGAGCCGGAAGCCAAGCTTACGCAATCGGCCAAACTGCCCGGACTGGACGGCCGGAAAATGAGCAAGAGTTATCAGAACTGCATCTACATGAGCGAAACCATGGACACCATTGTTCCCAAAGTCAAAGGCATGCTCACCGATACAAACCGCAAGCGGAAAAATGATCCCGGCGATCCGGATGTATGCAATATGTACCCGTATCATCAACTGCTGACAGACCGGGAAACCAGGCAGGAAATACGGAAAAACTGCACTCAGGCCAAATGGGGATGCTTTGACTGCAAAAAAGTGCTCCTGAACAACCTGGAACAATTTTTGGAACCGATTCTGAAAAAAAGAAAAGAACTGGATGAAAATCCGGACATGGTCTGGGATATTCTGCGCCGGGGGAATGAAGCAGCCCGGGAAAAGGCGGAAAAAAATATGCGCGAGGTGCGCGAGCTGATAGGTTTTCAGTATTAAAACCAGCCCAAACAAAAAGGCCCGCAAGAAAACGGGCCTTATTTTTTGAATTGGGGTGAGTGACAGGATTTGAACCTGCGACCACCTGGGCCACAACCAGGGGCTCTACCTACTGAGCTACACTCACCGCATGAAGTCGCTTTCTATATCTCAGGCCAAAGTCAGGGTCAACAATTTTTTGTGCGTATAGTTTAAAGAGCCCTAAAAACCAGGATCGTCTCAAGAATCCGCACAAAATATCGGACGTCGCACTCAAATTTAAATTTGGGTGCAGGATGACGAATGGTGGACAGCCTATATTCCGAGTTCCCAACCTAGTTATTGGGATTTTCTTACTTCGGTATCGAAATCGCTATCGGGATCGGAATCGACCCCATAAGCTGAAGGGACACCTGCATCGAATGACATATTCTTTCGATTTCGATTTCGATAACGATCCCGATTTCGATTTGGATTATCCCAATAAAAAACTATGCACATATTTGTGCGAGGAGCCAAAAATCAATTCAACCGCCCGGACTCAAGCAATAGCCGCCCTTATTTCCCCAGGGCCCTGCTTATGCGCTGCATGGCCTTTTCAACATTCTCCCGGCTGTTAAACGCGCTTATGCGGATATATCCTGCGCCGCAACGTCCAAATCCGGTTCCGGGAGTACATACAACTCCGGCCTTGTTCAGCAATAGATCAAACATATCCCAGGAATCTCCGGCTCCGCTTATCCAGATATACGGGGAATGCTCCCCGCCGGTGCAGGAATAGCCGAGGCCGTGCATCTGATCACGGATAACGCGGGCATTTTCCAGATAAAATTCAATATTCCTGGATACCTGCTGCTGCCCTTCAACGGAATAAACAGCGGCCGCAGCCTTTTGCACCGGATATGAAACTCCATTGAACTTGGTGGTCTGCCGCCTGCTCCAGAGAGGATGAATTTCCTGTTTGTTTCCGGCGCTGTCAAATGCGCGGCATTCCTTGGGAACGACTGTAAATGCGCATCTGGTTCCGGTGAACCCGGCTGTTTTGGAATAACTGCGGAACTCTACGGCTACTTCCCTGGCCCCGGGAATTTCGTAGATCGAATGCGGGATGTCCTTGTCCTGGATAAAGGCCTCGTACGCGGCGTCAAAAAGGATAAGAGCGTTGTTTTCCCGGGCGAAATCGACCCACTTGTGAAGTTCGTCCCTGCTTATGGTCGCGCCGGTGGGATTGTTCGGGTAGCAAAGGTAAATAAGATCGACTTTCCGCCCGGGCAAATCCGGAACAAAACCGTTTTCCCGCGTGGATTCAAGATATACTATCCCGTCATATCGTCCGTCCGCGGACTTTCCTGTCCTGCCGGCCATAACATTGGTGTCCACGTAAACCGGATATACCGGATCAGGTACGGCGATTACCGAATCAGTGGAAAAAATTTCCTGAAAATTGCCGGTATCGCATTTGGCCCCGTCACTGACGAAAATTTCATCCGCTTGTATATCGCATCCGCGGGAGGCGAAATCATTTTCGGCAATTGTTTCACGCAAAAAGGAATATCCTTGTTCCGGGCCGTAGCCATGGAACGTTTCCGAACGGGCCATTTCGTCCACGGCTTCATGCAGGGCACGGACACAGGCATTGGGCAAAGGCAAAGTGACATCGCCGATGCCCAGTTTTATCACTTCCATCTCCGCATTTTCCCGCTGAAAGGATTCCACCCGTCGGGCAATATCCGCAAAAAGATATGAAGACTGCAATTTCAAATAGTTTTCATTAATAGTAATCATAATATCTCCTGTTTTTTAAATTTTTACAGTATTTATCTTGCATGTCGATGCAATTATAATTTATATACAAGCAAGCCGACCAAACATTGCAGCGATTAGTATATATAAAGACCTGTTAGTTTATCTTTTTATCGCAAAAACATAATACACAACATGAAATTTATTGATTTATAATTTTTTACGCTCATTTTGTCAATCTGAATACTGCTTTTGTATTTTTCAAATATTACACATTATTGACTTACAAAAAAAAATCGAGCAGAATGCGCAAATTCTTCAGTGGAAGCACTACAAATTAATTTCGGATAAAATACTTATGACTAAAAAGTTCTTATCCGGAAATTCAAAAATTCCGAATTTAGAAATATCAGGTTTCCGTATGGAAACAAAAAAGCGAGCTGATAAATGAACGTGGAAAAAGTACATATTTACAAGGCTGATTTTCTGCTTTTGATAACCGCGGCCATTTGGGGCGCGGCCTTTGTCGCCCAGCGCATGGGCATGGATCATATGGGGCCGCATCTGTTCAACGCCTCCAGATTCGCCCTGGGCGCAATAAGCCTTCTACCCCTGATCTGGCTTAGAAGCCGAAAAGGTGTCCGGGACAATTTCCTGCAGGCCGGTGACGCAAAAAGCGTTTTAAAAGGCGGGCTTTTGGCCGGAAGCCTGCTATTCGCTGCGAGTTCGCTGCAGCAGGTGGGGCTTATCTATACTACCGCGGGCAAAGCCGGATTCATAACAGGTCTATATGTTGTCCTGGTTCCCCTGCTCGGTCTTTTCTGGAAACAAAATCCGGGACTGGGCGGCTGGATCGGTGCCACACTTTCAGCTGTCGGTCTTTATTTTCTGACCATAACCAGTCAACTGACTATTGCCTATGGTGATTTTCTGATATTTCTATGCGCCATTGCCTTTGCCCTGCATGTCCTGGCCATCGGCTGGCTCGCTCCCCGTATTGACTGCATAAAACTATCCTCGGCCCAATTTGCGGTTTCATCCTTTTTCAGTCTTATAGTTGCCCTCTTTATTGAGGAAATTTCCTGGGAAGCTATAAAAGAGGCTATGATTCCTATCCTTTATGCCGGACTGGGATCCTCCGGGATAGCCTACACCCTTCAGGTGGTTGCCCAGAAAGACGCACCTCCGGCTCACGCTTCGATTATTTTAAGTCTGGAATCCGTATTCGCCGCCCTGGCTGGATGGGCCATCCTCTCTGAAACCATGGACAACCGATCCGTCCTGGGCTGTTTCCTCATGTTTTCCGGAATGCTGGCCGCGCAACTCTGGCCGCGGAAAAAAGCAAAATAAGTACAGCGAATCATTTCATCCCATAAAAACCGTCGCATGGACATGACCACTTTAAATGACTATTTTCAGGGAAAGTAAGTGGTTCTTATCCGGAAATTCAAAAATTTTCGGATTTAGAAATATCAGGTTTTGGGTTCGGAAATGGGCCATTTCCGGATGGAAACTAAATGAAGTACCTGCTGGATACACATGCCTGGATATGGTGGAATATGCGTCCGGATAGACTTTCGGATAATGCCAAAAATACAATCAAAAAAGTAGACAGTTATTTGGAACTCCTGCTGTCCGCGATTTCGCCGTGGGAATTTTGCAAATTTTTAGAAAAAGAACGCATCGGCATTTCCTGCAATCCTGAGATGTAGATTAGCCGTGCTCTATATATGCCCAAACTCAGGCTTGTCCCTTTGACACCAACCATCTGCTGCCAGTCCACGATACTCCCGCAACCGTTTCACGACGACCCAGCGGACCAAATAATAGTAGCGACAGCACGGGAGGAAAACGCGACCATAATTTCCAAGGACAAGCTGATAAGAAATTATCGTCACATTAAAAGCCTCTGGTAATACATGAGCATTAGTTTCATGATTCAGCCCGTTTCCGATCCAGAATCATGACCACTTCCATATGCCAGGTCTGGGGAAACATATCCACGAGATAAATATCGCTCAGTTCCCACCCCTCCCTGACAAGCGGCTTCAAATCCCGGCAGGAATTGACTATATCGCAGGAGATCCAGACGATACGTTCAAGGCCTTGAATGAATCCGAGGTTGCCAACGGCTTTTCCGCCGCCGGATCTGGGCGGATCAACCACCGCGCATTGCGGGAAAAATAATTCTATTTCCTGATAATTCCTGTCCCGGCGGGATAAATCCGCGCGAACAAAATTTACCTTGTCCAGATTATTTGCCCCGGCGTTATCCCGTCCTTCCTGCACGGCCTTTTTAAAGCCTTCCACAGCCAGCACGTCATGGCCCTTTGATGCCAGAGGCAGGCTGAAATTGCCGCTTCCGGCGTACAGATCGGCTACCCGGGCATAACCGGAACAAGCCTTTGCAACCAATGAAACAAGCTCTAGATTCTGCTTCCAATTGGCCTGAAAAAAGGAGCCCGCCCCAAGGCTCAGACTTAAGCCCCATGGATCAAGAGGCAAGTTCAGTCTCTTATTCTCAACACTCCAGGCAGCCGGGCCGCCCCCGGGTGAAGCAGCCAAATGATGCCTTCCGTCCGGCAGATGGGAGCTATTTTCCCGCAAAAAACGATTAAGCGGTCTGGCGAAGACTTTGCAATCCCGGAGTAAAACAGGGACATTTGTTGAGGACTGCATGAAATGCGGTTCGCCGTTCAAAACATGCACCTGCCCCCGGTATCTGTATCTCCAGGCTTTTTTTGACGGCACAATTTGCAGCATCTCCGCCGCGTTCCGGGAAAAATCCGGCGACAATTGCCGGGCCAGGGTTTCAAGCAGGATTTCTTTTTTTATTTGCAGGGACAGTCGATTGGATATAATCGCAAAAGGACAGGCACCGCACTCGGCTCCGTGTATGCAGGGATGCTCCCGACGATTTGGATTGGGCTCGAGAATTTCCTCCGCCCGGGCCAGAACATGGTCTTTTTTTTCTTTCAAAATCCGGACCCGGACTTCTTCCCCGGGCAGAACCCCGGGCTCCAGAATCACCGCCTTGCCCTGCTCCGTCCTGGCCAGCCCCCGGCCGCGCCAGACAAGTTTCTCCACGCGCAGATCAAGCTCTGTCAAATATTTTTGCAACTATTTTTTCCTGCCAGTCTTTGCTCCACGCCCTTGAAAAGAAGCGGCCAGACCAGGGTGGCATCGGCCATCACCTCGGCGAAACGCCCTCCCTGTTCCGGAGGCACAAATTTGCCCCAGGACACACCCTCGCCGTATGTGCATCCGGAAAGCCCCCCCCAGTGTACCGGTTCCGGACAAATGCGCACCGCGTACTGGAAACGGCGTAACGGAAGTTCCCGGCCCAATCTCTGACTGGCAATCTCCACGAAAGGACTTACCTGCTGAGCCCAATTTCTGGGAACTCCCCCGCCGATGGTAAATATTCCGGTTTTCTCGGATGAACAAATTTTTTGCGTATAACTGAACAGGTCCAGGAAAGGATTAAACTGAAAGAAAAAATTATCTGCGTCCTGCTCATCCAGAACGCCGGGATAGTTATGCATGATATGCGTGGCTATATCCAAAGCCAGCTCGGAATCGGTAAAGGCCGGGATATATACCGGGACTTCCTTTTCATAGGCGCTTTTCAAAATCCCCGGACCGCTGAAATTCTCGGACAAATATTTACCTATGCGCCGGCAGATAAGTTCCGAGGACAAAGTTTCCCTCCGGTCCACTCCGGACATAATCTTATGCATGACCTCTTCCGCCTGGCAGAAGTTCTTTTCCGGCTCCAGGGTATCATACACCCGGTTGAATCCGCGTTGGAAAAGTTCGCGATCATCCATGCGTTCCGGCTCATAGCGGTAGTGCTTCATACCCATGGACTCGATAAACCCATGAGCCATAAGCGCACCGGTGGAAACCACCGCGTTGATCCAGCCGCGGTCGATCATCTTGCAGATAAGCGTGCCCATCTTGGCCACGGTCATGGCTCCGGAAAAAGTCCCGACCACGAAGCAGTCCGGATCCCGAATCATTTCCGAGGTGACTTCAAGGGCGTCGCCAAGATTGCGGCCGCCGAAAGAAGTCCGGCCCATGGCGGTCAAAAGCTCCTCGAAATCCTCTATTTTCTCCGGATCCAGGGATTCCAGGGATTCAAAACCCTCGTCTTCCGGGTCCTGCAGATTGGCTACGCTACGCACGTCTTTATCTTCGTTCATGATAAAAATACCGGGTAAGAATTTTTATAATCAGTTTGGCTGCCGTGGATTCGGATACCCGCCCGGACGCACCCAGCGGGGTCAGTTCACAAAAATCCATGCCCACCAGGCGGGGACCGGGCCACAGATGTTTGAAAAACTCATCCACCCATATATAATCAAGTCCGCCGGGCTCAGGAGTGCCGGTTCCCGGAATCACCGCCGGATCCATGCCGTCGGCATCAAAAGTAATATAAATCGGGGCGTCTCCGGCCATTTCTCCTATCCGGAGGGCCGCTTCCCGGGGCGCAGGCATATCCCAGGCAAAGCAGGTATATAAATCCTTTCCGGAATTTTTTTTTATATATTCGCCTTCTTCGCGACACAGGCTGCGAATGCCCAATTGGGCTACGGGCAGTCCAAGTTCCCGGATCCTGGCCATGACACAGGCATGGGAAAAAGGGCTGCCCTGATACTCTTTACGCAGATCCGCATGAGCATCTATCTGCACGACCAAAAGATCCGGAAACTTGCGGGCGTAAAATTCCACCGGAGGATATGCCAGGGTGTGCTCCCCCCCGAGAAGGAGAAAAAAATCCCTGTCCGGATCAAAGGCGCTCAAATGCTCACGCATGGCGCTGCATTGGGCCTGGGGGCCAGCTGCTAAGCAGGCGAATTCCGGGAGCATCTCTATCCGGCACAGGTCGCTCAGTTCCGTGTCCAGTTCATAGTCATAGACCTCAATCTCCTGGCTGGCCCGGACAATAGCTTCCGGACCCTCCCGCGTCCCGGACATAAAACTGACTGTGCCCTGATAAGGCACCGGCCAGACGTTTACCGTCCTTAAGTCCCTGCGGGTATTTTCCAGATCAAACAGAGCGTGCATAATAGCCATCCCCTATAGCAGAAAACGTTCATTCTTTCGATTTCGATTTGGATTATCCCAACTCGGGGTATATGAATATTTTTTCCTCCGCGGGCTCCGCGCCTCGAGGCCTGCTTCAGACCGGGCGTGAGGAATCTTTTACTAAATCAGGGGATAAAGACAACCGCGGAAAGAGTGGTCGTCCACAAGCCGGCCTGCCCCACGGTTACACACGGAGCGGAGGCGGAGTCCACGATTTGTCCGCTCATCATATATATTTCCCGGCGTTCATCATAGGCTTTGTCCGCGTCAAAATCCACGCCCAGAGTCGTGGCCAGCATGGTCGAAGCCAGATCCTCGGCAAAATCCCCTATTTCACTTTCATCGGCACCGAAAGCGGTATGCTCGGAGATATATCCATAATTGCTCTCATTCGCGGGAAAGGCCATACCCACGGCCGACCCGACCAATCTGCCTTTTTCATTTGTCGCGTTGCGAGCCATTACACAAAATGTAATCTGTCCCGGAAGGAGGTGAGACACTCCATCTTCAACACTCAACATACGGCATTTGGGAGGATAAATGCTGGAGACATAAACAAGGTTCTGCTTTTCTATCCGGGCATCCCTGAGAGCCAACTCAAATGACTGCAATTTATTTTTATGCCGTCCTATGCCTTTGGTAAAAAAGGCTTTGCCGGGCACAAAGGTTGTATTAAGCATCTTTTCTCACCTCCGCTACTTTTATCCTGTCTGAAAATTTTACATTTCCGGTCAAGAAAGGACATATTGTCAGCAGTTGCCTAAAAAACTGCATCCCAATCCAGCATCGACTGAAAATCAATAATCAGTACTGGCCTTTTTGCTCTTCAAAAAAGGCTTGGCTATACCTAATAAACGTAATTCTTTTTTTATTTCCAGAGCTTGTGACTCAGTTCCTTTAAAATTGACAAACACTCTATACCATTGCTGGGAACCGGCATAAGCCTTGGTCACTGAAGCACTTATCCCGGCTTGCACTAATTTGGACTGCAATTCCTCAGCTCGTTTAAGGTCTTTAAAAGCCGAAACCTGATAAATATATTCAAATCTATTTTTTGATTGCCTTTCTTTTTTTACAGGCTCTTTTCGCATTTCTTTTTTCACCGGGCCGGTAACCTTTTCTTTTATTCGCGGTGCGGCGGACTCTTCAATTTCATTGTCCGGCTGAGTCAATCTTTCCAGAAAATCAAGTTCTTCGGGCCGCAAAGTCTCTGGCACATCTTTTTGTTTGTGCGCACTATCCTGCAAAGGCATAACCCTGGTGAGTTCCGGGACATAATCTTCCGGATTATACCCCCGGCCTATAAACACACCCAGGATAAAGGACCATAGCATTGCCAGAAAAATAAACACTCCCAGATAAAGAACTCCCCGAAAGCCAAGTTCAAATTTAAAACTCTTCGTGCTTTTTTTTCTATTGCCTGTATTTTTTCTAACTGTATTTTTCTTAGCCACTTTACTCATCTACAAAGATTTTTTCGATATTGCGCTTAAAATCTGCATTTTACATGCTTTCCGGGGCTTTTACCCCCAGAAGATCGAGTCCATTTTTAAGCACTATGGCCACGGACTGCAAAATGATCAATCTGGCCTGCAGCAAATCATTATTGCCCACGGATAAGACCTGATTTACGGTATAGTAACGATGCAGCCTGCCCGCCAATTCCTGCAGGTAGTAACAAATATGATGCGGACTCAAAGTTCTGGCCGAACTTATCACTGCATCCGGAAACTGTTCCATCCATTTGAAAAGAAGAAAATCCTCGTCCGTGTCCAGAATCGGCAACAGTTCGTCAATATTTTTTTCAACCGTGAAGCCTCTTTCCTCAGCCTTACGCATCAAGGAACAAATCCGGGCATGAGCGTATTGCACATAGTAGACCGGATTGTCCATACTCTGCTTTTTTACCAGTTCCAGATCAAAATCAAGATGACTGTCGCTCCTGCGGGTCAAGAAGATGAATCTGGCCGCGTCTATCCCCACTTCCCGGCAAACATCGGATAAGGTCTCGAATTTTCCGGCCCGGGTGGACATGGCGATCTGCTCTCCGGCCCGGAGCAGGTTTACTAACTGGACCAGTATGACCTGCAAATCTTTCCGTTCCCGGCCAAGGGCTTGAACAGCCGCTTTCATGCGCGGAACATAACCGTGATGATCTGCACCCCAGATATCAACGACCAGATCAAAGCCTCGATCATATTTATTCTTATGGTAAGCGATATCCGAAGCAAAATAAGTTAAGCTTCCGTCCGACTTGCGCAGAACGCGGTCTTTATCATCCCCAAATTCCGTGGTCTTGAACCAGAAAGCTCCGTTTTGTTCATAGGCAAGACCCTTGTCTTCAAGCCAGGCAAAGGTTTCTTCAACCTTGCCCTCTTCCACCAGACTTTTTTCCGAAAACCATACTTGATGTTCCACCCTGAATTCAGCCAGATCTTTCTTGATTCCTCCCAGAATATCCTTGAGCGCCTTTTCCCGGCAAAGCTCCAGAAGGTCTTCCTCTGAACGCTCCAACAATTCAGACCCGTGCGCATCCAGAATTTGCTGGGCGATATCCATTATATATTCGCCCTGATAGCATTCCTCGGGCAATTCCCTGTCACGGCCCGCGAGTTGTTCCAGACGAACCCGGACCGATTCGCCCAAAAGACGCATCTGCCTCCCGGCATCATTCAGGTAATATTCGGTTGAAACCTCATATCCGGCAAAGCGCATGATCCTGGCCAGACTGTCTCCGACAGCCGCGCCGCGCCCATGTCCGATATGCAAGGGACCGGTAGGATTCGCCGATACATATTCAACCTGAACCCGATTATTTTCGCCGAAATCATTCCGGCCATAGTCCTCGCCGGCCGAGAAAACATCATTTACAACCTGCCTCCAGAAATCTTTTTTAAAAGAAAAATTAAGGAATCCGGGACCGGCAATATCTATCCTCTCCAGAGCTGATTCCTTTGTAAGACAGAATTCGCGGATTTCTTCCGCCAGATGCCTCGGCGCCAGTTTCGCCTGCTTGCTGCCGACTAAAGCCACATTACTGGCCATATCTCCAAATTTTTTATCTTTTGGAGGTTCAACCACTCCCTTTTGAGGCCAGACAATACCTTTATGCTTAAAAAACTCACCTAAAATATCTTCAACTATTTGCTTGGATTTCATAATTAAGCGCCATAATTAAATATTTTCAAAATATGTTAAACAGTTCTTATTCGGAAACTCAAAAATTCCGGATGGAAACTAAATAATCCGTTTATCCCTTACTTGGACAATCTCTTCAAGTGAATCGATCCCATGCGCTTCAACACCCTCCTTTTGGCCCAAAATCTGCGGAACCATTCTGGCCAAAACACCCTTCGGTCCCAACTCCAGAAACCGGCTGATGCCATTTTTATGTATATTGCTTACTGATTGAATCCAATAAACCGAGGATACCATCTGCTTATGCATTATCCGTTTTATATTCCGCGGATCAGTATCCAACGCGGCTGTCGAGTTCAAGACCACCGGGAAATCGGCCCGCATCCAATCTTTTTTATCCATGTAGGACGCAAGTTCGACGGCAGCCTCGCGCATCATGGGGGAGTGGAACGCGCCGCTGACAGGCAAAAGGATTCCTTTGCCTTTTTTTTCTTTGGCCCGGGCAATTATCCGCTCAATCAAAGATTGCTCGCCACTTACCACAAACTGCCCGGGAGTATTGTAGTTGGCGATTAAAATATTCCCGTCACTATCAGTTTGAGCCTCTTCAACCAAACCTTCGACCTGTTCCTGACTCAACTTCAGTATCGCGGCCATTTTACCGCTGCTTTCCTTACCGGCCTCAGACATCAGCCGGCCGCGCAGCGAGACAATATCCAAACAATCCCTTAACTCGAGAACGCCCGCGGCGCAAAGGGCGCAATATTCCCCCAGACTGTGCCCCGCAGCGCAAAACGGCTTAAGCCTGTCCCGGAGATAAAGCCACACATTTAAATCCGCAACAAATAGTGCCGGTTGCAGATAAGCGGTATTGGCCATGTCCTTTTCTTCCCCGTCCCAATATATTTCGCGCAAAGGATAACCGGAGATTTTTTCTCCGAGTTTCCATACCTGCATGGCATCAGTCCAATGTTCGGCCAATTCACGGCCCATGCCCGGTTTTTGCGAACCTTGACCGGGAAATAAAATTGCTACATCTTCAGCTTTATACATATCTCTTCTCCTTTAAAAAGGCAGAATTGTATAACTTGAGAAACCTCAAAAGTCGAGAAAATTAATAGCCTGATCTCCGGAGAATCCAGGGTGAAACAAAAAATTCAAGACTTCTGCGTACAAAACGGTTTTAGGCTCGACGCGCAACAAATCGACAAGCTTGAACTATATATCGATCTGTTAAATACATGGAATGCAAAAATGAATCTGATCGGTTTTTCAAGCAAAGAGGAAATTTTTGCAGAACTGGTAATTGACAGCATGTATTTATTTAATTTTTTAGATAAACTCGACTTGCCGCAGGATTCGTTATGTCTGGATCTTGGGGCGGGTGCAGGCATACCGGGCATCCCTTTGCGAATCATGTGGAACGGGGGAGAGTATTATCTAGTGGAAATAAGAGAAAAAAGAATATTCTTTTTACGGCAGGCCCTTAGGGTATTAAAACTTGAGAACACATTTTGCGTCAGGGAAAAAGCGGAAAAACTTTGCAAAAAATTAAGCCGGGCCGACCTGATAGTCAGCCGGGCTTTTTTGCCGCTGGAAAAGCTGCTGCCCTTAAGTAAACAACTGCTCGATACAGAAGGAAAAATTATAATAATGAGCAATTCATCCAGCCTGAAACTGCCAGCCGGCTGGAAGCAGGACAGCGAACATGAGTACTGCTCAGGAACTAACAAAAAGCGTTATTTATTTTCTCTATCCCCAAGCATTTGCTCAAGCTGAGTATTTTTAAAAATAAGGCGAGTTGCAACCTCATTGGCGACATCGGCCAGATCCATGAGCCGTTCCAAATAATCCAGCATCTCCAGTCTTCTTTCCTCTTCCGAATATTCAAAATCATCTTCCATTTTTCCGGACTTCAAATAATCTTCAAGTTCGGTCAAAAAATTTTCATTCAGCATTTCATCCTCCAAGGCGGCTAGTGCCACAAGCCCGGGACATGGTCAATATAATAACTCAAGGAATAAATTACTTGACTCGGATCACCCAATAATTTAATTACAAACGCCGTAACGCCGGGGTGGTGAAATTGGTAGACGCAGTGGACTCAAAATCCACCGGACAATAGTCCATGCGGGTTCGATTCCCGCCCCCGGCACCACAGCAGACCAAAGGGTTGCAGGCAATTTTCGTTTTGCCTGCAACCCTTTTTTTATTCCTATTCTGTCCCTGAATATTGATCCACCCAAAGCCCTGCTTTGGGATTGAACAAGTATGGAAATTAGCGCTGCTATACAGAAAGAGGGGCATTCCCGAATGGAAACGAATCAACCCGGAATCACAAAATCAGCTTACAGATTTTGTAAACGAGAATATGAGAACCAGGATAATATTTATCAAAAAAGGCTCATATCTGGACAAATTTCAGACAAGCCTCTATTTTTTACCAGCCCAAAATTCTGGATGCATATTAATTCTCAAACGGAGGACAATATTATGCGCAACATACTGCGTAAAATTATCGCTCAACTAACCGCTGAACCTAGCGGGAAACTGGCCGCCAACAACAAGTGGAAAATTGGCTTTTTGCTCTTTTGCCTGACTCTCCTGGCGTTTAATTTGTTCTTAATTTGTTTTTATCCAGATGAAACCGACCACAGCAATTCCGGGCTCATCGTGGCAATCATGCTTCTTTTGAACCACGTAGCTTTCTCATTCGACTTCACCCCGGCAATAAGAGCGGCCATGCGCATTGTCGCCCTTGTATTCATAACCCTCGGGCTTTTTTATATCCTCGTTAACATTAATTTCACCGCATGAAAAATTGCTCAGCCAGCCTTCTTTTCCTCCCGCAATATATCCACTAGATCATAAAAAATAAATGCGACCAGCACGGTCCAGCCCACGAAATGAAAAAACACATTCCCGGCCAGGGACAGACTGTTCTCGATAGAATTGAGCACAGCGCTGATCAGAAAAACCGTGCTTATAAGCATCAGAATTCCGATTATATGGCAGCCCACATACATAAATCCGTTTTTCTGTTCACTATAGCTGACGGAGGTCCATATTTGGCTCAATGTAGCCCAAATTATGGGTATGGCCACAAAATATAAGAGAAGATTGTCTTCCCCAGGAAGCCGGAAATCAAGATAAAACTCAAAAAACCATATCCCGGCAACCAGTATAAATAGATCGCGAAACAAGACAAAATAAAACATCCAGCACCCCAACTGTATTCTAAAAATTATGCTCCAGCAGCAAAATTTACAAGTGCAGCCACCTCCGGAAAAAATACATTCGTACATTTCGAAGGAAGTCCATACTTTTCGTTTACTGACCGCTGGAAATTACCCCCATTGAATACAACCTGTCAATTGCACACCTTAACCTACTGAAACAACAAGACATATCATTTACCGGCTCTCCCCTTGACAAAACAAACGGTATGAGCTTAGAAATGGTCCTACCATTTAGCACAAAAAGAAGCGTGCCAACAAATGTCATCCGATTTTAATTCTTTTGTTTTAAACGTTTATAACTCAAAGCATCTAATTATTTTTTTCTTAAACTAAAAAAAGTAGGACCAAAGTGTCTAAAGAAAACAAGCTATCCTTTATCCCGGCCCAGGTCGGGAGAGCCAGCGAGGACATAGCCCTGCAGATCGAAGCGGCCATAATCGAGGGCAGAATCATGCCCGGCGAAAGGCTGCCCAGCGAACGGGATATGCAGGCCCAATTCAAGACAGGTCGGGGTGTTATTCGCGAAGCCCAGCAGATTCTGAAACAAAAGGGACTTATCGGCATAAAAAAAGGTTCTAAAGGCGGGGCGTTTGTCAAGCAGGTCGAAGTGGACAGCGTCAGCGAGTCCTTCACGCTGTTTTTAAAACAGAAAAATATTGATCCGGAATCCCTCATAGAATTCCGGGAAAGCCTGGACAGGACCATCACCTACCTGGCTGTTGCCCGCGGGACCAGGGAAGAAAAAAACAGCCTGGTGCAAAAGACTTTGGAATTGGAAAAATACGCCTGCGTGGACGAACCGAACATGCGGACAATCGCTGAATTGGACCGGGCTTTGAATATTCAGCTGGCCCAAATGGCCAAAAACCCTGTTTTTGAATGGGTCATGCACGCCATTCAGCAGGGCTTCAGTTCCTACGACTATGCCTTGTATGACGACCCTGAATACCGGGAAATGACTGTCTCCAACTGGAAAGAAACAGCCCGGGAGATCGCCGCGGAAGAACCTTTAAAGGCACTTACCTACATCGGCAACCATTATCTCATGCTTTTAAGATGCGTGCAGGAAAAAAACGGTGCCCTGCCCAACCGGAAAAATTTTTTAAAAAATTCATAACTATCCGGCACACGAAAAAATCACCGGTTTTTTGTCTAAATCTTATGAACAAACACAAAAATTATAAAAAATAAGTACAATAAACAGGAGAAAGTATGTCTGACAAAAATTATGATTACATTATCCTCGGGGGCGGTTCCGCAGGCAGTGTCCTTGCCAACAGGCTCAGCGCCAATCCCAAAAATAAAGTTCTGGTTCTGGAGGCTGGCCATCCGGACTATAAATTGGATTTCAGAATTCATATGCCCGCGGCCCTTACCTATCCCCTGCAGGGGAGAACCTACAATTGGTGGTACGAATCCGAGCCGGAACCGCATATGAACAACCGCCGCATATATCAGCCGCGCGGAAAAGTTCTTGGCGGTTCCAGCTGCATAAACGGCATGATCTACATCCGGGGCAACGCCAATGATTATGAAAAATGGTCGAAAAACAAGGGCCTGGAGAACTGGGACTACGCGCATTGCCTTCCCTATTTCAAAAGATTTGAATGCCATCAAAGCGGAGCCAATGAATATCAGGGAGTTTCCGGCCCGTTATATTTGACTACTCCTGAATGCTCCAACCCGCTTTTCAATGCTTTTTTTAAATCTGTACAGCAGGCCGGATATCCATTGACCGAGGACGTAAACGGTTATCAACAGGAAGGATTCTCTCATTTTGACTCCACAATATACCGCTCCAGGCGCTGGAACGCCGCCCGGGCTTATGTCCATCCGGTAAAGAAACGGCGCAATCTGAAAATAAAATGTCGGACCAAAGCGACCAAAATTCTTTTCGGAGGTAAAAAGGCCATAGGAGTTGAATATGCCAAAGGCAAAAAGACACATAAAGTTTATGGGGGCGAAATAATCTGCTGCGGCGGCGCGATAAATTCTCCGCAACTTTTGCAGCTTTCCGGTGTCGGAAACGGAAATGAGCTCAAAAGCCTGGGGCTGAATGTGGTTCAGGATTTGCCCGGAGTAGGCGAAAATCTGCAGGACCATCTGGAACTCTACGTGCAGTACGCATGCAAAAAACCGGTCAGCATGTATCCGGCCCTAAAATGGTACAATCAGCCCTGGATAGGAATGAAATGGCTTTTTGGTCAAACAGGAGAAGCGGCCACCAACCATTTTGAGGCCGGCGGATTCATCCGCAGCAATGACGAAGTTGATTATCCCAATCTGCAATTTCATTTTCTGCCCATAGCTATCCGCTATGACGGCACCGCACCCAATGCCGGACATGGTTTTCAACTCCATGTCGGCCCCATGTATTCCGATGCTCGCGGACATGTAAAAATTTCTTCCCCAGACCCGGCTGACTATCCGAAGATTCTTTTTAATTATCTGTCAACGCAAAAGGACAAAAAGGAATGGGTCGAGGCCATTCGCTGCTCGCGAGGCATAATTGAGCAGGAAGGCTTTGATGAACTTCGGGGCGAGGAACTGGCCCCAGGACCGGAAAGCCAGTCAGATCAGGAGATACTGGACTTTGTAGCCAAAGACGGAGAAAGCGCCTACCATCCATGCAGCACGTGCAAAATGGGTTACGATGATATGAGCGTTGTCGACTCTGAACTCAAGGTGCATGGAATAGAAAATCTGCGGGTCGTGGATGCCTCGATCATGCCTGAGATTACCAACGGCAATATTTACGCTCCGGTGATGATGATCGCGGAAAAAGCCGCGGACATAATCCTGGGTAATACTCCGGAATCACCGCTTGACGTTGGATTCTACAAGGCCAAATAGCCGGAGTATAAATATGATCAAAAAAAGTATGTATGTAAACGGAAAATGGACGGAAGCGATTTCCGGACAAAGAATGGGCATAATAAATCCCTGCAACGGAGAAAAAATCGCCGAAGTGTCCAAGGGTAATCGTGAGGATGCCCGCCTGGCCGTAAAGGCTGCCAGGCAGGCTTTCGAGGATGACTCCTGGTCCGGCCTGACCGCCACCCGGCGCGGGGAAATGGTTTATAAGCTGGCCGAACTCATCCGCCGCGACCTGGAGGAACTGGCCCGGCTGGAGACTTTGAACACGGGCAAAACCGTGGAGGAAAGCCGCTGGGACATGGATGAAATAGCCGGAATATTCAGATACTATGCCGGTCTGGCGGACAAGGAAGCAGGGGAAGTCATAAATTCGCCCTTCCCGAACACAAGCAGCATGGCCATAAGAGAGCCGGTTGGGGTCTGCGGACAGATTTCCCCCTGGAACTACCCACTGCTGCAGGCGGCCTGGAAACTGGCCCCGGCTTTGGCCGCCGGCTGCACCGTAATAATGAAACCAAGCGAAATAACACCGCTCACGGCCATTAAAACAGCCGAGCTGGCCGAAGAAGCCGGGTTTCCTCCGGGAGTGATCAACGTGGTTCTCGGGCCGGGTTCCAGCGTGGGCGCGGAATTGTCCGAAAACCCGGATGTGGACCTGATTTCCTTTACCGGGGGGATAAACACCGGCAAAAGAATAATCAGGGCGGCCAGCGAAAACGTGAAAAAAATGGCCCTGGAACTGGGCGGGAAGAATCCGAACATCATTTTTTCCGATGCTGACTTTGACACTGCCCTGGATTATGCTCTAAATGGTGTATTCTTTCACGCGGGACAGATCTGCTCTGCCGGGGCGCGCATCCTGGTTCAGGAAGAAATCCACGATCGCTTTGTGGATGCCCTCAAGAAACGCATGTCCAGGATAGTCATCGGCGACGGATTCGGGGCGGATACCCAAATGGGACCGCTGATTTCCGCCGATCACCTCGCAAATGTCGAAAACTACGTAGCAATAGCCCGGGAAGAAGGGGCCAAACTGCTTCTGGGCGGGAAACGCCCGGATAATCCCGAACTTGAATCCGGCTTCTATTTTCAACCTACCCTGTTCACCGAATGCACCGCACACATGCGCATCGTGCAGGAAGAAGTCTTCGGCCCGGTGATCAGCGTGGAGAAATTTGGTACCGAACGGGAAGCGATAGAACTGGCCAACGGAACTGTATACGGCCTTTCAGCCGGTTTCTGGACCAGGGATCCGGACCGCATCTATCGCGTATCCAGGGCGCTTGAATTCGGAACGGTATGGATAAACGATTTCAACGTATACTTCACCCAGGCCCCCTGGGGCGGGTACAAGCAATCCGGACTAGGACGCGAATTGGGACGGACCGGCCTGGAAGAATATACAGAAATCAAGCACATTCACCAGAACCATGCCGCTAAACCGGTCAACTGGTTCGGCTGCTAAATGTTCCCCATCCGGAAAATTAAGTTTCCGGACATGGATCAAATAAGCAGGTGCTTGTAAAAAATAACGATATCCGGGCGCGCATGTTACAAACTCGCCGGTTCACTTTTAATCGGCGACTGCCCGGTATCTCAATCTTTAACCTAGGAGGCTTAATGTTTAAGAATCTCAAAATGCAACTGATGACAATTGCTGTATTCGCGTTTGTCCTGATCCTTTCCGGATCGGCCATTGCCGCGAAAAAGGACCCGATTAAAATCGCCAGCGTCAGCTGGACAGGAGTCACGGTAAAAACCGAACTGGCAGTGGAAATCCTGCAAAGTCTGGGATATGAGGCGGACAACCTGATGGTTTCCGTGCCCATTGCCTACAAGGCCATGGCTTCCGGTGAGGCGGAATTCTTTCTGGGCAATTGGATGCCCACTCAGGAGACTATTGCCAATAAATATTTTGACCAGGGCACTGTGATTAAGTCCGTGGCCAACATGCGCGATGCCAAGTACACTCTGGCCGTGCCCAGCTACTGCTATGAAGGCGGCCTGCAGAATTTCAGCGACATCCACAAATTCGCGGACAAGCTGAACAACAGAATCTACGGCATTGAGGAAGGAAACGACGGTAATCAGGTCATTTTGAAGATGATCAATAACGATATGCACAACCTGGGGGACTTTACTCTGATTCCATCCAGTGCGGCCGGGATGCTCAGCCAGGTACAGTCCTTTGCCAAAGACAAGAAATGGATTGTATTTCTTGGCTGGTCTCCGCACTACATGAATAAGGTAATCGACATGAAGTATCTCAAAGGCAGTACTTCGGAGACTTTTGGTCCTAACGACGGAACCGCCACCGTATATACAAATTACCGCAAAGGATTTGACAAAGAATATCCCAACGTGACCGCTTTTCTGGAAAACTTCAAGTTCCCCATTTCCATGATGAACGAAATCATGACCATGTTGCACAAAAACGATAATATGGACCCCTCGGAAGCAGGAATGAAATGGATAAAAAACCATCCGGAAATATATAAAACATGGCTCAAAGGCATCAAAACCGTGAACGGCGAACCGGCCATCCCCGCCTTTGAAGCCGCGATCAAGTAAAATATTAAACCGGTGCTGAACCAAAAGGCCGAGGCCGCCCTGTCCTTTTTAAGAACACAGGGCGGTTTTTTTTATTCTGTCCCCAACCGGTAAAATTCCTTCGGCTGCATATCAGACAAATTCGCGGATACGCCCTTACATCACGCATGAGAACATTCTTGAAATATCATCTGCAATATTATACTGAATTCATTATGTGCCCCATAAACGGAAGAGGTTCTGCATGGTTACTCTGACTGTCGCTTTTGTCGTCTTATTGTGGTTTTATCTCGCTTATCGTTTTTATGGCAATTTCATACAGAATAAACTGGTTGAGCCTGATGACACTCGTCCAACTCCGGCGGTGGAATTTGAAGACGGAGTGGATTATTCTCCTGCAAAAAGAATGTTCCTGTGGGGACATCATTTTGCCTCAATAGCCGGAGCAGGGCCCATTATCGGGCCCATTATAGCGGTTTCAATCTATGGTTGGGCATTGCCGACCCTGTGGATAACCCTTGGCTGTGTTTTTATCGGAGGTGTGCATGACTATATGTCGCTTATGCTTTCAGTCCGAAACAAGGGCAAGGGTATCGCCGAAATTGCAGGCATGGGGGTAGGAGGGAGCACGCGGATAGTTTTTGCCCTGCTGTTATGGATTACACTCATATTTATTATCACGGTTTTTGCAGAAAGTGCCGCCCACGCCCTTATCAAAAAACCTCAGCTTGTGATACCTACGTTTGGAATATGCGTGCTTGCGATGTTTATGGGACCCTGTGTTTACAAGCTGAACCTGAATTCAAAGATTGTCTCGATAATTGCCGTAATAGTGAGTTATTATCTGGTATGGCTTGGCTTTAAGTATCCCCTGTCTCTTCCCGAATACTGGAGCCTGCCGTTTAAAGAGAATGTGTTTACAATAATCCTGTTTTCTTACTGCACACTGGCGTCCCTTCTTCCGGTGTGGCTTTTGCTTCAGCCGCGGGATTTTATCTCTTCAATGCATCTGTTCATAGGATTGGGCCTCGGTTTTACAGGCCTCGTGGTTGTTCATCCGGAAATCAGCGCACCGGCGTTTACCGGAGGTTTCGTTTCCCAAAACAATCCCGTATGGCCCATGCTTTTCATTACGGTTGCATGCGGAGCTGTAAGCGGTTTCCATACAATGGTTGCTACGGGAACCACCTCAAAACAGCTGGCAAAAGAGACTCATGGTAAAATCGTGGGATACGGAGGAATGATAATGGAAGGGGTTCTGGCTTTTCTTGTGGTGCTTGTGGTAGGTGCGGGCCTCAAATGGGGAATGGCCCCGGAAGGAATGCCGAAAGCCGCCGCGGAGGCGACCTATTTTGGAAACGCCATGAAGGAAAGCTGGATCGTCGCCTTTGGTAACGGATTCGGAAATCTTGCGGGCAGAATTTTTCCGGGTCTCGGAGTTACCATTGCCGCCCTGCTGGGAGCGACAATGGTAAAGACCTTTGTCATGACCTCCCTGGATACCTCTACTCGCCTTGGACGTTTTATATTTTGTGAAACTCTTGCGCCGAATTCAAAATTAATCAACAATAAAATTTTTGGAACCGCTGTGGTTGTCATTCCTTCTTTTCTGCTCGCAATATCCAACGATTACAAAACAATCTGGAAAATGTTCGGTGCGTCCAATCAGCTTATCGCCGCCATAGCACTTGTTACAATAAGCGCTTATCTTGTATCGCGAAAAAAACCGGGGCGTTATACCTTTATCCCGGCTGTGTTCATGACTTTAACAACAATTGGAGCGCTTCTCTGGGGCATGTTCAATCCTGAGACGGGATACCTCATGACAGAGCCTGCGAATTATACCCTTGGAGTTATAGCGGTTCTGCTTGCTGCCATGGCTGTCTTTATATTTGCTAAAAGCGTTGCCGCCTTGAGGGGATACGAAAAACAGATGCCGGACATTTCATCATGATCCTTCCCGGACCCTTATATGGTATAACCGTCTGTCATTACCTTCATTTCGGATACAGCAAATGCTTGTCAGGTCATAAATTCATATATTAAACACTGGAAGAGATAAAAAAATCGGCAAATTGAATATGATCCGCCTACAAGAACAACACTAAATAGCAACGGATTTCAGCTCAAAAATCCGAGAAAAATTACTGGCCCTCTTGATGTCTCCACGACGCAGGGCAACACGAATATCCTCGAGCCGGCAGGCGTCTTCCATGGAGAAATAAGGAGATCAGCCGGTCTCTGAATCGATCAACTCCACATCGATTTCAGCCACATAGTTCCCTTCGTGAACAAATGAGGAAGATGCTTCCCCTGCTGACATTCTTATCCTGAGCGTCCCCATCTTTCAATTTATCCTGAACTATTAAAATTGCCGACAAAAGGAGTTCGCGAAATTATTTAGTTTTTTATAAGAAAAATTAATTATTATTAGCCGTTGGGCATATGGAGGTAATCATGAAAGGTGAGCTGACAGCGATAATAGAAAAAGCTCCGGAAAGCGGATATTGGGCAATTTGTCCCGAAATACCCGGAGCCAACGGACAGGGAGAAAGTACGGAAGAAGCCAAGGAAAGCTTGAAGCAGGCTGTTATGCTGATTTTAGAAGATCGCCTGGAGGATGTAACTCGTGGACTTCCCAAGGATACAATCCAGGATACCATAGCAGTCTGATGCAGAAGACTTTCGACAAGCCTTCCGATTATACGCGAACTATATCCCCGCAACACAGCTTAGGGGCACCAAAATTCCGGTAAAATCTGCTCAAAGCGGGTTGAGCCGTGCAGTGCAAGGGGAAGAGACGATCGACCGGATTCTCCTTGAAATAGCTCACCGTCCTCTCCAGTTGCTCGCCCTCGTCCAGGAGATGAAACCCACCTATCACCATATGCAAATGGTCCTGACCGGTCACTTCCCTGGCATATTCGCAGGTATTGCAGATCCCGGCATGCGCGCATCCCGAAATCACCACGCATCCCTTGGTGGTTGCAAGTGCCAGGGCGCTGTCGTCCACTAGGAAGTCCGGTCGCTTGCCCCCGTTATCCTGAAGAAAAAATGTCGTGCTCACGGATTCGAAATCATTGGACCTCGGGATCTCGCCCAAAAAGTAAAGGGAATCGGTCAGGGCAAGTGGTTCTCGCACCAGCTGGAGATCAAACCTTTTTTCCAGCTCCTTTTGAGACGGCCCCATGCCGTTGTACTCTCCAGTCTTCTTGTGTCTGTTTACAAAAATGCCGGGATGGGCGACAAGCTTTCCGGGACCGTCATTTTGGCCGAGATGGAGAATGCCGTCGGTATGATCCCAATGTCCGTGGCTCAAGACAACATGATCGGCCTGGTCCGGATCGATACCCAGCAAATAGGCGTTATGCCTGAAAACTCCCGACGGGCCGGTATCGAAAAGGACATCCTTTTCCGCCCGAACGAACAGGGAAAGTCCGTGCTGGCCCATGAAAATCCGGTCCCGAAAACCCATGCGGGCCTGATCCTCGCAAAGGATGAATATCTCCGCGCTTTCTACCATGCCATCATCCTCCCACGTTGACGTTGTAATCCATGATTCTTCCCAGGAATTGCCTGGTCCGCTCGTTCGACGGGTGGAGAAAAAAATCCTCGGCGGCGTTTTTCTCCACGATGCGTCCATGATCCATAAACAGGATGTCGTCGGCCACCCGGCGGGCGAAGCCCATCTCATGGGAGACCACGACCATGGTCATCCCCTCCCTGGCCAGGTCGGCCATGACGTCCAGGACCTCCTTGATCATCTCGGGATCAAGGGCCGAAGTCGGTTCGTCGAAAAGCATCACCGACGGTTCCATGGCCAGGGCCCGGGCGATGGACACCCGCTGCTGCTGCCCCCCTGAAAGTTCCGCCGGATATTTACCGGCCTGATCAAGTACCCCCACACGATTGAGCAGCTCGAGTCCCTGCCGCTCGGCTTCCTTGCGTGGAACTCCCCTGACCTTCACAGGAGCCAGCACCACATTTTCCAGGATGGTCTTGTGAGGATAGAGTTCAAAATGCTGAAAGACCATGCCTATACGGGACCGCAGGGAATAGATATCCGTCCTCTTATCCTGGACACCGATCCCGTTCACGAGAATACTGCCCTGCTGAAACCTTTCCAATCCGTTGATGCACCTAAGCAGCGTGCTTTTCCCGGATCCGCTGGGTCCGCAGATGACCATGGTCTGTCCCCTGGCAATGGAAACGGATATGTCGTCCAGGGCCTTGTACGTTTCGTACCACAAACTCACATTGCTGATTTCGATCACAGGTTACTCCCGCATGTCCGGGGACGCCGTTCCAGTTTATGACTCGCCAGGGTCCCCAATGAACAAATGATAAAATACACGAGCCCCGCAAACAGATAGAGCTCCACGGACCGGGCCTCCCTGGCATCGACCAGATTAACCCGGCGCAGAAATTCCCGCAGCCCGATGACATAGGCCAGGGAGGTGTCTTGGAAAATGACCACGGCGTGGTTGACCAGGGAAGGAACCATGTTCCGCAACGCCTGCGGCAGAATAACATGAAAAGCCAGTTGATGGGGCCTTAGTCCCGTGGCCAGCCCGGCATTGACTTGTCCTGCCGGTACGGATTGGATGCCTGAACGGATGATCTCGGCGAAGTACGAGGCCTCGTACAGGGTGAAGGAGACCACCACGGCGACGAATTCCCCGAGGGAATCGCCAATAATGAGAGGAAGCAGGAAGTAGATCCAGAAAATGACCAGAATGAGGGGAATACCCCGGAAGAAATGGACATACGCGCTGGCCGGGTAATAAATAAGCCTATTCTTTGAAAGCCGGCCCATGCCGAGAAGAATGCCCCAGCAAAGCCCGAATCCTATGGCCAGGGCGGCAATCTGGAAGGTCAGGGCCAGCCCTCCGAACAAATAGGCCATGTTGTCGATGATGACATTCAAATCCATATCAATGGCCCCTCGTTATCATACCGGCAATGTGCGTGCGGCTCTCGACCCGCCACATAATCAGGGCGATGATCTGGGCGATTAAAAGATAGCAGAAACTGGCCGCCGTGGTCGTTTCCAGTCCGTGCCAAGTGAAGGAATCGATATAATAGGCCGTGTGCGTGATTTCCATGACCCCGATGGTCATGGTCAAGGCGGAATTCTTGAAGCAGGTCAAAAATTCGGTGGTAAAGGAAGGGATGATGATCCTAAAGGCATAAGGCAGTATGACATAGCGATAGACCTGATTCGGTCGAAGCCCGGTGGAATATGCCGCCCGATACTGATCCGCCGGGATGGAACGCAGTCCCGACCGAAATTGTTCGGCCACCCTGGATGCCGTGTACACTCCGAGTCCGAAAACCCCGCACCAATACCCATAATCGGGGACGTTATCGTACAGCCATGTACGGGCATCCGTAGAAAGAATAAGAGGGGCGGCAAAATACCAGAAAAAAAGTTGCACCAGAAAGGGGATATTCCTGAATACCAGGACATACGCCAACCCCAAAACCCGTAGCCAACGATTTCGGGAACCTCTCAGCCCCGCGACGATCACGCCCACCAGTACGGCGAGGCACCATCCGGCCAGGGAAAGTGTGATCGTGGTACGAATGCCCTGGAGCATCATCTCGCCGTATGGCTGACGCCATAGAACACTCCAGTCAAATGTATAGTTGAGCATGGTCAATTTCGGGATCTGAAAAATTCAAAAACGATGAAACCGCGCAACGGTCGCGTCTCACCCATCCACTGCCGGACCATGCCCGCATTATGGCATGCCGGGCCATCCGAATGAACGATAACAATCCTGGTCCGCGAGGGACCCGAGAAACGGTTTCCCGGAGCCGGACCACCGGCCCCGGGAAACCGCGGATCACATTCCCTATTCAGGATAGCTCAAGGCCTTCAAAAGGACTTTATACTCTTCGGTCATGTGCAAGGGGACGACCCCGTCGGAACCGAACCACTTGGTGTACAACCTCTGGAATCGACCGTCCTTGATCATGTGGATCAGGGACTTGTTCACGAAATCCCTCCATGCCCCCTGATTCTTCGGGAGGATAAATCCATAGGGTTCATAGGTCAGAAAACGCCCCACGATTTTCCAGTCCCGAGGATTCTTGGCTTTGGACCTCATGCCCGCGAGCTGACTGGCATCGGTGAAATAAGCATCGATCTTTCCCTGCTGCAAAGCCAGAAAGCCCTTGTTATGCTCTTCGAAAAGGACCTTTTTGCAGGAGGGTTTGACCAGACCGTTGGCAATGGCTCGATCCATCCCCTTAATATTGGCCGTAGATCCGCTGCCCATGCCCACACGCTTCCCGCCGATATCGCCGAAACCTTTGATGGGGCTATCTTCGGGAACAAGCAATCTTGTCCCGGTCAGGAAATAGGGCAGACTGAAATCGACCACGTCTTCGCGGGCCAGAGTAATGGTGGTCGAGCCGATACCCATGGCGACCATGCCGTTGGCGACCATGGTAATCCGGGTTTTGGGATTCATCGGGTGCTTGACGAGCTTGATCTCCTTTCCGAATTCCTTTTCAAGGTCCTTAACGACCTCTCCTCCCAGATCCAGGCCGAACCCGACCCACTTGCCCTGCTCATCAATGAACCCGAAAGGTACCGAACCTTCCCGAAATCCCATATGTACTTCGCCGGTCTCCTCGATGGTCTCGAGCACATTTGCCGTTTCTGCATGAGCCTGGGGACAAAAACTCCCAAAAACCATGACCATGGCGGCCATACACATGATGTTCACCATACATGCCTGCACAGTTCTTTTCATAACTTCTCCCTGTTTGAAGATAAAATTGGAATAATGAATAAATCATGCCCTAAAACAATAAATAATATCTATCATTGCAGACACATGACAAATCGTTTTTTAAAATACTCAAACACATTATCGATTTAATTTATCTATAGCGCCTCAACACCATCCCCTCCAAAAGAGTCCCCCTCCGAAAAACCATCTCAAACAGCGGGCATGCGTTTCACCGAACGCCCCATATACGAAGCGCCCGTACGGGGAGATTCCGTACGGGCGCTTTGCGTGTCTATGGACTCTTATAAAACAAGAGCATATCAATTCTCACAGGCCAAGAGTGACATATAGTCAAGTGTAAAGGAAAACTTCCGCTTTCCCTCTTGACATTGGGGTCCACTTTAAACATCCCACTTGCCAAACCGCTCCCTCTGGCTTATTTTCAAATCATGGCGAAACGAAAACGCTTCCCGCACGCTAAATTTTCCGTAGATATCAATGCTTCTGGAGTGGAATAACATATGGCAAAAACCCTTAATTCCAAGCTCGACGTTGTGAAGCCGGATATTGTACGGCGCATCAACTCATTACAAATGGTAGAAGTCCTGGATTATCTGTTCAATATGGCATTTAAGGCGTCTTCCAGGGATGAATTCGAGACGTATCTGAACGAAGTCGAAAGGAAATAACCCGCAATGCCGGAATTGTGCGGATAAATTGAAAGGAGTTGAA
>JBNJHA010000019.1:0-39130 GCA_051748085.1 Thermodesulfobacteriota bacterium
TGATAGTGCCGGTAGCCATGGAAGCCGGTCTTCGATTTGCCATCCGGGAAGGCGGCCGCACGGTAGGTGCGGGTGTCGTTTCCGAAATCCTGGAGTAGGAATAGATATGGTAGCAATGAATAGTGATCGGATCAGAATTAAATTAAAGGCATATGATTACCGCATGCTGGATAAGGCTGTTGCGGAGATAGTAGATTCGGCCAGGAATACCGGAGCCAGCATTGCCGGCCCGATTCCTTTGCCCACCCGAATCCACAAGTATACGGTAAATAAATCCGTACATGTTAACAAGAAATCCAGAGAACAGTTTGAGATGAGAGTTCACAAACGCATGCTGGATCTGCTTGAACCAACACAGCAAACTGTGGATGCCTTGGGAAAACTCAATCTGCCGGCCGGAGTGGATGTTGAAATTAAGCTATAGGTGAGGATGACATGGCTAACGGTATTGGATTAATAGGAAAAAAGCTGGGTATGACCAGTGTCTTTGCACAGGACGGGACATTTGTTCCTGTTACTGTGATTCAGGCCGGTCCTTGTCCGGTTATAAATCTGGCAACTAGGGAAAAAGACGGATACAACAGTGTCCAATTGGGTTTTGAAGAATTGGATGCCCACAAGCTGAATAAGCCCAAACAAGGCTATTTTAAGAAAAACGGCCAGGGTTATTTTCGCTATCTTCGCGAGTTCCGCATTGCTGATTCCCTGGAATATGAATCGGGACAGACCTTGACCGTTGAAGTTTTTAATGCGGGTGAACATGTCAAGGTCACTGGACGCTCCAAGGGTAAAGGTTTTGCCGGAGTCATGAAACGCTGGGGTTTTAGCGGGTCGCCCGCGACTCACGGCCATGAAAAGGTACATAGAAGCACGGGTGCCATTGGCCAGTGCGCTGATCCGAGCAAGGTTTTTAAAGGCAAGAAAATGCCCGGCCGCATGGGCAATGCCAAGGTTACCTACAATAGCGCGGAAATAGTCGAAATTATGCCCGACGAAAACATTTTACTGGTAAAGGGCCAGGTACCCGGCCCCAAAAACGGCATTGTATATCTGCGTAAGCAATCTTAAGAGGCGGACATGATAACCAAAGTATATTCACAGGATAATGTTGAAGTCGGTGAGATGGATTTGCCGGATCAGTTGTTTTCAGTGGCTGTAAAGCCGGAGCTTCTGCATCAGGCGGTTCGTTCCCATCTGGCTTCCATCAGGCGCGGCACCGTAGGCGTAAAAAGCAGATCGCTGATTCGCGGCGGCGGGAGCAAGCCTTGGAGACAGAAAGGCACTGGGCGTGCCCGGGCGGGCTCGAATCGGTCTCCGATTTGGACCGGAGGAGCGGTAACGCATGGCCCAAAACAGCGCGATTATGATTTTAAGCTGAATAAGAAGGTACGCCGCTTGGCCTTGAAGATGGCTTTATCCAGCCGCGCCGCTGAGGGTAACCTGAAGGTCGTTGATAAATTTGAGATGGACGAGGTTAAAACCAAGCATTTTGTCCAAATAAAAAATAAGCTTGAAGTAAAAAAACCCTTGATTGTTATCGACAAAGAATATAACAACCTTGTGCTTTCGGCAAGGAATGTCCCCGGAGTTGAAGTGGTGACTATTGATAGTGTCAATACGTACATGATTATGAAACACGGGGAACTTATAATAGAACAAAAGGCTGTAGAAAGTCTTCAAGACAGGTTGAATTAGTCATGGAATTAACACAGGTACTTATAAAGCCGATAATAACTGAAAAGGCCACATATCTGAAGGAAGCCACGAATAAGGTCACTTTCAGGGTCCACCCTGATGCCAATAAATATTTGGTCAAGCAGGCTATTGAGACATTGTTTAATGTCGGGGTCGACTATGTGAATGTTGTTCGGGTTCGTACACGCGCCCGGAAAAAGTTTGGCCGCAAGGTCGGCAGGAAGCCGGGTTTTAAAAAGGCCTATGTAACTTTATCTCCTGGTGACAAGATTGAATTATTTGAAGGGGTGTAAGAAATGGCTGTGAAAAAATTAAATCCCACATCGCCAGGCCGCAGGTTTCAAACTGTTTCCGATTGTGCCGAGTTGTCCCAGGTAAAGCCTGAAAAGGCTCTTACATCTGGTGCCCATAAGAAAGCGGGTCGAAACAGCAACGGGCGGATAACTTCCAGGCGCAGAGGCGGCGGAGTAAAGCGCAAATATAGAGCTATTGATTTTCGGCGCAACAAAGTGGATGTCCCGGCAAAAGTCGCCTCCATTGAATATGATCCGAATAGAAGCGCTCGAATAGCCCTTCTGTCTTATATGGACGGTGAAAAAAGATATATACTCGCCCCTGTTGGTTTGTCTGTCGGAGATAAAGTGGTTTCCGGTGAAAAAACGGATATAAAACCAGGCAATTCATTGCCCATGGCTAATATCCCAGTGGGAACCATAATCCATAATATTGAGATCAACCCCGGGGCCGGAGCGAAAATAGCCAGGTCTGCGGGTACTTATGTGCAGCTGGTGGCGAAAGAGGGTAAATACGCCCTCCTCAGATTGCCTTCCGGTGAAACAAGAAAAGTTTTAAAGCTGTCCCGGGCGACTATTGGACAGGTAGGCAATGTTGAGCATGAGAATCTAAGTATTGGTAAAGCCGGCCGTAATCGCTGGCTGAATCGCAGGCCCAAGGTTCGAGGCGTTGCAATGAATCCCATTGATCATCCTCTTGGCGGCGGTGAGGGTCGCAGTTCGGGTGGCCGTCATCCGGTAAGTCCGTGGGGTGTGCCTGCAAATGGCTATAAGACCAGAAATAAGAAGAAAGACACAAATAGGCTGATTGTAAAGCGGCGCAATAAGTAGAGTAGGAGAAAGATATGCCTAGATCTGTTAAAAAAGGGCCATTTGTCGATGGGCATCTTATCAAGAAGATTGATAATGCCTCTCAGACCGGAAGCAACAGGGTTATTAAGACTTGGTCTCGACGTTCGACAATAGTCCCGGAAATGGTTGGTTTGACATTCGCCGTTCACAACGGAAGAAAATTTATTCCGGTGTTTATATCCGAAAATATGGTCGGGCATAAATTGGGTGAATTTGCGCCGACTAGAACATACTACGGACATGCCGCTGATAAAAAAGCGCAGGCCAAGGGCAGGAAGTAGGTGAATCATGGAAGTTAGAGCAAAAGCTAAATATCAGAGGATATCTCCGCAAAAAGCCAGGCTTGTTGCCGAGAACATCAAAGGTAAGCCTGTTGAGGATGCCCTGAATACGTTGAACTTTACTCCCAAGAAGAGTGCATCCATGATAGCCAAGGTGTTGAGTTCGGCTTTGGCCAATGCTGAACAGAATTTTAGCCTTGATATTGATGAGCTGTATGTAAAACAGGTCATGGTTGATGGTGGTCCGAGCTGGAAAAGAATCAGACCTAGGGCAATGGGCAGGGCGACAAGGATCCTGAAGAGGACCAGCCATATTACAGTTATAGTTGACGAGTTATAGGAGGTCTTTCGTTTTGGGTCAGAAAGTAAATCCACTTGGGTTCAGATTAGGTTATAATAAAGATTGGAATTCACGCTGGTTCAGTCAGGAAAAGTATGCCGAAAATGTATACGAGGATGATAAACTCCGTAAGTATGTAAAAGAAAAAATTTATCATGCCGGTGTTTCCAAAATAGAGATTGAGCGTGCGGCCGATAAAATCAGGTTGATTGTTTTTACTGCCCGTCCGGGTATTGTAATCGGCAGAAAAGGCGCAGAAATAGAAAAATTGCGTCAGGATCTGAAAAGAAAATTCGGGCATGAATTTGCAATTGAGGTCAATGAGATCCGCCGTCCGGAAGTCGACGCCCAGCTTATAGCGGAAAACATAGCCCTGCAGCTGGAACGGCGTGTTGCCTTTAGAAGGGCGATTAAGCGCAGCATCGGCCTGGCCAGTAAATTCGGTGCCCAGGGAATAAAAATTTCTTGTGCCGGCCGTCTGGGTGGAGCGGAAATAGCCAGGACTGAATGGCAAAAAGAAGGTCGCGTACCCTTGCATACACTGCGGGCAGATATTCAGTACGGATTTGCTGAAGCCCGGACTACATATGGCATTATCGGTGTCAAGGTCTGGGTGTACAAAGGCGACATACTTGATGAGGTAAGCTAATATGTTGAGTCCCAAAAGAGTCAAGCATCGTAAGCATCAAAAGGGCAAGCTGAAGGGTAAAGCCAATCGGGGGAATTCTGTCAGCTTTGGAGATGTTGGGTTGAAAACGCTGGAAAGCGGAAAAATAAGCAACAAGCAGATTGAATCCGGTCGTGTGGCCATGATGCGGCACATAAAGAGAGGCGGAAAGGTTTTCATTCGTATTTTTCCTGATAAACCGGTAACTGCCAAGCCCGCCGAGACAAGACAGGGGAAAGGCAAGGGGGCTCCAGAAGGTTGGTGTGCCCCGGTAAAACCGGGAAAGGTCTTATATGAGATCAAGGGAGTGAACGTGGATCTTGCACGCGAGGCTTTAAAACGCGCTTCTTATAAATTGCCGGTGAAAACTGCTATAGTTATAAGGGAGGCCTAGATTATGAAGGCCGAAGAAATAAGAAATGAATCTGCTGATAAGCTACAGGAAAAATTAAGTGGTTACAGGCAGGAACTTTTTAATCTCCGTTTTCAGCACGCAACTGCACAATTGGAGAACACGCAGCGAATTTCAGCGGTAAAAAAAAATATTGCTAGGATTTTGACAGTTCTTGGTGAAAAAGAAATGGAGACAGCAGATGAGTAGTTTAGATAAGTCCTTGAGCCATAAGCGCGGTTTGGTCGGCTTTGTTGTCAGCGATAAAAATGACAAGACGATTACGGTCAGGGTCGAAACTCTTGTCAAGCATCCCTTGCTGAAAAAATATATACGCCGCAGAAAGAAATTTATGGCCCATGACCCTGAAAATCAGTGCAGCGTTGGTGATAAGGTCAAGATCGTAGAGCATCGCCCTTTAAGCGCCAGGAAGAGATGGCTTTTAACTGAAATTGTAGAAAAGGGTGTATAGGTGTCTTAAATGATACAGGTAGAATCAAGATTAAATGTGGCTGATAATTCAGGCGCAAAAAAAGTGGCCTGCGTTAAGGTGCTTGGAGGAAGCAAAAGACGGTACGCTTCCATTGGGGATCAGATCGTTGTCACTGTAAAAGATGCAATGCCTAACGCAAAAGTCAAGAAAGGCGATGTTTATCGTGCTGTAATTGTCCGGACGAAAAAGGAAATCAGCCGGAAGGATGGCACTCAGATTCGTTTCGATAACAATTCGGCTGTGCTGCTCAACAAGAATAATGAACCGATTGGAACGCGCATTTTTGGGCCTGTTGCCAGGGAATTGCGGGCTAAAAATTATATGAAGATCGTTTCACTCGCTCCGGAGGTACTTTAAAATGGCTTCCAAGATAAGGCAAAACGATAAGGTTTATGTTCTGCGGGGCAAAGACCGGCAAAAAGTGGGCAAAGTAAAAAAAGTTTACAAACATGACGCACAGGTTCTGGTTGAGGGTGTTAATATGGTCAAGCGCCATGTGAAGCCTAATCCATATAAAAATGAGCAGGGTGGAATTGTCGATAAAGAGGCTCCGATTGATATTTCCAATGTGGCCCTGGTTTGCGACTCCTGTTCTGAACGGACACGTGTCGGTTTTAAGGAAACAAATGACGGAAGTAAGGTCAGATTTTGCAAAAAGTGCAATGAGACAATAAAGTAGGTATGTCATGATACGACTTCAAAATACATATAATGAGAATATTGCGCCTAAACTGCTTGAAGTGTTCAATTACACTTCACCGATGCAGATTCCGCATTTGCAGAAGGTTGTTTTAAATATGGGCCTTGGAGAAGGCAGCCAGAACAATAAGTTAATACAGGATGCCCTGGAAGAACTTTCCTTGATTGCCGGGCAGAAAGCCGTTGTAACCCGGGCAAAAAAGTCCATAGCGGCATTTAAGCTTCGCGAAGGCATGCCCATCGGCTGCAGAGTTACACTGCGTCGTGAACGTAAGTGGGCTTTTCTGGATAAGCTTATAAATGTGGCTCTCCCGCGAGTACGTGACTTTCGTGGTTTGCCGGATAGAGGCTTTGACGGCAGAGGAAATTTCACTCTCGGGATAAAGGATCATACCATTTTCCCGGAGATTGATCTGGATAAAGTTGAGCAGGCCAAGGGTTTGAATGTGACGGTCGTTACCAGCGCTCAGACTGATAAGGAAGGAAAGACTCTGCTCGATCTCCTCGGCATGCCTTTTAAGAAGTAAGGAGGACAGTTTTGACTAGAAAATCGTTGATGGCCAAAGCTAAAAGAAAGCCAAAGTTTTCTTCGCGGGCCTATAATCGTTGTCCCATTTGCGGACGTCCACGCGCTTTTATCCGCAAGTTCGGCATTTGCCGCGTATGCTTTAGAAACAAGGCGCTTCGTGGGGAACTGCCAGGTGTGCGCAAATCCAGTTGGTAATATCAGGAGAAAAAGATGCCGGTTTTAGATCCAGTAGCTGACATGCTGACCAGAATACGCAATGGCCATCAAGCCTTGCTGTCCCAGGTAGATGTCCCGCAGAGCAAGATCAAGATTTCCATATTAGAAATCTTGAAAGAAGATGGTTTTATTCAAGATTTTGAAGCTGACGGGAAGACTGTAAAGGTAAAGTTGAAGTACTTTAACGGTGCGCCGGCCATAACCGGGTTGAAGAAGGTTAGCAAGGGCTCGCGCCGCAAGTATGTTAAACTAGATGAGATCCCTGAAGTTAATAATGGCCTTGGTATCTGCATACTTTCCACCTCCAGGGGTATACTCCAGGGTGGACAGGCCCGCAGTACCATGGTTGGCGGCGAGTTAATCTGTGAAATTTGGTAGAGGTATCATATGTCAAGGATAGGAAAACTTCCCGTGCAAATACCGGATAATGTCCAAGTGACAATCAGCAATTCAGTTGTTGATGTCAAAGGCCCGAAAGGAAATTTGCAGGTACAGACACATCCGAGCATTCGTTTTGAGCAGGAAGGAAATATAATCAAAGTGGTTCCACAGGGCAGCGACATAACCGCTAAGGAACAGTACGGTTTAAGAAGGACACTGCTTTTTAACGCAGTAACCGGTGTGCATACCGGCTTTTCCAAGACCTTGGAAATCGTGGGTGTAGGTTATAAAGTTGCGGTTAAGGGCGATACGGTTGAATTGAATGTTGGCTATTCGCATCCCGTGAATTTTAAACTTCCGCAGGGCATAGAAGCCAAGGCAGAAGGCAACAAACTGACGCTGGCCGGTATAGACAAACAGCTTGTTGGTGAAACCGCGGCCAAGATTCGTCGGGTCAGGGCGCCTGAACCCTATAAGGGCAAGGGAATCAAGTATATTGACGAACAGATCAAGCGCAAAGCCGGCAAGTCCGGTAAAAAATAGACTGGTGAAGCAAAATTATGAGCAAAAGAGAACAACGCTTAAAAAGAAAAGTACGAATCAGGAAAAAGTTGTCCGGGACTGCTGAGCGCCCCCGCCTTGTGGTTTTCAGATCCAATAAGCATATTCATGCACAGATTGTGGATGACACGCAGGGGCATACCCTGGCCTCTTATTCCAGTCAGAAACTGGATCAGGCTGCAAATCTTTCCTGTGAAGTAGCCAAACAGGTGGGTGGAGAAGTTGCTAAACTGGCTAAGGAAAAGGAAGTTTTATCCGTTGTTTTTGACAGAAACGGATATTACTATCACGGTAGAATCAAGGCACTTGCTGACGGAGCCAGGGAAGCCGGTCTAAAATTTTAAGGGGTTGACATGGAACAGAATCCGCTTGAGCTGACAGAGAAGATAGTACATCTGAATCGAGTTGCGAAAGTTGTTAAAGGCGGACGTAGATTTGGATTCAGCGCATTAGTGGTAGTCGGTGACGGCAAGGGTACGGTAGGTTATGGCATGGGTAAGGCCAATCAGGTACCTGAGGCCATTCGCAAGGCAACTGAAAGGGCACGCAAGGAAATGGTCAAAGTGAATTTGCAGGGCTCAACAATACCCTATCAGGTAACCGGACGTTTTGGAGCCGGGATTGTTCTTCTTAAACCTGCAGCCCCCGGGACGGGGGTCATTGCCGGCGGTCCGGTGCGAGCAGTCATGGAAGTAGCCGGAATACACGATATCCTGACCAAAGCTATCGGTACCAATACTCCGCATAATGTTTTGAAGGCCACTATGCAGGGGTTGCAAAGCATAATCAGTGCGGACGAGGCATCACGCATGCGCGGAAAAGAGATCGTCTATGCGCATGAGTATAATTAGGGAGAAAATAAAATGAAGATCAAGTTGATACGGAGTTTTATCGGCCTTAGTCCGGCACAGAAGAAGACTTTGACTGCCCTGGGGTTAAAAAAAATTAATCAAGTCCGGGAAATTGCTGATAATTCCTGTGTGCATGGCATGGTAGACAAAGTGAAGCATTTTGTTGAGGTGAGCAGATAATGCAATTACATGAGCTATACCCCTACGAGCATGAAAGAAAAAACAGGAAGAGACTTGGCCGTGGAAGTGCTACAGGATGGGGATGCACTAGCGGCAAGGGCAATAAAGGACAGAACAGCCGCGCAGGCGGAGGAGTCCAGCCCTGGTTTGAGGGCGGGCAAATGCCACTTCAGCGCAGAGTCCCGAAACGCGGATTTAAAAATAATTTCAAAATTAAATATCGCGTTTTTAATTTGGACCAAATCGGCAGACTGTTTCCGGAGAAAGAAGTCATTGAGCTTGAAGACTTTTACGCCAAAAAGCTGTGTAAGCGTGATGAATCAATTAAGATTCTGGGAGATGGAGAACTACAGGCCAAAGTCCAGATTACTGCACACAAATTCAGTAAGTCTGCCGCGCGTAAGATAGACGAAGTCGGTGGAACCATTAAGCAAGTGGAAGGTTAGTCTTGGTAGCTGCAGAAAAATCCGGGCTGTCTGATTTAAAGAGAAAGATACTTTTTACTCTTCTTTTTCTGGCCATATATCGGGTAGGCATTCATGTACCTCTTCCGGGCATTGATGGTCAGGCAATGGCAGATTTCTTCAATAATGCCCAGAATACACTGTTTGGCCTTTTTGACATGTTTTCCGGTGGCGGGCTGACCAAAATGTCCATATTTGCCCTGGGCATTATGCCCTATATCTCAGCTTCGATTATTATACAGCTTTTGACAGTCGTCAGTCCGGAGCTCGCGAGGTTAAACAAGGAAGAAGGGCAGGCAGGTAAGCAGAAAATAACCCAGTATACCAGATACGGAACTGTCTTGATTACCATTGTTCAGGGCATGGGCATCGCAGTCGGTCTGGAAAGCATGAGCAGCCCGACCGGCACACCGATAGTCATGGATCCGGGCTGGGCTTTTCGTTTGATAACGGTCTTGACGCTTACATCGGGTACTGTGTTCATAATGTGGCTCGGTGAGCAGATAACTGAATTCGGCATTGGAAATGGAATTTCCCTGATAATATTTGCCGGTATTGTTGCCGGATTGCCGGGCGCTGTAGCCAACAGTTTCAGGTTGCTTTCATCCGGGGAGATAACATTATTTGTTTCTCTTTTTATTCTGGCCATTCTAGCGGCTGTTTTGTTGGGCATCATATTTGTAGAGCGCGCCCAAAGAAGAATTCCCATTCATCATGCCAAGAGAATGGTAGGTAGAAAGATGTATGGCGGCCAATCCAGCCACTTACCTCTAAAGTTAAACACGGCAGGTGTCATACCTCCTATTTTTGCTTCTTCTATATTGATGTTCCCGGCGACGATCGCCAATTTTTCCAGTGTTGAATGGCTCAATCAGATGTCCAACTATCTTGCTCCCGGCTCCATTTTGTACAATGTCTTTTTTGTGGCAATGATAGTTTTTTTCTGTTATTTTTACACGGCTATTATTTTTGATCCCAAGGATATCGCTGACAATTTGAAAAAACAGGGCGGTTTTATTCCCGGCATACGTCCCGGCCAAAAAACAAAGGAATACATTGATAAAGTCCTTTCAAGGCTTACATTCTGGGGCTCAATTTATGTTTCCATTGTTTGTGTTTTGCCCATGTTTTTGATTCAAAAGTTTAATGTTCCCTTTTATTATGGTGGTACGGCTCTGCTGATTGTTGTCGGAGTTGCAATGGATACCATGAACCGGGTTCAGTCCCATCTGATTTCCAGGCAATACGAAGGGCTGATGACCAAGAATCGTCTTAAGGGAAGGCGCTGATACATTGAAGAAATTTCGCGGGATTTTTATTAAAAATGAACACGAAATTGGCCTCCTGAGGGAGGCCAATCGCATTGTAGCCGAGATTCTGGATAGAATAGGCCAAGTTGTTGAACCGGGCATTAAAACCAGCGAAATTGAAGTCCTTGCCAATGAAATTTGTGACAAGTACAAGGTCAAGCCGGCTTTTCTTGGGTACTGCGGATTTCCGCATTCCATTTGCTGTTCGGTAAATGAGGAGATAGTGCACGGGTTTCCTTCCGAACGTGAACTCAAGGCCGGGGATATTGTCAGTTTTGATATGGGTACTGTTTATCACGGTTTTCATGGCGACGCGGCCAGGACCTTTGCTGTCGGTCAAGTATCATCGGCTGCTGCAAGATTGATGGAAGCGACAAAAACCGGTTTGGAAAAAGGAATCGAACAGGCAATTCCCGGCAATGATCTTTATGATATTTCCCGGGCGGTTGAAGAAGTTGCCAATGATTATGGTTACCAGGTCATTAAACGCTTTGTCGGCCATGGTATCGGGGCAAATTTGCATGAAAAGCCTGAAATTCCTAATTTTGTTCCTAAAAGGGCTTCCAGATTGCCTTTGAAGTCAGGCATGGTGCTGGCTATAGAACCTATGTTCGCCGAAGGCACGGATCAGGTTAAAATCTTGTCCGACAGGTGGACGGCGGTGACAAAGGACGGCAGTCTGTCGGCTCATTTTGAAAATACAATTGCAATTACCCACGAGGGTCCAAGGATTCTCAGCAAGCTTTAGTTTTTTGGGGAGAAAATATGAAAGTAAGACCATCAGTTAAAAAAATGTGCCCTAAGTGCAAGGTTATTCGCCGGCATGGAATTTTGCGCGTTATATGCGACAATCCCCGGCATAAACAGAGACAAGGTTAGAATCGAGGGGGAGTGAAGTGGCCAGAATAGCAGGAGTTGAATTACCAAAGAATAAGAGAGTTGATGTTGCTCTTACGTACATTTACGGCATAGGGCCGACCACATCGCTTAAAATTTTGGATTCGGTCGGTATAGATTGGACCCGTGAAGCAGACGATTTAAATTCTGAAGAAATCAATAACATTCGAAATGAAATCGAAGGCAAGTACAAGGTTGAAGGTGATTTGCGCCGGGAGGTAACCGCCAACATTAAGCGGTTAATGGATATTGGATGTTACAGGGGGCTGAGGCACAGAAGGTCCTTGCCGGCCAGGGGCCAACGGACTCATACAAATTCCAGAACCAGAAAGGGTCCGCGCAGGACCGCTGTAAAGAAAAAGAAATAATGCGGAGAGTATATGGCCAAGCCTAAGAAAAAAAGTACCAGGAAAAAAGTTCGCAAAAATATTCCAACCGGACTAGCACATATCAGTGCGACCTTTAACAATACCATGATTACTTTTACAGACATGAATGGTAATGTTGTAAGTTGGGGAACATCCGGACAATCAGGTTTCAAGGGGTCGCGCAAGAGCACACCTTTTGCAGCCCAAAAAGCTGCAGAAACTGCGGCTAAAAAAGCTCAGGAAAACGGAATGAATACCGTAGGCATCCTAGTCAAAGGTCCTGGCTCAGGACGCGAATCCGCGATGCGGGCTATAAGCAATGTTGGTTTCAAGGTTACTTTTATCAGGGACATAACTCCCATACCGCACAATGGATGTCGCCCACCAAAGCGTCGCAGAGTCTAAGGAGGTCAGAAATTGGCTAAATATACCGGATCTAAATGCAGAATATGCCGCAGAGAGGGAACCAAACTCTTTTTGAAAGGCGATCGTTGTTTTACTGATAAATGCGCTTTTGAACGCCGTTCATATCCTCCGGGAGAACATGGACGGACAAGAAAGAAACCTACTGATTTTGCCCTGCAGCTTCGGGAAAAACAGAAAGTACGCCGTATGTATGGTCTGCTTGAAGGTCAATTCAAGCGCTATTTTACCATGGCTGACCGCCGAAAAGGGGTTACAGGTGAGAATTTGCTGGTTATGCTTGAAAGGCGCCTGGATAATGTTGTATTCCGTTCCGGATTTGCAAATTCCAGGATACAGGCCAGACAGCTAGTGACACACGGACATTTTCTTGTAAACGGACGGCCGGTTAACGTGCCTTCCTATCAGGTCCGAGAAGGTGATAACCTGGCAGTAAAGGAAAAAAGCAGGAAAAATCCTGTTATTCAGGAAGCTCTGGAAGTGATGGCCAGGCGGGGCAGTACCGAATGGATTGAAGTTGACGACAAGTCCTTTAAGTCCACTGTAAAAGCCTTGCCCACCAGGGAAGAAATAACATTTCCGATTAATGAGCAGCTAATTGTTGAGCTGTACTCCAAGTAATATTTTTTCAGTGAAATTTGACGTAAAGGCTTTGGCTTTTAAAAGCGAGCAGGTGGATAAATTATGATTATTGAAACAGACGACAAGCTCGTCAATGTCCGTAACTGGAGGGAACTGGTTAGTCCCGATCAGTTGCAGCGGGACCCAAAGTCCAACCAAACTTACGGGAAATTTGTCTGTGAACCTCTGGAACGCGGTTTTGGGACAACAATTGGAAATTCTCTGCGCAGGATTCTGTTGTCATCTCTACAGGGCGTTGCAGTCGTTTCTATGAAAATCCAAGGCGTTCAGCACGAATTTACCACGATTCCCAGCGTAAAGGAAGACGTGACGGACATAGTTCTGAATATTAAACAGGTAAAGATCGCGATGGACACAGACGAGCCGCAGAGGCTGGAACTTATCGCCAATGAAAATGGCGATGTCACCGCAGGCAATATCATTGAGAATCATCATGTTAAAGTGCTGAACCCTGACTTGCATATAGCGACTCTGACCGATGATATCGACTTGAAAATAGAACTCGATGTCCAGATGGGCAAGGGGTATGTTCCATCCGAGATGCATGATATTCAAACTGATGAAATCGGGGTAATCGCACTTGATGCTTCCTTTTCGCCCATAAAAAAGGTGGCTTATAATGTCGAGCAGGCCCGCGTCGGTCAGATGACCGATTATGACAAGCTGATAATGGAAATATGGACCGACGGTTCAATAAGGCCTGAGGATGCCCTGGCCTGTAGCGCGAAGATACTTAAGGAACAATTGTCTGTATTTATCAATTTTGATGAGAGCGTTACTGATATCAGCAAGTCTTCGTCCAAAAAAGAAGATGAAATAAATCCCAATTTATTTAAAAGCATTGATGAATTGGAATTGCCAGTTCGGGCCAGTAACTGTCTGAAAAGTGCCGGCATAAATTTTGTCGGTGAATTAGTGCAAAAAACTGAAAACGAGATGCTCAAAACCAAGAATTTCGGCCGTAAATCTCTTGAGGATATACGCCGGGTACTGGATATCATGGGTTTGGAATTTGGAGCAGATCTCTGTAATTTCAATGAATTATACAAAGATTGGATGAAAAGGAAAGAGGACGATGAGACATAAAAAAGCAGGTAAAAAATTTAATCGATCAACAGCCCATCGTAAAGCCTTGTTCAACAACATGCTTCGTTCCCTTGTAACGCATGAAAAGATAAAAACAACCGCTCCCAAGGCCAAGGAATTGAGCAGACTCATGGATCGCTTGATTACCCTGGCCAAGGAAAATGATCTGCATTCCAAAAGATTGGCATACAAGACACTTTGCAATCATCAACTGGTTAAAAAACTTTTTGATGAGATAGGTCCTCGTTATGAAAGTGTTAACGGAGGCTATACGCGGGTAGTGAAATTCGCCAAGCCGAGGGTCGGTGATTCGGCTCCTATGGCTTTGATAGAATTGACTCGCAACGTGGAAGTGCCGACATCCGAGCCGGATGAGGAAGCAGTAGGCGAAAAAGTTCAAGCTTAAATATTAAGTACAAAAAAAGGAGGCTGAGTCCTCCTTTTTTTTGCGTACATGTATTATATTTTTCGATAGCTTTCATTTGGAATTCCTATATAACTTTTTCAAGGCCTTGCTTTTTAATTGTCTAAACCCAGGTGGACTTTTTCTTCTGATTTTTTGTTCCTCTGAATAGTCGCTTTTTTTGTGCCTGTATTTTTTTGTGTTAAATTTATTTTTTGTTTGGAAATAGGATGGATATAAGAAAACTTGAAGCATTTTGCCGTGTATTTGAAGCCAAGAGTTTTTCACGTGCAGGGCAGGAGATGTTTCTGTCCCAGCCGACAATAAGTTCGCATATAGCTTATCTTGAACGTGAACTGGGCGTAGTCCTCTTTGATCGGGTTTCCAGAATTGCCATGCCCACCCAGGCCGGAGAACTTTTATATAAAAAGGCCTGTGAGTTGTTTCAAATCCAAAACGAAACCCGGGCCGCCATTGATGAACTCAAAAACAAGGTTTCCGGGGAATTGGTTCTTGGCGGAAGCACTATCCCGGCAAATTATTTTTTCCCGCAGGTCCTGGCCGGCTTTTTCCGCAAGTACTCCGGGGTGTCAGTCGACCTTCGCGTGGCTGATTCCAATACCATATGTGAACAGGTCCTGTCCGGGGGCCTGGATATGGCCATGGTCGGCGGTTATGCTGAAAATCCCGATTTGGATTTTACCAGCGTGATGCGGGATAAACTTGTATTTATCGTTTCACCGGACATAAATATCCCTGAAGGTAAAAAACCGGATCTTAATCACAGTCTTGACCTGTCAGATTTGTCCCGGCTCCCTTGGGTTATGCGGGAAAAAGGTTCTGGAACGCGTTTGTGTCTGGAAAAGGCTTTGTCGCAGGTAGGGATGCATATCAGGGAGCTTACTTCATCGGTACTTGTACAGAATACCGAGGCTATGATCCGTTGCGTTCTTGCCGGAATGGGCATAGGGGTCACTTCGCGTCTGGCGGTTGACGAACTTTTGGATAACGGGAGGCTGCTTTCTCTGGAAGTACGTGATTTCCCGCTGGTACGCGATTTCTTTCTGATTCGGCATAGAAGACGTTCTGTATTTCCCGCTGCGCGGGCATTGATAAATCATATACAACGCCAGGCACGGCGTTATTTTCCAGAAGGTGAAGTTTATGCAAAATGAATTGAAACTGGCCCAGACTGCTAAGGCTGCTGGCTGAGCGGCAAAAATATCTCCGGGGGACCTGGAGGAAGTGCTGTCCGGCCTGAGATTCAATCGAGAACATCCGGCAATGATACTTGGTCCCGGTGGATGCGAGGATGCTTCTATCCTAACTTTTCCCGCCGGCAAGGCCTTGATCCAAACACTTGATTTTTTTACTCCCATTGTAAACGATGCTTATGATTTCGGGCAGATTGCCGCGGCCAATGCCTTGTCTGATGTCTACGCCATGGGCGGCGAACCTTATGCCGCGATGAATATAGTCTGTTTTCCGGCCAAGAAAATGGACAAGAATATTTTGCGCGATATCCTGCAGGGCGGCGTAGACAAGATAGAAGAGTCCGGGGCCCTGATGGCCGGCGGGCATAGTGTTGAGGACGATGAGATAAAGTATGGACTGTCCGTATCCGGCCTTGTTGACCCGAACGGTTACGCTTCAAATTCCGCTCTTGAGCCCGGTGACGTTCTGATTTTAACTAAACCGCTGGGTACCGGAGTGCTGGCAACAGCCCTTAAGGCCGAGTTCGGGAATGTTCCTGACATGGAGGCCGATCTGGTTCGATGGGCTGGGCGGCTTAATGTGAATGGAGGTCTTGCCATCCAGAAATTCGCCCTCAAGGCGGCTACGGATATAACCGGTTTTGGTCTTGGAGGGCATTTGCTTGAGATGGCCCGTGCTTCTAACGTTTTAGTGGAAATTGATGCCTCGCGAGTGCCAGTTTTGGAAAGCGCCAGGGAATTGGCCGGGATGGGCATGATTCCGGCCGGGAGTTACGCGAACAAGCATTTCTGCGAACACCTGGTGCTAATCGACCCGCAAACCGATTGTCTGACCGCGGATTTGATTTTTGACGCCCAGACCTCCGGTGGACTGGTCCTGGGCGTGCCTGAAGATTTGGAAAGCAGAGTTCGGGATTTTCTTTTACAATCCGGAGACATGGCGGAGACAATCGGTCGGGTCCTAAACCGCATTGACGACAAGGCGGTATCAATCCGCCCTTAAACCGGAGCAGATTCAGGGCCGGGAAATTTCGGCTCTTCGACGAAAGGCATGGGTTTTTGTGCTTTTTCCTCCTGATCTTTTTTCGTGTGCTGAATAGTTACAAAAGCATCAGAAAGGATCACTCGAATAAAATTCACGCGCAACGTCGAGGATCTTAAGTATCAAAGCATGAATAAAATAGAAATAATTGTTAATCCCGGCGGGCGAAGAATTCGCCTGGAAGCCGATCGCACTCTTCTGGCCGGACTCAGCGCGCACGGCTTTTTCCGACACCTTTCCCTTTGCGCCGGAATAGGCAGATGCGCAAATTGCCGGCTGAAATTCGTTTCCCCGCCACCTCCGGCAACGCAAAAGGAACATGAAGTTCTCGAGCCGGGGGAAATCGACGCGGCCTGGCGGCTGGCCTGTGAGCATCTCCCGCGGAACGGACAGGAAATAAGCATACCGGTCAAAACTCCCCGGTTGAATTTTACTCGGCTGAGCGGAGAAAAGCCTTTGTTCCTGGCCGTGGATATCGGGACAACCACTGTAAAATGGGGCTTTGAGCATGGGCGGGGCCGGATTAGCTTCGGGTCTGCGCCCAATCCGCAGGCCGGGACCGGCGGCGAGGTCATGTCCAGAATGCAATTTGCCCTGGAGAGCCCGGACAATGCCCGCGTGCAGCAGGAAGCGATTCAGGAGCTTATCCAGGATATCCTGGATTTGGTTGAGGTTCCGCCTTCCCGTCTGCTTTTGACCGGAAACCCGGCCATGATTTGTCTGGCCCTCGGGTTTGACTGCACGGGTATAGCCCGTTCTCCGTACAAGTTGCCCCTGTCCGGAGACGATTGGTACGAGATGGGGCCGGGCCTGCCCCGGGCCTATGTTCCGGCGCTGATCTCTCCGTTTATCGGCGCGGATATTACCTGCGGCTTGTACAACACTTCTTTTTTTCCCGAAAAATTCCCCTGTCTCTTTGCTGATTTTGGAACAAACGCAGAAATGGTACTCTTGGCTGGAGAGGGCCAATGTTTCGGGACCAGTGTGGCCATGGGACCGGCATTGGAGGGTTGCGGGCTGCGGTTTGGAGCGGTCGCGGGAGAAAAGGAGGCCTGCTCGGAAATCGTTTTGGACCAAAACGGGATCAAGCCCAGAGGGGGAGAGAAATGCGCTCGGCTGACAGCCAGTGCATATCTGGATTTGATCCGCAGGCTGAAAGGTCTGGGCCTAGTGCAATGTTCAGGGCATTTTTCAGCTGCGTCCGGTTCTCCCCTGGCGGACAGAGTGCGGAAACAAATAAAAAACGGCCGGTTGTATCTGACGGAAAAGATATACCTGGACTCCGCGGATATCGAGGAATTGCTCAAGGTCAAGGCGGCCTTTTCCCTGGGGCTGGAGGCACTGCTTAAAAATGCCGGAATATCTCCGGGCGAGTTAAAAAGAATATTTGTAGCCGGAGCCCTTGGGGAAAGGCTTTCACCAGGGGTTTTGACCGGCCTGGGATTTTTGCCGTCGTCAAGCGAGGGAGGAATTGTATTTTGCGGGAATACGGCACTTGCCGGCAGCCTCCAAATGGCCCGCAATTTGAAAGATTCCCGCAACCGGGTCCAGAACATCCGGGATTCAGTTCAAAGCATTGATCTTGCCCGCTCGGAAACATATTCAGGAAGCAGTTTCGTTCGGCATATGCGTTTTGAATTCACTTGATTGTCGTCCTGGAATGCAAAAAATAAACGAAATTTTTCTGACCCGCCGTTTGGAAAGCCTTTACAAATTCTCATTATATATAAAGCGGGACACAATCCGTTGGACGCGTTCCCTGGTTTCCAGGTGCGTGGGCAGCATATGCGCGCTTCCGTTCAGATTCCTGACCCGCATTATTTCTAAACTGCGCCTGTCAGATGATACTCCGGAAACAATTGCCCAGGCGTTGCGGAAAAGTACGGTTTTGTCTTCAGGGCTTTGCAGGACCAAAACGGGGCTTTTTATCGCTCTCAGATTGCGCCGCACCATTTTCATTCCTCGGAGGAAGCTGTTTATGGCATGCAGGGGCTGATAATCGCAATATCCGCTACTGGGCGCTGTTTCCCTGGAGACAGGATCGGGTTCGCACATGGGATGATACGGATGCAGGAAACGGAGTCCCGGGACCAAGAGCACTCCCCAATCCGTAGCCTCGAACGGGAAAAAGGAATGCAGGTAAACGGGTGCGGCTATGGCGGTGACGCTCGCCGGATCGTGGAGCTGGGCAAGTCTCAGGGCCAGAGTGCCGCCCATTGAGAATCCAACCACATGCACCGCCTTGTTTGTCTGTTTTAAACGCCGGTATTGTTTTTCGACCTCCAGATACCAATCCTGGAAGGCTGTTTTCTGCAAGTCCTTTACATTAGTCCCGTGTCCGGGGAGAAGCGGAGCTGTAACCTCAGCCCCTCGATCCTTCAGACCTGCGGCCACCCACCCCAAATCTTCCGGAGTTCCGCCAAAGCCGTGAATGAGAAGGACAATTTTTTTCATAACTGATTTCTCCAATTTCTTTTTTTTATATACCGAAACAGAAGCCGTTTGTACACCGGACCAGATTTCGGCTTCTGATGGAGGCGGACAATTGTTCGGGGGCGGGGGCAATCCAAACCTTGCTTAGTCAGCCATAAAGATTTATAAGACCTGCTTCTAAAAGCTATGGAGGTTTGATATGCGCAAGATTTTATTTCTGCTTATTTTTTGTGTTTTGTTGCTCCCGCACGGGGCGTCGGCCAAGGATTTAAAAGTCGGATTCGTCTATGTTTCACCTGTCGGGGATGAGGGTTATTCTTACGCTCAGGACCTGGGGCGCCAGGAAATCGAAAAGATGCCGGGAGTCAGCACATCCTATGTTGAAGACGTTCCCGAGGGCAGCGATGCGGGGCGGGTTATTCAGAATATGGCCCGCAAGGGATACGATATTATTTTTGCAACCAGTTTCGGATACATGGATCCGCTGCAAAAAGTGGCCAAAAAATTTCCGGATACCGTGTTTATGCATTGCTCCGGTTATAAAAGAGCTGAAAATGTCGGGACTTATTTCGGGCGAATGTATCAGGCCCGTTATTTAACCGGAATGCTGGCCGGGTATAAGACAGAATCGAATACGCTCGGATATGTCGCCGCATATCCTATTCCTGAGGTTATCCGGGGCATTAATGCGTTTACCCTGGGTGCACAGGCCGTCAATCCTGATGTTGAGGTCCGTGTTGTTTGGACCAAGACTTGGTATGATCCGGCTACGGAAAAAGAGGCGGCCAAGAGTCTGCTTGATGCGGGGGCGGACGTAATCGCCATGCATCAGGATTCGCCCGCTCCGCAGGAAGCGGCCCAGGAGGCGGGAGCATACTCAATTGGATATAATTCGGATATGAGTAAAATTGCCCCAAAGGCGCATTTGACTTCAGCAATGTGGAATTGGGCCCCGATATTTAAGGAAATCGTAGAAGATGTCCGCGCCGGAGAGTGGGAAAGTCGGGATATATGGTATGGTCTGGAGCACGGGGTGGTGGATATCGCCCCAATGCATGAGGACGTGACCGAAAAAGAAAAGAGCAGGATTCTGGCGGTAAAAGAGAGGATATCTTCCGGGGAAGAGCACGTATTTTCCGGGCCTATCCGGGATCAGTCCGGCGAAGTGCGTATCCCGGATGGGAAAACAGCTCCAGACAAGGAACTTCTGGGTATGGACTGGTTTGTCCAGGGTGTTGTCGGAACAACGGAATAAAATTCACGGACGGTCCTGTTAGAGAAATGATTGATGAATAGATGGCGGTTGATGCACAGACAGGACAAAGGCCTGTTCCGGGGGACCGCGGTATTGCTCGGAGCCCTCGCATTTTCCCTGGGGTTGGGAGTTTTGCTGCTTGCCCTTCAGGGCAAATCTCCCGTAAACGGTATGCAGGTTATTTTTTCCGGTGCGTTCGGATCCTCCTACGCCTTTGAGGATGCGCTGGTAAAGGCAATCCCTCTGTATCTGTGTTCCCTGGGAGTGGCCATGGCCTTTCGTCTTCAAATATGGAACATCGGAGCCGAGGGCCAGTTCGCGCTTGGGGCTATCGGGGCTACCTGGGCAGCTCTTTCCTTTCCGGCGCTTCCCTGGTTTGTGCTTTTGCCTTTTATGGCCCTTGCCGCGGCCGTTTTCGGATCTGTTTGGGGTATCATTCCCGCTGTATTGAAAGTGCGCATGGGAGTAAACGAAATTATTGTCACCCTGATGATGAATTATATTGGGGTGCTTATTCTGGAGTACCTGGTTTTCGGACCCTGGAAAGATTCGGCCAGTTTCGGCTTTCCAATGACACCGATGTTTTCCGATGCGGCCATAGTCGGGTCAATCCCGGGGACGGCCATAAGCTGGGGGCTTGTTCTATGCGTGGTTGTAGGCTTGATAATGGGGATTTTTTTTCGTTTTACAAGACTCGGGTTCGAACTCAAGATCGCCGGCAGCAATCCCCGGGCCGCCGCTTATGGCCGGATTTCATACGGCACCCTGGTTTTGCTGGTCATGGGCATCAGCGGTGCTTTTGCCGGATGGGCCGGCTTTTTGGAAACATCATCAAATTTAAACCGGCTGCAGGCAAGTGTAATGTCCGGATACGGATACACGGCCATAGTTGTTGCCTGGCTGGCCCGGCTCAGCCCGCTTCGAATAGCCGTGGCCTCTTATCTGCTTGCCGCCCTGATGGTTGGTGTTGAGAATCTGCAGTTGGAGATGCGAGTCCCCGCTGCCTTCGGGGATATAATGGAAGGGCTTATTCTTTTGTCTGTTCTGGCCGGTGGCTTTTTTCTCAATTACCGTTTTAAAAGGATTGACAAATGATACTGGAAATGGCCGTGCCCCTGCTGGCGGCGACTATCCAGTCCGGAACCCCGATATTGCTGGCCACGCTCGGGGAGATGATTACGGAGAAGAGCGGCATATTGAATCTGGGCGTCGAGGGGATGATGCTGGTTGGGGCGTTCGGCGGCTTTTTCGTCAGTTACCAGACCGGATCGCCCTGGCTGGGACTGCTGGGAGCTGGCATATTTGCCGCTTTGTTTTCCGGGATACATGCCCTTATATGCGTTACTTTCCTGGGCAATCAGGTAGTATCCGGGCTGGCGCTGACGATCCTGGGGACCGGTCTGGCCAATTTTTTGGGCAATCCGTATATTGGTCAGGAAGCACCGGGATTTTCCAAGTTCTCTCTGCCTTTTTTAGCAGACATTCCTTTTTTGGGCGATATCCTTTTTCAGCAGGATGCGCTCGTATATCTTTCATATTTAGCACCAGTTCTTGTTTTTATTTTTTTAAGCCGGACAAAATGGGGGCTTCGGCTGCGGGCCGTGGGCGAACATCCGGCCGCGGCCAAGTCCGCTGGTATCGGCGTTCTGCGGTACAGGTGGCTGGGAGTAATGCTCGGAGGTTTTCTTGTTGGGCTAGGAGGGGCATATTTGTCTCTCGCCTATACCCATCTATGGACTACCAATCTGACCGGAGGGAGAGGCTGGATAGCGGTCGCCCTGGTTATTTTTGCCTTCTGGAGACCTTTCAGGGCCATGGCCGGAGCATATCTTTTCGGAGGAATAATGGCCTTTCAGCTTCGCGTTCAGGCGTTGGGCACGGATATACCCTCGTCCTTTTTGCTTATGCTGCCCTATGTCCTGACTATTGTCGTTCTGGTCATGTCTTTCCGCAAGGGTCTTATGCACGGAGCCCCAGGCGGACTGGGCGTTAATTTTGAGCCGGAAGAATAGATATCAAGCGTAAAGAAAAAAGAATATCTCACGTCCGGGCCGAAGCGGCCCTCGAGGCATAGAGCAAAGGCAGAAGCAGGAAATGCGGTGAACTTTTTAGTTCGTCTCAAGAATCTGTGCAACACATTTCATATTGTTGGGATTTCTTTCTTCGGGATCGAAATCGGGATCGGAATCGACTCCATAAGCCGAAGATCCCTCCCGCACCGAATGACATAGTCTTTCGATTTCGATTTGGATTATCCCAACGGTTAGGCAACTCAACGATTTTTAATAAAAACATTTAATCTCAGCGTATTAATTCTTACTTGCAGGTTCCCGGCAACAAAATTTGCACAGATTGATGTGCGGAGCCAACTTTTTAATGTAGTGAATAGTTATGTCATTGGAACTCGATGGGGAATTTTTTGACATGCACAGATACAAAAAAACTTATCCGGTTTCCTGGGAACAACTGCATAGAGATGCCAAGGCCCTGGCCTGGCGGCTGATTGAAATGCCTTCATTCGAAGGTATAGTAGCCGTTACCCGGGGCGGACTGGTTCCGGCCGCGATTATCGCCAGGGAGTTGGATATCAGACTGGTGGATACAATTTGCGTGTCCAGCTATGACTGGAAAAAACAGGGAGAGCTGCGGGTGTTGAAAGGAGTCGAAGAAAAAGGACGCCGTTTTCTGATTGTCGACGACCTGGTTGATACAGGCACAACCGCCCGTGTTGTCCGCGATATGCTTCCCGGTGCACATTTTGCTTCTGTGTATGCCAAACCTTCGGGACGACCGTTGGTGGATACTTTTGTTACCGAGGTCAGTCAGGAAACCTGGATACTTTTTCCCTGGGATTCCGAATCCTGTTTTGTGGAACCGCTGGCTGGAATGACCCGGGGTGGATGATGGCCGATTATCCCGCGTCACCTCTGGTTTCCCTGCGGAACATAACCAAACATTTCGGGGAAATAGCGGCCAATAAGGACATAAATCTGGAGATCAATGCCGGCAGAGTCCTGGCGCTTCTTGGAGAGAACGGGGCGGGAAAAAGTACGCTTATGAGCATTCTGGCCGGAATGCTCAAACCGGATCACGGCAGGATTTTTGTCCATGGAAACCAGGCGGATTTCAAGTCCGCCCGGGATGCTATTAATGCCGGTATAGGCATGGTTTATCAACATTTCATGCTCATAGACAATATGAGTGTTGCGGAAAATATGTTTCTGGGACAAATCCCTTCCGCCTGGCTGCATCCGGAAGCCATGCATGCCGAAGTGGGGCGCCTTTGTAACGAATTTGGTCTGGATCTGGATCCGAAAAGCAGGGTCTCCGCTCTGTCCATGGGCGAAAAACAGCGGGTGGAGATTTTGAAGCTGCTCTTGCGCCGTAATTCGGTGCTTATACTGGACGAGCCGACTACGGTGCTTACTCCATCCGAAATCACTCAGCTTTTTTCCGCGGTCAGAAAGATGCGCGATATGGGCAAGGCGGTTGTGTTTATCAGCCATAAACTGGAAGAAGTTTTGCGCATAGCCGATGATATAGCCATTCTCCGGCAGGGTCAGGTGGTGGAGCAGAAGCCGATCGGCGAGGTCGCCTCCAGCGCTGAACTGGCCCGGAAGATGGTTGGCCGGGAAATTATTCTGCAGGTAGACAGGGAAGAGGTGCCTGTCGGGGACAAGGTCCTGGAAGTGCGGGGGCTCGAAGACGGAATACTGCAGAATGTTTCCCTGGATGTGCGTCGGGGTGAAATACTGGCCGTGGTCGGAGTGGCCGGAAACGGGCAGAAACCTTTGGTGGAGCATATCTGCGGTTTGAGAAAAAGCAGAAGAGGCGAAATTCGTATTCTTGGCCGGGACGCTTCGGAGTTTTTCCGGGCCGAAGCAAGGAGCGGAGGGCTTGGATATATCCCGGAAGACAGGCTGGGTACGGCCGTATGCCCGGACCTTGATCTGATTGATAATTTTTTGCTGACCACCCGGCACAGGTTCAAGTCCGGAATTTTTTTGCGGCGAAAGGATGCGGCCCGTAAAATAGCTGAAATCATCAAGCGTTTTGATGTCCGGACAGCAAGCAGTGCTGTTCTTGCCCGGCGACTTTCCGGAGGCAATCTGCAAAAGTTTGTTTTGGGGCGTGAATTTTACCGCCAGCCGCGGCTGATAATTGCTGAACAACCCACGCAGGGCCTGGATGTCGCCGCTACCGAGGATGTCTGGAACCGTCTTTTGCAGGCCCGGCGGGATGCAGGCATTGTCCTGGTGACCGGGGATATCCGCGAGGCCATGACCTTATCCGATCGCGTCGCCGTACTTTATCGGGGCAGAATAATGATGGACATATTTTCATCGGACGAGAGAGACTTGTTCACCCGCCTCGGCCCGTTGATGGCCGGGATAGAAAATGAGCATTGAGCATCTGCAGGTAAAGGTCGGGAACAGGACCTGGGATATTGTCCGCCCCGAGGATTTGGAGTCCCTGTGGTCCAAAATGGACGGATTTGAAGACGCGGATGCCGATTTTATCCCTTATTGGGTGGAAATCTGGCCGGCAGCGATTCTTTTGACCGAGTGGATTCAGGCCAATCGTGCGCTTGTGGACAGGGCCAGGTGCCTGGATCTTGGTTGCGGACTGGGGCTTACCGCGCTGGCCGGAGCAGCCTCCGGAGCATTGGTGACCGCGGTGGACAACAACCCGGGTGCACTAAGCTTCGCGCGGTTAAACGCGGCGAACAATCAGGTTCCGGAACCGGCCTGGATATGCATGGACTGGAACAAGCCGGCGTTTGTTAGAGCGTGTTTTGACTTTGTCTGGGCGGCGGATGTATTTTATGAATCCCGTTTTATCCGGCCGGTAGCAAAATTGATTGATTATGTTCTTAAACCGGACGGGACAGTATTTCTGGCCGATCCGGACCGTGAAATATCCCGCAGAGCCTGGCCCCGGATGAGTGAATCCGGGTGGGATGTGCGTGATTTGGCGGAAAAAAAAGTGAAAAGCGGTGGGCAGAGGGCCAAAATAACCTTACGCGCTTTGCGGCGCGGGAATTTGGACCGAAGCTGATCAAATGGAGGCAGTATGGGTAAGACAATACGTTTTGGAGTGTCCCTGGATCTGGATCTTTTAAACAAGTTTGACGATCTTTGTGCGGAACGCAGCTATCAAACCCGTTCCGAAGCGATACGCGATCTTATTCGGAACACCCTGGTGCAAAAAGACTGGGAGGATCCGGATAACGAGGCGGTAGGCACCTTGACTCTGGTTTATGATCATCACAAAAGTGATCTTTCCCAGCGCCTCACAGAAACACAGCACGATTACCTGGATGTAATCGTGACCTCGATGCATATCCATCTTGATCATGACAATTGCCTGGAGGTGCTGGTCCTGAAGGGCAAGGGAAGCCGGATAAGGGAAACAGCGGACAGGCTTACTTCCACGCGCGGAGTAAAACACGGACAGCTCAGCCTGACCACGACCGGCCGGGAATTGGTTTAATGATCGATGTTCAGAATGAGCCTTCGGAAGTGCCCCTGTCCATAGACCGGGTGGGGGTAAAAAATCTCAAGTTTCCACTGACTGTTCAGGACCGGTTCAACGGCAGGCAAAAAACCGTTGCCAGTACGGATTTAAGCGTTGATCTGCCGGGAAGCATGAAGGGAACCCATATGAGCAGGCTTATGCAGGCCCTCAGCTCCTGGGAGTGTATCCTTAATTACAAAAATCTCTACGGGCTGCTTAAGAATGTGTGTGCGAGGCTGCATGCCCGCCGCGCGCATGTGAAATTCTCATTTCCGTATTTTATGCCCCGCCGGGCTCCAAAAAGCGGCAATGAATTTTTAATGGACTATGACTGTTTTGTGGCCGGAAATCTTGAAGATGAAGACATGCAGCTCAATATCGGGGTCAGCGTTCCGGTGATGACTGTTTGTCCCTGTTCTCTGGCCATCAGCGACGAAGGGGCGCATAGCCAGCGGGCCATGGTCAGGGTTCAGGCCGGATTCACCGGGTTTTTATGGCTGGAGGAATTGATTGAAATCGCGCAAAATTCCGGTTCTTCCCCCGTGTATCCCCTGCTTAAAAGAGAAGACGAAAAATTTGTGACCGAATCCGCCTTTTCCAATCCGACTTTTGTTGAGGATGTGGTCCGCGGCGTGGCTCAAAGGCTGGAAGAGCACAGCCTGGTGACCTGGTTTTCGGCTGAAGTGGAAAGTTTTGAATCAATCCACAATCACAGCGCTTATGCCAATATAAAAAAAAGCAAGAACAGGCATTATCCATCGTAATTGTCCAGCATACGCAAAAAATTTGGTGAACCTTTTTTCGTATGCTCAATAGTTAAGTGAAATTTTTAGTTATATTAAGCGGGCAGGAATTTTGAATTCCCTGCGTTTCCTTTCTGTTTGTCCGCTCAGCCCGCCTTGTCAGGCATGGACAAAAAAGCTAGTCTGCTCTCGCCCGGGAATTTAGAATTTTGGGACCTCGAAACAGAAGGTTTTCAATCCGGAAGTGGCTCCTTTCCGGATAAAAGCTAAACAGCCAACAAAAGAAGATGGGAGTACAATATGGCCAAAAAGTCTGGTTTGTCTCCGGAAGAAATGAAGAAAGAAGCCCTGGAAACGGCTATCGGCACAATTGAGCGCAAATACGGCCAGGGATCGGTCATGCGTCTGTCCGACGGCGCGCATCAATCCATTGCGTCCATCCCCACGGGTTCCATCGGCGTAGACATCGCGCTTGGAATCGGAGGGATTCCGCGTGGCCGGGTGACTGAAATATACGGCCCGGAATCCTCGGGTAAAACCACACTGGCTTTGCAGATTATTGCCGAAGCCCAGAAAAAGGGCGGATCGGCAGCGTTCATCGACGCGGAACACGCTCTGGATGTAACTTATGCCCGCAAACTGGGAGTGAATACCGAGGAGTTGCTTATTTCCCAACCGGATTATGGGGAACAGGCCCTGGAAATTGCCGATTTATTGGTTCGTTCGGGCGGGGTGGACGTTGTGGTTGTCGATTCGGTCGCCGCCCTGATCCCGCAGGCGGAACTGGAAGGCAATATGGGCGAGACTCAGGTCGGCGGCCACGCACGGCTTATGTCGCATGCCATGCGCAAGCTTACGGGCACGATTCATAAGTCGCGGACATCTCTGGTATTCATAAATCAAATCCGGATGAAAATCGGAATGATGGGCTATGGCAGTCCGGAGACGACCACAGGAGGCAACGCCCTCAAGTTTTACGCCTCGATCAGGGTTGATATTCGCAAAATTCAGACCCTTAAGGATAAGGAACAGGTGTACGGAAACAAGATCCGGGTAAAGATAGTCAAAAACAAGGTTGCTCCCCCCTTTCGGGAGGCAATCTTTGATATTCTTTACGGAGAGGGAATTTCACGGGAAGGTGAGATCCTGGATATGGCCGTGGATAAAGGCATTGTTGACAAAAGCGGGGCCTGGTTTGCCTACGGTTCGGAAAGGCTGGGGCAGGGACGCGATAATGTCCGTCAATTGCTCAAGGAAAATCCTGAACTGCGCCAGAAAATCGAAGATGAACTTCTGGTTAACCTTGGAGTGAAGGAATCTCCGGAAGGGCTGAGTGAAAAGGAAGAAGCAAAGGAAGATGAAAGTGGATCGGATTAGCGCAAATGAAATACGCAACAGGTTTCTGCAATATTTTGAGAAAAAAGGTCACAGAATAGTTTCCAGTTCCCCTTTGGTTCCCCGGGACGATCCGTCTCTGCTTTTTACCAACGCGGGGATGGTCCAATTCAAAAAAGTCTTTCTCGGCCAGGACAAAAGAGACTACGCCCGGGCGACCACTTCCCAGAAATGCCTGCGCGTTGGAGGCAAGCACAATGACCTGGAAAATGTCGGCCGAACCGCCCGGCATCATACTTTTTTTGAAATGCTGGGCAACTTTTCCTTTGGAGATTATTTTAAAAGGGAAGCTATCGGTTACGCCTGGGAATTTTTGACCGTGGATCTCGGACTGCCCGGGGAAAAACTGTACATAACCGTGTACAAGGATGACGACGAAGCGGAACAATTGTGGCAGGAAGTGGCCGGCGTTCCCCCGGAGCGCATTTTTCGTCTCGGGGCCAGGGATAATTTCTGGTCAATGGGCGAAACCGGGCCGTGCGGACCTTGTTCCGAGGTCCATTTCGACCAGGGAGAGGAGATGTCCTGCGGGCCGGATTGCGGCATCGGCAAGTGCGAATGCGACCGCTATCTGGAAATATGGAACCTTGTTTTCATGCAGTTTGACCGGGACGACTCCGGAGAAATGCATCCCCTGCCCAAGCCGAGCATTGATACCGGGATGGGTTTGGAACGGATAGCCGCGGTATGTCAGGGAGTTTACTCCAATTTTGACTCGGATCTTTTTACCGGCCTTATTTCCTGTGCGGCGGACAAAGCCGGTGTCAAATATCGGGAAAGCGAGGAAACGGATACCGCCCTGCGTGTAATCGCCGATCACAGCCGGGCGATGGTCTTTATGATCAGCGACGGTATTTTACCATCCAATGAAGGGCGCGGTTACGTCCTGCGCCGGCTCGTCCGACGCGCATTTCGTTTCGGCCGTCTGCTCGGCCTGTCCGAGCCTTTTCTTTTTGAGATTTGCGCTCAGGTTATGGATGAAATGTCCGCGGCTTATCCCGAGCTGGAAGCCAGCAGAAGTTTTATGGGCAAGGTCGTCTATCAGGAAGAAGAGCGATTTGGCCGGACTTTGGACAAGGGGCTGGCTCTTCTGCAGGAAACTCTGGATTCCCTGCGGGCCGAAGGTGGGAATATTGTTCCGGGGGACACCGCCTTCAAGCTTTACGACACTTTTGGCTTCCCCCTGGATATAGTCAACGACGTGGCCGAAAAACAGGGGTTTTCGGTGGATGAAGAAGGCTTCTGGCGCGGGATGCGTGAGCAGAAGGAAAGGGCCAAGGCGGCCTGGAAAGGCAGCGGCGAAAAGGATTGGTCCTCTCGTTTTGCTGTTTTGCTGCAACAGGGTCTGAGCAGTGAATTTGTCGGCTATTCCGGTTTGAAGGCGGATGGCCGGATAATTTTTTTGCTGGATTCTCAGGGAGAAATCAGAACTTCGCTTGATGAAGGTGAAGAAGGCTATGTAGTAAGTTCCCGGACTCCGTTTTATGGAGAATCCGGCGGTCAGGTCGGAGACCGGGGCAGGATAAGCACGGATTCCGGCTCTTGCGAGGTGATGGATTGCCAGAAGCCCGCAGCGGAGTTGACTGTGCACAGAATAAAGGTACTCCGGGGTGAGGTTAATCTGGATCAGGAAGCAAGCCTGGAAGTCGAAGAAGGCCAGAGAATCGCCACGGCCCGCAATCATACGGTTACTCATCTGCTGCATTCCGCTTTGCGCAAGGTGCTTGGAGATCACGTCCGGCAGGCCGGATCCCTGGTGGATGAAAACCGCCTGCGTTTTGATTTTACACATATCCAGGCCGTTAGTGACGCGGAATTGTCGCGAATAGAAGAAGAAGTTAATGCCGCGATACTGGCTAACCATGCAGTAAGCGAAGATGTTTTGCCCTATGCCCGGGCTGTTGAAAAAGGGGCCCTGGCCCTTTTCGGCGAAAAATACGCTGATGAAGTCCGGATGATAGACATACCCGGAGTATCAACAGAGCTTTGCGGCGGCACACATTTGAATACCACCGGCCAGGCCGGGAGCATGTGCATTGTCTCTGAGGGAGCGGTCGCTGCAGGCGTACGCAGGATTGAGGCCTTTACCGGCTGGCCGGCGCTTGCTTATTGGCAAAAAATGCGTGCGTATGTGCGCGGCGCCCAACACGCGCTCAAGGTCGCTCCGGAACAAATAAGCGAGAAAATTTCCGCCCAGCAGGAGCAGATAAAAGAACTCAACCGCGAGAAACAAAAGCTTCTGGACAAATTGTCCTCGTCAAAAGGCGGAGACATGCTTTCCGAGGTTAAAAAAATCGGGGAAATAAATATTCTCGCAAAAGAGGTTGATGTTCCTGACGCCGGAGGGCTCAGAAATTTGATGGACGACCTGCGTTCAAAGCTGACCAGCGGAATTATATTATTGGGCTCGCGCCAGGGTGGTAAGGCCATGCTGATACTGTCCGTGAGCAAGGATCTGCATGACCGGTTTACGGCTCCGGCATTGATTAAAGACGTAGCCTCGGAAATAGGCGGGGGCGGAGGAGGTCGTCCGGATCTGGCTCAGGCCGGAGGTCCCGGAGTGGACGGCCTGGATAAATCAATCGGTAAGTTGGAGCGGATTGTTTCCGGGCAATGACGTCCGGCTTTCAGACGAAACGGTTGATCATGTTCTGCGGATTAAGGTATGCATACTGCTGTTCGGAGTAAGCCCGGCAGGCTGCCGGACGCGGAACAGTGCCGGGCTCAGGCCCCTGCTGGCGAAGGGAGAAGAGGCATTCTTTTTGTTCCTGCGCGGCGCCCATGGCCTTTGCAAAGAATTGATTCCCTTTCGGCCCTGTATCGGCGACAGTCTTTTTTGCCGCTTCCTGCTCGCTGTATTTGAGTTTGAGTTGTCCCAGACGCAGGGAATAGTTCTTTTCCCGGACTGTTCCGTCCGGCGGGGGCTTGGGAGCAGTCACTTTTTGAACTCTGGCGTACGCCGAGGCCGGGGACTGCGGTTGAAAAGTAGCTGTCTGGGTGATCATGATTTGTATAAATTCGGCCAGGCCAGGGAAGGCATCCGATAAAATGCGCCCCTGACCGGCAGGTAAAATATTCACGCAATCGGGATCTAATTATGGAGTTTAGCCTATGGCCAATACAATAGTCAAGAAAAGACGTTTAATTTCCGGAAAAGTCAGCGAATTGACTATCCGGGCTCCGGAAATAGCCGCCGGAGCAAAACCCGGCAATTTTGTGGTTGTTCGTCTCAGTGAACAGGGCGAGCGCATTCCCTTGACCATTGCCGACAAGGATGCCAAGGCGGGCAATATCACGATAGTTTATCTGGTCCTGGGCAAGAGTACCGCCTTGCTGGAAACTTTTGAGGAAGGGGACGAAATACTTGATGTGTGCGGCCCCTTGGGAAAGCCCACGGAAATAAGCAAAAAAGGCCGCGTGGTGTGTGTCGGCGGAGGCACCGGCATCGCGGCCATGCACCATATTGCCAAGGGGCATCACGAGGCCGGCAATCACGTTGCCGCGGTTATCGGGGCCAGGAGCAAGGACCTTCTTTTGTTTCATGACGAACTCTCGGTATTTTGTCCGGAAGTCCTGGTGGCCACTGACGATGGCAGTTACGGACATAAAGGCCTGGTAACGGAGGTCTTGCTGGAATATCTTGAAAAACATTCTGATGTGGGCGAGGTGGTCGGTGTCGGTCCGGTTCCAATGATGAGTGCGGTCGCTGAAGTAACCCGTCCATTTGGAATAAAAACGGTTGTCAGCCTGAATTCGATAATGGTTGACGGAATCGGCATGTGCGGTGCCTGCCGGGTAAGCGTGAACGGCAGGATACGTTTCGCCTGCGTCGAAGGCCCGGAGTTTGATGCTCATCAGGTTGATTTCGATGAACTTTCGCGTCGTCTGAAGGCTTTCGTGCCTCAGGAACAGGAATCCTATAAAAAGTTTTGTAAGTGCCATGAGTAAAAAGAAAATTAAAGATCGGGTAGAAATGCCCATGCAGGATGCCGGAATAAGAGCCGGTAATTTTGAGGAAGTGGCTCTGGGATACAGTCTTGAACTGGCCCGGGAAGAAGCCCGGAGGTGTCTGCAATGCAAAAAGCCAACATGTCAGCAGGGTTGTCCGGTAGAGGTCGACTGCAAAGCCTTTATTCATATGGTGGCTGAAAACGATCTGGAAGGCGCGTTTAAAAAGATCAAGGAAACCAACAGCCTGCCGGCAATATGCGGCCGTGTCTGTCCCCAGGAAAACCAATGCGAAGGCAGCTGCAAGCTTAGACCGACCGGAAAACCCATTGCGATAGGCCGTCTGGAGCGTTTTGTCGCCGACAATTATTACGCCAAAAATGCCTGTGATGCGACCGTTGGCGAGGATGAATGCAGGCTTGTGGATGAGGAACTGCGCGTGGCGGTCATTGGCTCCGGTCCGAGCAGTCTCACGGTTTCCGGGTATCTCGCGGCCAGGGGTATCAAAGTCACGGTTTTCGAAGCCCTGCATGAGCCGGGCGGGGTGCTGGTATACGGCATACCGGAATTCAGGCTTCCGAAAGGGGTTGTGCATACGGAAATACAAAGTTTGAAGGCCCAGGGAGTGGAGTTTGTCTGCAATAGTGTGGGCGGTCCGACCGTTGGAGTGAAAAGTCTTTTTGAACGTGGTTTTCAGGCTGTTTTTCTCGGAGTGGGCGCGGGACTGCCAAAATTTTTGAATCTGTCCGGGGAAAATCTTATTGGTGTTTATTCCGCAAATGAATATTTGACCCGGGTGAATCTGATGCGCGGTTACCGTTTTCCGGAATTCGACACTCCGGTGCCCCGGGGAAAAAATGTTGTCGTCCTGGGGGGCGGAAATGTGGCCATGGATTCAGCGCGAACCGCCCTGCGACTGGGAGCTGAAAGCGTAAAGATAGTTTATCGACGGACAAAGGGTGAAATGCCGGCCCGGCGTGAAGAGCTGGAACACGCTCTGGAAGAGGGTGTAAAACTGGAAATACTGTCTTCACCTCTGGGTTTTGCGGGGGACGAACACGGGAATCTGCGCGCTTTGCGTCTGCAGCGGATGGAACTTGGAGCTGAGGATGAAAGCGGCAGGCGGAAGCCCGAGCCTGTAGCCGGAGAGGAATTTGAATTGGAAGCCGATATGGCCATAATCGCTGTTGGAACCGGCCCGAACGCCGTTCTTATAAATTCCACACCGGAACTTGAGTTGAACTCGCGTGGGTATATAAAGACGGACGAAAAAACCGGAGAGACAAGCATGCCCATGGTTTTTGCCGGCGGGGACATAGTCACCGGATCGGCGACCGTGGTTCTGGCCATGGGTGCCGGCCGCAGAGCGGCCCGGGAAATCGCCCGCAGACTGAAAAAGGAAGCCTGATAATGGTCTCTATTGCTGGTATTAAATTCAGGGAATGCAGTCCCGTGTATTATTTTTCGGCCGCTTCGCTTGCTTTGAGTGAAAATGACTGGGTGGTGGTCAATACGGACGAAGGGCAGGGAATGGGGTATGTCGCGCTGTTGACGGATCAAATCCCCTTGAAGCTCAAAGACGAGGAGCTTAAGGAAGTGCAGCGCAAGGCAACTGAAGAGGATATGGAAATCGCCAAGGACAACAGCAGAATGGGCTACGAGGCCCTTAAATATTGCCGGGAAAGGATCGTTGAACGCGGTCTGGAGATGAAGCTTATTGATGTGGATGTCTATTTTGACCGCAGTAAGATGGTTTTCTTTTTTGCCGCTCCGGGCCGGGTTGATTTTCGCGATCTGGTAAAGGATCTGGTCAAGGAATACAAAACCCGTATAGAGCTCAGACAGATCGGGGTCCGCCATGAAACGCAGATGATCGGAGCGGTGGGGAATTGCGGCCAGACATGTTGCTGTCGCCGCTTTTTGCGCAAATTTGATCCTGTTACCATAAAAATGGCCAAGGACCAGAATCTTTTTTTGAATCCGGCCAAGATTTCCGGGGTATGCGGGCGGCTGCTGTGCTGTCTCGCGTATGAACAGGACAACTATTGCAACTTCAAGAAAAAGCTGCCCCGGATCGGCAAGAGATATAACACTCAGCGGGGAATATTCAGGGTTTTGCGCTCGAATATGTTTCAGGATTCTCTGACCGTACTGGACGAGGAAGGTCAGGAACGGGATATATCATTGGATGAATGGAGAGAGATCGTTCATTCTCAATGCACCGGCAATGAAGACTTAAAAAATGCGGATGTTGCCCGAAAAAATGAGAAAAAAGGGCAGGATCCAGTGGTGACAGGCAAAGGGAATAAAAAAAACAGGCCGCCTGAGACAGCAGCTAAATCTGTCAAGGCCGGCAAAGAATCCGGGTCGGAAGCTGGAAAATCTCCCGCGAAGAATGACAAAAAGAAAAAGAAGCCGACTAAAGCCGTCTCCGGAAAGAAAAAATACAAACCCAGAAAAAAGGGTTCAAAAAATAAGGCGCAGACTGGAGGAAAGTCTTGAACAGTTTTTATGTCACAACTCCTATATATTATGTTAATGCCAAGCCGCATCTGGGACATGCCTACACGACAATAATTGCCGATGCGGCTAACCGTTTTCATCAGCTGCGCGGAGATGAAACATTTTTTTTGACCGGCACGGACGAGCACGGGGATAAAATTGTCCAGGCCGCGGAAAGCAATGGTGTGCAGCCCCAGGAGTATGTGGACAGGATCAGCACTCTTTTCCGGGAAACCTGGCCCGGCCTTGAGGTGGAAAATGACAAATTCATAAGAACAACCGACGTGGAACACAAAAAATGTGTTCAGGAGATTCTGCAAAAGGTCTATGACAAAGGAGACATTTATTTTGATGAATACGGCGGGCATTATTGTTACGGCTGCGAGCGTTTTTACACCGAAAAAGAGCTTGTCGATGGTTTGTGCCCGGATCATAAGGTAAAGCCGGAGTATATCAAGGAATCCAATTATTTTTTTAGGATGCGTAAATATCTTGAACCGTTGCGCAGGCATATTGAGGAAAATCCGGATTTTATCCGTCCCGAGCGTTACCGCAACGAAGTCCTCGGCCTTTTGCGCGAGGATCTGGACGATTTGTGTATTTCCCGGCCCAAGACCCGCCTTACATGGGGCATAGAGCTGCCTTTTGATTCCGGGTATGTAACGTATGTGTGGTTTGATGCCCTGATAAATTATGTCAGCGCCCTTGGAGGACCGCGGGGTGAAGCGTTTAAGCGTTTCTGGCCCGATGCTCATCATATAGTGGCCAAGGATATACTGAAACCGCATGCGGTGTTCTGGCCGACCATGCTTATGGCTGCGGATATTCCCCTGTACAGGGGGCTTCATGTGCATGGTTACTGGAATGTGAATGAAACCAAGATGTCTAAAAGCCTGGGCAATGTGGTCGCTCCCCTGTCCATGAAAGACAAGTACGGATTGGCCGCATTTCGTTATTTTCTTTTGCGCGAGATGAATTTCGGTCTGGATGCCTCGTTTTCCGAGGAGGCCCTGGTGAACAGGCTTAATTCGGATCTGGCAAACGACCTGGGCAATTTGTTCAACAGGGTTTTGTCCATGACGCATAAGTATTTTAAGGGCATAGTTCCCGGCATGGGCAAGCTGAATCCGGAAGATGAAGAATGCATACAGACCGGTTTTGAAGCCCTTAAAAATTATCAAGCGCTGTTTGCCGACTTTCGTTTTTCCCGGGCTCTGGAAAGTCTCTGGGAATTTGTCCGTCATCTGAATAAATACGTGGATCAATGCGCTCCGTGGACCCTGAATAAAAACGGAGATACGGTCCGCTTGGGCACAGTGATCTATATTCTTCTGGAGGGAATGCGCAAGGTGGCTCTTCATTTGTGGCCGGTCATGCCTTCCGCCTCGATTGAGATGCTGAAGCAGCTGGGCGAGGACGCGGATGCCAAATCCGCGGACATTCGCTATGAATCCAGAGAATGGGGCGGATTGGAGGAAGGAAGAGAAATTGCCGCGAAATCAAATCTGTTCCCCCGGCGCGAATTGGAATTTGATGCGTCGCCGTCCAAGACCGAGAAAAATAAACAATCCAGCCAAAAAAAGGAACCCAAAAAAGATTTGGCGGAGTTTGAAGATTTTAAAAAGCTGGATTTAAGAACCGGAAAAATTGTTGCAGTCCATTCGATCCAAGGGGCGGACAAGCTTTTCCGCATCCTGGTGGATATCGGAGAGGATGAGCCAAGGCAGGTGGTGGCTGGAATGGCGGAGTATTTTTCCCTGGATGAGCTTGTCGGACGGCAAGTGGTTGTAGTTGCCAATCTAAAGCCGATCAAATTGCGCGGTGTGGAATCCCGGGGAATGATACTGGCCGTTCGCAATGCCGGTAAAATGGAGCTTTTGACTGCTTCCGCAGAGGTAGATCCCGGTTCAAAGGTTTCCTGACAAGTCGCCTGGAAACTATGCGTACAAATTGAAATATTTTTTTAGTGTAAAGATAAAAGTGTCTTGCACCGGGTGTTGGTTTTGGTGAGGTATATTACGGTTACGCCTTTTTTATCCAAAACTAAATTTTGGCAAATAAATATAAAAACCTTGACAATTTGCGGCGTAGTAAATAACTAATTTTCCTTCGCGTGGGCCGTTAACTCAGATGGTAGAGTATCTGCCTTTTAAGCAGAGAGTCGCAGGTTCGATCCCTGCACGGCCCACCATTTCTTTATTTCCCTGCCAAAAAGTCCCCATCGTCTAGTGGCCCAGGACGCCGGCCTCTCACGCCGGAAACGCCGGTTCAAACCCGGCTGGGGACGCCATAATTTACAATGTCTGGTTGCAATTTGGTTGCAATCGTTAATATATATCGCCTTCGGTAGTGCGCATACCGGAGGCTTTTTTATTTCATCTTCAAATAAAATTTCCAGTTTTCTGGTTCCACAACAGCCAGGCACTGAATCTTTTCAAGTGTCTTTGGCTTGCTCAAGAACAGGACTTCAAAGAGCATCTGGTTGCCCTTCCTTTGTTTGTAACGATTTTTTTCATTTCAAAAAGATCATGGAGTCGTCCTTCGAGTGATTGCCTTGTTTTGCTTCCTTCAGAGTTGGAATATTCCCGGGTTTTATATAAGATGCTTAAAATGCGTATAAAAAATAAAAACAACAAGTCTTGGACATTCGTAAGGCATGACGTCTAGAAAGAAATATTATTTAACGATCATGGGCAAGCGTTTTCTTTGAACGACGATTGTTCACCATAAGTTGTTATTCCAGAGATCTTGTTCTCTCAGTTTGGTAAGTGGGGGACAAATACCCCGGAGACGCTACATTTTTAAAGGCGTGGTTTTGCAAACGCAAAAAGCCTTTAAATTTTGGTTGTTCTTCTAATATCAGTAGTGTACTCTTCTTTCTATAATTCAAGAGAAAATTTATCAGCAAAGATATCACCCTCAGCAAAGAGTTTTTTTGCCTGCAGGTTGGAGCACTCTGTATGGTTCTGGTCCATATAAAAGGAGTATGAAAAGTGAGCATGTATTTTAAAAACACGTTTTATCTGAAAAGAGTTTTTTTAATCACTGTCATTTGTCTGAGTTTTGCCGTCATCCAGCTGATGATACCAGAAAAAGCTAAAGCGGTTATCAATACTTCTCCGGCCGTGCTGGATCTGCTCCATACAGTGGAACAGGCTTATGGCCGACCCAAAGGGATGGATCTGAATAAGATGATCAACGAATATCCGGATTCTCTTGCCTGTTTTCTGGGATTAGCCATGCAGCGCCAGATGTCCTATTCTGTAAAAAACCCTCAGTATAAGGATCATTACTTTGCCTTGCTGAAAGAGGTCACGAATTTTTTAAAAGACTTGTCTGATTATCACAGGGATAAAGGTTTGGCGAAGAATCAGCCGACAGACCTCCGCAGCCTGTTGAATATGTATGAGAAGGGGTCTTCAAAAGAGTTGAACAACATGTTTATAGGTGATCTGCCACTGGATCCGTATCGCCACAAAATGCCGATGGTACTGACGAAGGTGGAAGTCACACAGCAGCCAGTCTCTGATCTGGGACGTTTGCCGGTGCGGGAAGAGAATCCGGATAAAATCATCCTCGGCGGCGAAGAAGCCCCACCTGCAGAATCATCAGTTGAACATCCGAACAAGAGCCTTTCTGATAGTTTCTTTGAGCATCAGCCCCCCCAGCCGAATAAAATGCCCAAAAAACCAATCAGCAAGGGGGCCATTCTTGGAAGATGGAATTCCGTCAGCTTCAGCAGTAACTTGTGGGGCAGTACTTGTTTAACGGAAAGGACAAGAGAATTCACTGTTTTCAGAAGAGGGTCAGGATCTGAACTGTATAGAGGGAAGAACGCACAAGGCACTGAGTACCGAGTCGTGTCTGAGGAGCAGGTTGATCCGTATACAATAAAATACAAAGCAGAGGTGAATTTTCCTGAAAAATTAAAGAAATCCGGGCAATTCGCCTGGATGTACATGGACTGTGATCGAGAAATGATAGACATTACCGTACAATCATTAAACTATTTAGAATCTGATCCGGAATCGGTTAAACAGGGTGTCGAATTATACAAAAAAGACTGTCACAGGTTCGTATACAAATATAGCCTTATAAAATAGAAACGGTATGAATTTTAGGTGGCCACAGTTATTCTGGTGTTAAATTCAAAAAAGGAAAATGGATTGATGCACATATCGAGAACCCCCTTTTTTATTGTTGGTTTGATGATGGCCCTGCTGATGCCTGCCGTAGCATTTTCAGACAGCGAATATTTTAATACCCAGAAACACCTCATTGCGGAGATCGACAATGAAGTGGAGCATAACATCCGTCTGCGAAAGATTAACGACAGAGAACAAAAAGATATCGATAGCTGGACACGGGACGCCAGTGCCTGGATTGAGCAGCAGAGCAGATTGAATCAGGCCGTAAACAGGGCCAGGCAGCATAAAGGAGATTATGCCACCCTGAACCGCAAACAATTACAGCAGGAGATAGATGACCTCAATGCCAGGCTGGCATCAGTGATTAAACCGCCCGGCGGGCGCATGGTGGGCAATAAGAAATATTATCACCTTGAAGATGCCTATAAAGAGATGGTGGTCAAAAGCAAGGAATTGGAAAGACTTCAGGATCAGGAACATAAACTTGCTCAGAAAATGCTTGATCTGGACGCCAGAAGAGATGAACTGGTCCGAAAGGCAGAAAAAAGCACGGGAAAATTTATCAAAGAAAATACAAAACTGCTCGCCTATCTGAAAAAAGTTCGTACCCGAAGAATTGAACAGGTGAACAACCCTGATATCTGGTGCGAACAGCAATATTATCTGAAGGACGGCATTACTTCTCCAGGGCCGTTTATCTGTCGAGACCGCAAGATGGTAATGATTCATCTGGCCCAGAAATATCGGGCAGAATTGATTCGGACAGGGAAACCTTTTAGGGCGGAAGAACTGGCCTCCATGGTTAAGGAGGCACAGGAAAATTCCAACCGGACAAAAGCCACCTTGAAAAATAAGGCGATTCCATTTGTCGAAAATGCGATCTATGAAAGCGAACAGTTAGCCCAGGAGGC
>JBNJHA010000020.1:0-21848 GCA_051748085.1 Thermodesulfobacteriota bacterium
CTCGTCCAGGTTTTCCTTGAGCGCTTCGGGGTCGATTATGCCGTCTTTCGATTCTATGCTGACCACGTCGAATCCGGCTATGGCCGCCGAGGCGGGATTCGTGCCGTGCGCGGAATCGGGAACGATTATCTTTGTTTTTTTGTTGCCCTTTTTGTTGTGATAGGCGGCTATGAGCATGGCCCCGGTCAGTTCCCCGTGTGCTCCGGCCAGAGGCTGCAGCGTGAATGCGTCCATACCGGTGATTTCGCACAAAAGCTGTTCAGTGGAATATATGACCTCCAGCGCGCCCTGTGTGTATTGTCCAGCCCCCCTGAGCTGCGGCTCCAGGGGATGCAGGTCTGTAAATCCGGGCAGCGAGGCCAGTTTTTCATTGAATTTGGGATTGTATTTCATGGTGCACGAGCCCAGGGGATAAAAGTTCCCGTCCACTCCGAAATTCCTGCGCGAAAGGCGGGTGAAATGCCGGACCACGTCCAGTTCGGAGAGTTCGGGGAGCACCGCCGGTTCGGAACGCAAAAGGGACTCCGGGAGCATGTCCCCGGCTTTTTGATCCGTATTTTCCGGCAGTACGCCGGTCCGCCCTTTCTTGGATTTCTGAAACATGGTTTTCATAGCGCACCTCTTATCATCTCGGCCAGGATGCCGATTTCCTGCTTGGTTCTTTTTTCGGTACAGGCCACAAGAAGGCAGTTCTCCATCCCCGGATAGTATCCTGCGACGGGAAAACCCGGTATATAGCCCTGTTCGGTAAGCTTATCCACTATCTCGTATCCGTTTACGGGCAGACAGATGGTGAATTCGTGGGCAAAAGGACTTTCATTCAGCAGGCTGACCCCGGGTATGTCCGTGAGTCTTTCGGCCGCGTAGCGGGCATTTTCCAGGCACGTTTCGCAAGTACAGCACAGCCCCTCCGGACCAAGCAGGGATATATAGGCCAGGCTTTGCAAAGCGCAAAGGGCCTGATTGGAACATATGTTCGATGTCGCCTTTTGGCGTCTGATATGCTGTTCCCGGGCCTGAATGGTAAGGACATATCCGGTGCTGCCTTCGGTGTCTTGCGTTTTTCCCGCCACTCTTCCCGGCATTTGCCGGATCAGTTTGCCGTTGCAGGTAATGATTCCCAGATAAGGGCCGCCGAAATTAAGGGGAAGCCCAAGGCTTTGGCCCTCGGCCACGGCTATGTCCGCCCCCATTTCTCCGGCCGTCTTCAAGACCGACTGCATGAGCGGATTGACCGAGATTATGTTCACGATTTTATGCTCGCGGGCCTTGGCGAACAAACCGGAGAAGTCGCTTATACACCCGAAAAAATTGGGGTTTTGCACCACCAAGGCGGCGACGTCATCGTCCAGAGCGGCCTCTAGGGCGTTTATATCCGTTTGGCCCTGTTTCTGGGGGATGGTTTTAAGATCCAGATGCAGATTTGTGGTATAGCTGTCCAGGATGCGTCTGTATATGGGGTTTATCCCTTCCGAAATGAGGATTTTTTTCCTTTTGGTGGAACGGACGGCCATCATTGCCGCTTCGTAGATGGCGGTCCCTCCGTCATAAAGGGATGCATTGGAATACTGCATGTCCATGAGTCTGCAGACGGCGGTCTGGTATTCAAAAACGGCCTGCAGGGTTCCCTGGGAGGCTTCCGGCTGATAAGGAGTGTATGCGGTATAGAATTCCGATCTGGATATTACGTCGGTAACTGCAGCCGGTATATAGTGGTCGTAGAAACCACCCCCCAGGAAACTGCAGATTTTGGTGTTATTTTTTTGGGAAAGCCCCTGCACGTGCTGAACGACGCGCATTTCGCTCATTCCCCGGGGAACATCGAAGCTTTTCGGCCTTAAGTTCTTCTTGATTCCGGAGAATAGATCCTCAGTACTGTCGACTCCCAGGATCTTGAGCATTTCCTTTGTCTGTTCGGTAGTATGCGGAATATATGGCATGATTATATTATGGTTTGTAGTTTTTGATGTATTAATGCGTTCTTATCCGGAAATTCAAAATTTTCGGATTTAGAAATATCAGGTTTTGGGTTCGGAAATGAGAATTTTTTCTGTTTAACAAGGAAATTGAGCAATTATGAGCGAGCGTATCCTAAATACGTGATCGAATAATTACGAAAATTGACGCAGTTAAACTAGAAAAGGGCCATTTCCGGATGGAAACTAATGCGTTTCCTCGCTTACAACCTTGGAATAGGCTTCGGCATCCATGAGGTCCGAGGGGAGTTCGGTGAATTTTATTTTTGCTATCCACCCGGCACCATAGGGATCTTCATTTATTTTTTCCGGCTCGTCTTCCAGATTTTCGTTAACTTCGACTATTTCTCCGTTCATGGGGGCGTAGATTTCGCTGGCCGCCTTGACCGATTCCACACTGCCGATCTCGTCCCCTACAGTTACCTGCTGGCCTATTTCCGGCAAATCAATAAAGGTTATATCTCCGAGCTGCTCCTGGGCGAACTGGGTAATGCCCATTGTCGCCTGTGAGCCTTCGATCTTAATCCATTCGTGCGATTTGGTGTACTTCAGTTCTTCAGGTATCATAATTTTCTCCTTTGTCTTCTTCGATTGCCAAAACTGACGATTGCATATAATTAATGCCGGTAAAGGGCAATGGTTGTTGAGTCTTTTTTTATATCAGGTTTTCTTTTGTTTTTTAAGGATGTTGGCCGTTAAATTTTTGTTTCTCCGTTTCTAATTGCCGAATTTTTTGTTTTTCAAGAATGTTTACCTGTTGATTTTGGAGTCTCAAACAGTCGTGTTCGGCGCGGAAATAAGGGCGTTTCAGGTTTTTCATGGCTTTATTCGGGCCAGGTTGCTTAAAGCGGAAGATCCCGTAATTTATATTATTTAAACAAGTTGATTTTTTTTATATGCTGCGTTTGAATCTTTCATCAGTTTCGCATGGTTTTGACGGTACCGATCTTTTTGAAAATATTCAGCTGGATCTAACTCCGGGAATGAAGCTTGCTGTTGCCGGGCCCAATGGCTGCGGTAAGTCTACCTTGCTCGCTATCATGTCCGGGAGGATAATTGCGGACAGGGGCAATGTCAGTTTCCCCGGAAATGCCCGTATCGGTCAGGTTCTTCAGGAACTGGACGCCGGCGATTTAAAAAAGACTTTATTGGATTATATGCTGGAAGTACTTCCGGACTGGAATCTGTTTTGGCAGGAATGGAAAAAAGCGGTCAATTCCGGAGACAATGAATACCTGGCCAACATGGCGGATAAACAGGAAGAAATGGAACACCGTTTCGGATACAGCCCGGAACATGAAGCGGAAAGGATTCTCGCCGGGCTTGGTTTTACGGAAAATTATTTTAATCAGGAACTTCAAAGCCTAAGCGGCGGGTGGCGTGAACGGGCCAAGCTTGCCCGGGTTTTGCTTGAAGGCGCGGACATTCTGTTTCTTGATGAGCCGACGAACCATCTTGATTTAGAAGCGGTATTATGGCTGGAGGAATACTTGTCCGGCTTTCAGGGTATTTTGGCGTTTGTTGCCCATGATCTGTATTTTGTGGATAAGATTGCTACTCATGTTTTATATCTGGGTTTTGACAAATATTATTTTCGTCCCGGTGGGCTGACCCAATTTTTCAAATGGCACGAAGAGAAGGAAGGCTATAAGCAGCAACAGGCAGAGAAACTCAATGCCAAGATCAATCATAAACAGTCTTTCGTGGACAGATTCAGATACAAAGCGACTAAAGCCAGGCAGGCCCAAGCCAGGATAAAACAGATAGAAAGTCTGCAAAGTGAACTTAAAGGGTTGCGCAGGGAACGCGGCGGACCGGCTATTAATTTTACCTGGCCTGAACCGCTGCGGTGCAATAAAATTCCGATAAGCGGCTCGGGGGTATCCTTCGCATATGACGGCAACGTGCTTTTCCAGGATTTGGATTTCAGTTTTATGCGCGGGCAAAAAATCGCCCTGGTCGGTCCGAATGGAAAAGGCAAGTCTACCCTGCTTAAACTTATGTGCGGACAGATTGTACCTGAAAAGGGAAATATCAGGATCGGAAATAATGTCCGTATTGGATATTATGCTCAGCATCAGACTGAAATGCTGCAAGAGAACAACAATATTCTGGATGAAGTTAAGAGAATAACCGGGTGCACTCACGAAGAAGAAATAAGGTCGGTTCTTGGTTTGTTTCTTCTTGGAGAGCAGTATTGGGCCAATCATGTCGGCAGCCTCAGCGGCGGGGAAAAATCCCGTCTTGTTTTGTCCACCCTTTTCCTGGCAAAGGCCAATGTCCTTTTACTGGATGAACCGACCAACCACCTGGACATGGAAAGCAGGGAGGCCTTAGTGGCTGCATTGCAGGATTTTTCCGGGACCATGATTCTCGTAGCCCATGATCGGCTTCTTCTGCACAAAGTGGCCGGAGAGATATGGCAAGTTAACGCGCGTAGCCTGGATTATTTAAAAGGCGGTGTTGCTGAATATATCGAGGGCTTTAAAAAGTCCGGCTTAAATGATAATTTTAAAACGGATTCGGCTATTTCAGAAGATATTACAAAGTCCGCCAAGGAAATAAAGAGATCACAGGCTGAGAGAAGAAACGAAATTTTTCAGCGCCTGAAGCCGCTGCAGCAGGAATTTAAACAGCTGGAAGACAGCCTTGAAGGGCATTTGAAATTCCAGGAAGATATTGAAAAAAGGCTGACTATGCCTGAAACATACAAAGATACGGAAAAGATAAAAAATTTGAATTGTGATCTCAATGCCTCAAAAACGGAATCGGAAAGCATATTTGAGCGCATGTCCCGGATTGAAGAAGAAATTGAAATACTTCAGGATGAGCGAGATTTTTTAAAAAAATGTGTTTAATATGGTGGGTTGATGTCTCTGGCACAGGACATAATTGATTGGGCCGGGCTTGATTCCGATCAGGTTGCGCAGGTCAAAAAAGAACAGACGGATAAAGGAGATGAATTCGCCCGTGCCGCCATGTCCTGCAAAGTTATAAGTGAAGCTCAGTACCGTGATTTCATGGCCCATTCCCTGGCGTTGCCGGCCGTAGAACCTCATTTGCTGTATGTTTCGGACAAGATACTGGAAATCATGGACATCAAGTCCATGCAAAAATATCGCATGGTGCCCTTTTACATAAAAGGCAGGGATCTTTACCTGGCCTGTTTTGAGCCGGACAATATGCCGGCCCTTGATGATATCCGGTTCATGACCGGTTTGACTCCTCTGCCGCACGCCGCCACATTGAGTTCCATAAATGAATTTTTGCATTCCAAGGTTTCTTCCGAATCGAAAGAAGATTTCGGGGATATCGAAGATGCCCTGGCTGATATGGGTGAAGATGAGGTGGAATTTGATTCCGGAGAAGAAATCGATGATGCTTCCAGTCTGGAAGATGCGTCTCAGGCTCCGGTAGTCAAAATGGTGAATTTGATAATCAAGGATGCCATACGCAAAAAGACTTCGGATATCCATATCGAGCCTTATGAAAAGGATTTCCGGGTCCGATTCCGTCTAGACGGCATGCTCAAGGAGGTTATGCGTCCTCCCTTGCGGCTTAAAAATGCCATGATTTCCCGACTTAAAATAATGGCCCGTTTAAATATTGCGGAAAAGCGGGTGCCTCAAGATGGCCGAATAAAGGTAAAGACCCCGGCGGGAAAGGAAATGGAATTTCGTGTGTCCATACTGCCTACTTTGTTCGGAGAAAAAGTGGTTATGCGTCTTCTGGATAAATCCGCGCTGAAAGTAGACATGACACAATTGGGCATGGAAAAGGAAGCCCTGGAAAAAGTCATGGACGCGATCCAGAAACCTTACGGTATGTTTCTGGTTACCGGACCGACCGGATCGGGAAAAACCACGACCTTGTATTCGGCCATAATGGAATTGAATCAGGAAGGCGTAAATATATCCACTGCCGAGGACCCGGTTGAATTCAGCCTCAAAGGTGTCAACCAGGTGCAGGTTATGGAAGAAGTCGGACTCACTTTTCCGGCCGCATTGCGTTCTTTTTTACGGCAGGACCCGGACATTATACTTGTCGGCGAAATACGCGATCTGGAAACCGCTCAGATAGCTGTAAAATCGGCTTTAACCGGTCATTTGGTACTTTCCACACTACATACCAATGATGCGCCGAGCACTCTAACAAGACTTTTGAACATGGGAGTGGATGATTTTCTGGTTGCGTCATCAGTAAACGCTATTGTCGCGCAAAGATTGATCCGCCGTCTATGTCCCCTTTGTAAAAGAAGAGTGGATATAGAAAAAGAAAAGTTGATCAATATGGGGATGTCCGAAAAATTGGCGGAAGAGTCCGAAGTCTATGAGCCGGTGGGTTGTGAAGAATGCAGTCAGATTGGATACAAGGGGCGGGCCGGCGTATATGAGATTTTGGTCGTTACCGAAGAAATTCAAGCCCTTATTCTCAGGCATGCAACGGTCATTGAGATCAGGGACAAGGCGCTGGAACAGGGCATGCTTACCATGCGCCAGAGCGGCTTGCTGAAGATATCCAGAGGTGATACTTCTATTGATGAGATTTTAAGGACCACTGTGTAGTTTGTTTTCATCCGGAAATGGCCCTTTTGCAGTTTAACGGCGTCAATTTTCGTAATTATTTGATCACGTATTAAGACACGCTTGTTCATAACTTGCTTAATTTACTGTTTAAACATAAAAAAAATATCATTTTCGAACCCAAAACCTGATATTTCTAAATCCGGAATTTTTGAATTTCCGGATAAAAATCAGTTTATTGAAGTTATCCGAGGGAATAGAGTAATAATATCTGTTCAGCAATTTTTTTGAGTGCAAAGATAGTAGCCGGTTCGGTGAAAAGCCGTGTTCAGGCTGGTAAGCGCAATAATTCCCAACACTTATCCGGGGAGTAATTATGCCGATTTTTGTTTATAAAGCCAAAAACAAGGTGGGACGAACGGTTAAGGGCGACCTTGATGCCCCGACACTGGATACAGCTGAAAGCATCCTGGCCAAGAAAGGTCTGCAGGATGTAAAGGTCAAGCCCAAGCCTAAGGATCTCCTGGAAGGCACTTTCCTGGAAAAAGGGGTTAGTTCCCGGGATATGGTTGTTTTCAGCCGCCAGTTCGCGACAATGATAAATTCCGGTGTTCCGATACTGCAGGCCTTACAGATTATGTGCGAGCAGACGGAAAACGATAAATTGCGTTATGCCCTTTTCGATATCCGGAATGATATTGAAAGCGGATCTTCTCTATATGATGCAATGAAAAAATATCCGGATGTCTTTGATACTTTGTATACGAACATGGTTGATGCCGGCGAAACCGGCGGTGTTCTGGACACAGTTCTTTTAAGGCTTTCCGAATATATAGAAAAAGCGGCCAATCTGAAATCCAAGGTCAAGGGGGCCATGATTTATCCCTCGGTTGTTCTGGTGGTCGCCCTTTTGGTTGTCGCGGTTATTCTTCTTTTTGTAATTCCCAGTTTTGAAAAAGTTTTTGCCGGTTTTGGTGGAGCGCTTCCTGCCCCGACCCAGTTTGTGGTTAACCTGAGCGACATGGTCCAGTCGCATTTTCTGTTGCTGGCAGGAGGTCTGGCGGCCTTGATCATAGGATTCAGGCTGTTTTACAAATGGGAACGGGGGAGAATTCTTGTCGATCATTGGATATTGTTTCTCCCGGTAATTGGCGGATTGCTCCGCATAGCTGCCGTTGCCAAGTTCAGCCGCACCCTGAGCACGATGATTGCCAGTGGAGTGCCGATACTCGATTCCCTGGATATAGTTTCCCGGACCTCTGGAAATAAAACCATTGAATTGGGAGTGTTGAAGGCCAAGACAAGTATCGCCGAGGGGCAGACAATCGCCGAACCTCTGGATGAAACCGGGGTTTTTCCGCCCATGGTAATTCACATGATTTCCATTGGAGAAACGACCGGAGCGCTGGACAGCATGCTGCAGAAAATTGCTGATTTTTATGACGATGAAGTTGATGTTGCGGTGGACGCCCTCACTTCCCTGATCGAACCGATTATGATTGTTTTTTTGGGGGTCGTAGTCGGGGGCATGGTGGTCAGCATGTATTTGCCAATATTCAATATCGCCGGAACTCTTTAGTCTTTATTCGATAAAATATGAATTTTTTGGATAAAGACTTCCTTAACGTAATCGAATTTGTTTATATTTTAAGGAGACCGAACATTGCGCATAGATAAACTTATAGCCGGTTCGTCCGGCTTTTTTTCGTTGGAATTTTTTCCGCCCAGAAATAAAGATTCCTGGCCGGCTTTTTTTCAACAAATGGAAATGTTGAAAAGAATAAATCCGCTTTTTGCTTCTGTAACCTATGGAGCAGGAGGCTCTACGCAGGACAATACCCTGGAGGTTGTAACCCGGATAAAGAAAGAAATGGAATTGGAACCGATGGCTCATTTGACATGTGTTGGGGCAAACGCCGATTCTATTCATGATTTTCTGCAGCGGGTATCTGAGGCCGGCATCCAAAACATTCTGGCGCTTAGAGGTGATCCTCCCGAAGGGGATGAACATTTTGTTCCGGATAATGACGAATTTCAGCATGCCACGGATCTTGTGGCCTTTATTCGCGAGAATTTCCCCGAAATATGCATAGGAGTGGCTGGATATCCGGAGGTCCATCCGGAAGCTGAGAATATGGACGAAGATTTAAACTATTTAAGATTGAAAGAAGAACTCGGAGCTGATTTTGTTTTGACGCAACTTTTTTTTGATAATCAGGCCTATTTTGATTATGTGCAAAAAGCCCGTGATGCAGGCCTGAAAATTCCGATTATTCCCGGAGTCATGCCCATTTTAAGTCTGAAACTTATAAAAAAGATTATTTCATTATGCGGAGCAAGCATACCTGAAGAGTTGAAGCGGAGTTTGGAAAAGGCCAATGCTGAAAACGGGGATGAAGGCGTCAGAAATATAGGAATAGAATACGCGCAGAATCAGGTTCAGGAATTGTTTGCCTTCGGGGTTCCCGGAGTGCATTTATATACTTTGAATAAAGCCGACGCCAGTATGCGCATTGCAGGCAATGTATTGCATAATCTTAAAGATAATCCAAAGGGAGAGGAAAAATGACCAAAGATCCTGTAGTAGCCGTAGCGGGCGCCACCGGCGCAGTGGGCAGGGAAATGCTGAAAATTTTAGAACAGAGGGATTTTCCGGCGAAAGATATAATTCCTTTGGCGTCTTCCCGCTCGGCCGGTTCCGGAATAAAATTCAAAGACGCTGAGCTGACTGTTCGGGAGATGGATGAAAATTCGTTCAAGGGGGTCGATCTGGCTTTGTTTTCAGCCGGTGGAGCCGCTTCAAAAACCTTTGCTCCTGTGGCTGTTCGCTCCGGGTGTGTAGTGGTAGATAATTCCAATGCCTGGAGAATGGATGAAGAAGTCCCTCTGGTGGTGCCTGAAGTCAATCCTGAAGCCTTGAAAACGCATAAAGGGTTGATCGCCAACCCCAATTGTTCAACCATACAAATGCTTGTAGCTCTTAAACCTTTGCATGACGTATCCCGGATAAAGAGAATAGTTGTTTCCACTTATCAGGCTGTTTCCGGTTCGGGGCAAAAGGCGATCGATGAATTGGAAACCCAGATCCGCAGATTGTTTAATGGGCAGGAAACAGAACCTGAAGTATATCCTTATCAGATTGCCTTTAATTGTCTGCCGCATATAGATAAGTTTATGGATAATGACTATACCGGTGAAGAGATGAAAATGGTCAACGAAACCCGGAAAATATTCAGTGATCCGAGTATAGGCATAACCGCCACGACAGTTCGGGTCCCGGTTTTTTACAGTCATAGTGAATCTGTAAACATTGAAACCGAAAACAAGATAACTGCCCAGGAGGCGAGGGGAATCCTTTCTCAGGCTCCCGGCGTAACAGTTCTGGATAATCCGGGTGAATTGGCCTATCCCATGGCTGTTTACGCCGCCGGAGAGGATGATACCTTTGTCGGCAGAATACGGGACGATGAAAGCATTGACTGTGGTCTCAATCTGTGGATCGTATCGGACAATATCCGTAAGGGAGCTGCCTTGAACACTATCCAGATTGCCGAAACATTGATTGACAAGGATCTTTTACAGGTTCCCGCCTAATACGGAGTATGATAATGCCCAGGATAGTTGATGAAAATGAGTATGTAAAAGAGCTTTTGGATAAGCGCCGTCCGAACGAGGAAGAATGTCTGGCTTTTTATGAACATAGAATCGGATGTATATGCAAGAATCCGAGACTTATGCTTATCCCCATTGACGACCATCTGGTTCATCGCGGAGACGGTGTTTTTGAAACAATGAAGATGCTCAAAAGGCGCATTTATTTATTGGATGCGCATCTGGAAAGACTGGAGAAATCCTGTCGCGGTCTGGACATCCGTCTTCCTGCCAGCCGGGAAGAGATAAAAGCTCTTATTCTGGAAGTCATTCGGGCGGCTAAGGCCGAAGATGCCTTGCTTTCTCTTTATGTCGGACGCGGGCCGGGCGGTTTTACAACTGATTTTCGTGAATGTCCTGAATCGAGCCTGTATATTGTCGCCCGCCGGATGCACCATCGCCCGGAGTCCTTCTGGCGGGATGGAGTGACAGTCTTTAAAACCAGTATCCCGGCCAAACAGGGATATCTGGCCCGGATCAAGACAGTCGATTATCTGCCCAATGTGCTTATGAAAAAAGAAGCCATTGAAAAAGAATATGATTTTCCGCTTTGTTTTGACGAGCATCATTTGCTGGCTGAAGGAGCCACGGAAAATGTGCTTATCGTTGATGAAGCGGGCAAGCTTATAGTCCCGGATTTTGTCAATGCCCTGGCCGGGACGACATTGATGCGCGCCCTGGAACTGATTAAATATGAAAAAAGTTTTATTTTCCGGGCCATAAGTGAGGACGAACTTTATTCGGCCCGGGAAATTATTATGGTCGGGACGACCCTTGATGCGGTCGGAGTGATCCGTTTTAATGATAAGCCGGTTCATGACGTGCGCCCGGGACCTGTTGCCCGAAGATTGCGCGAGCTTTTACAGGAAGATTTACAAAAAAACGGCACGTTGGTTTAAAACGAATATGAAGATACTGCATTTGGATCTTGGACCCGAAATCAGGGGCGGCCAGAGGCAGGTTCATTATATACTGAATTATTTTTCTCATATTCCGGATATAAATTCCTGTTTAGGCTGTTTAGAGGGTTCCCCCCTGCGGCATTCAATCGCGGACTCCTCTGGTCCGCTTTTGTTTCCTTCCAGGCAGGAATTTGATCCGCGCAACTGGATCAGGCTGCGTTCTTTTCTGCGCCAGAATAAAATTGACATTATTCATACCCACGAACCGCGAGCCGCTTCCTTTGCGGCTCTTTTTAAAGCCGCTTCCCTTTTTTCCGGCTCTCTGATACATACCAGACGGGTCTCCTACCCGTTGCGCAATGCCTGGAGCAGAAAAAAATACAGTCTGGCCGATGCGCTTGTCTGTGTAAGTCAGGAAGTGCGCGGGGTTATGCTCGGACTTGATTTTCCTGATAGCCGTATTTGGACTATTCCAAGTGCGATTGACGTAAAAAAATATTCTGTTGCCGCGGAGAGAAAGTCCGATTGTTTGCGACTGGGAATCATAGGCGCGCTTACTCCTCAAAAAGGGCATGAATTCCTGCTTGATGCTTTAGCATATCTTACCGACATTGATTTTTATCTGTATGTTGTTGGTGAAGGCCGGCTTTTTGCGCATCTGATAAGCCGGACGCGGGAACTGGGTCTTGAAAATCGGGTGGAATTTTGCGGATATGTCCAATCGCAAAAGATAATTCCGCAGCTGGATGTGGTTGTTGTTCCCTCAATGGATGGAGAAGGCAGTAACGCAGTTATTAAAGAAGCCTGGGCCTGCCGGGTGCCGGTTTTTGTTTCTGACCTTGCTTCCAATGTTGAATTGGTCCGGCATGAAAGAGATGGACTGGTCTTTTCCCGGCATGAGCCTGAAAGTCTGGCGCAAATGATAAGATCAGCGCATGAAGATTATGCTGTGCCCGCAGCTCTTGCGGAAAATGGTTATGCCCGGGTCGGAGATTTTGATGTGCCTAAAATGGGCAGGGCGCACCTGGACATGTATAACGCCCTTACTTCTGAAAAATGAAAAAATGCGCCTGCAAAAATATATGTTTACATACAGTGTTAAGTTGAAAGTTTTATGTTAAGTTAGGTGGTTACAAGGTTTAATTGTATGTTTAACTCCAGTCTTCGACTTTTTGCAGTTGCACCATGAAAGAGTAGCTTATGGCAGGTTTAACAGTTTTAATGGACAATAATGTCTTAATGCCTGAATGTTCTTCCGAACACGGGCTGAGTATTTACTTGTGCTTGGAAAATGGACATGAATGGTTGTGGGATACGGGCCAGTCAGGGCGTTTTTTGCAAAATGCGCGCATGCTGGGAGTTGATCTGAAGCATTTGTCCGGATGTGCGTTCAGTCATGGGCATTACGACCATACCGGCGGGCTGGATACTTTGTTGGCTATGGATGGTACACGCGATATCCCCCTGTATGCCCATCCCAATTTTATATGCAAGCGCTATGTGCGGCGTCCGAATGGCTCCTGTGAGGAAATTGGAATAAGAACAGATGATCCGACAGGCGTGCAAAAAAGGCTGCGAACTGTCCGGGAGAATGTTGTCCTTGATCGGAATCTGGTCATGCTGACCGATATCTCCAGATTGCCCGGCAAGTATCAGGCCGTGGATAATTTTTATTTAGACCCGGCATGCCTTGAAGAGGACATAGTAATTGATGATGCATTCCTGATTCTGGAAACAAAACATGGGCCGGTTCTTATATTGGGGTGCTGTCACAGCGGATTGGCCAATACCTGTTGCTTTGCGAAAGAAAAAACGGGCATAAAAAAATTTTATGCCCTGATAGGCGGAACCCATCTGGCAGCGGGTAAAAAAGCTGAACTTGATCAGGCAGCAGAAACAATTAATACTTTTGGATTCAGTCATGTCTGGCCCGGACACTGTACTGGCGATAAGGGATTTAAATATCTTGCAGACGCCTTTCCGGACAAAGTGCATCAGCTAGGTGCCGGTCTTAAAATAGAATTTTGAACCTGATAGCTGTATTAATTTTTTTGTTCTTTTTTTTCAAAGCAGGGCAGACAGAAGTATTTTCCGCCCATTAGTCTGACTCGTGATTCCATAGCCCGTTCTCCGCATTCAGAACATATCAAGCTGCCCAGTATGCGAGCCTTTCTCGGCAATTCGCGCTGGACTGGCAGCATTCTAAAAATATTGTCTAAATCTGAGTTCATTAGCACATCGATATATTTATTTCTCAGCTGATTCAGTTCAGCTGCGTCAGCTTCATTCAGCCTGGAGCCGGCACCTTTTTGGTGCAGCTCATGCATTCTTTCTTTGCCTTTAAAATCGATTTCGTTGCACAAAACACGCATACTTTTTCCATTGTTTCGATTAAAAAAGGAAAAGGCATTTTTCCCGATATCCAGGTGAATCAGATTTCCTTTTCCAAATGTGCAGCCGACAAGAAATTGAATGGCGTCCACCGCGCACATATCCGTTTCGGATACACAGACAACTTCCTCGTCAAAGGCGGTTCCGATTTCTCTGGAAGCCAGTTCGGCCACCCTTATGCCTGTAGCCAGTCCCGGGCAGGTATGTCCGTGAAAGGAAATTGTTTCGTTGATTATTTTTTCAGGATATGAACATTTTGACATGACAACTCCAATGTTATTATTTTAGGAAAGGTTTTATCAAGAAGGACTGATTGTCGATAAAGTATTATTAAGTTAAACTGAATTTAAAGTCAATTTTGTAGAATGCTTAATTAGTTCTTATCCGGAAATTAAAAAATTTTCGGATTTAGAAATATCAGGATGGAAACAAATAACAGATATGTGAATAAAAATCCGTTTATTTATTATTGGGACCGTTTATAGATTTTTTATGGTTTTTTAGTCCAGTCGGGGATAATTTTTAAAGAATAATTTAGAGATGCGTTTAAATTTAAAAAAGCGAGGGTTCTTAAAATGGGCAAACGGCGGGAAAAGAATAAGCTGGTAAAGGAAAATTATATTCAAGCCGCGCAAAGGGTTTTTGTGCGGCACGGCTATCGTGGGGCGACTACATCCGAAATCGCGGTGGAGGCTGGCCTTTCCGAAGGAAATCTATACCGGCATTTTGATTCAAAGCATGATCTTTTGATTAAGATAATGCACCATATTTATGAACTCTATAAAAATCACCTGGACGATGCCCTGCAGCCGGTAACCGGTCCCCTGGAAATTATTGAGGCCGTATTCAAAAGCCATGCCGACTTTATTCGTAAGCATCCTCTGGAAGCTCAAGTGATAACCAGGGTTTGCCCTTTTCTTGTGGAGGATAAGGATGTCCCATGCAGGGCAATTTTTGTCGAGCAAAATGGCCTTATTCATTCAAAGCTTAAAGAAGCAATAGAGGAAGGGGTAAAAGAAGGTAAATTTGCTGTTGCCGATCCAGGCGAAACAGTAACCGCCGTTTCTTTTCTGCTGCATGGTTATTTGCGTGTTCAATTACTTTCTAAGGATCCCAAAGTGGGTGCGTTAAAGGCTAAAAGGCTGGTGGTTGATTTTTGTAAAAAAGCGCTTGAAAAATAAATAAATTGTAACCCGCATATATCTGTTTCGCAACATTTAAAATATATATCTTCTGTTGAGTATAATTAAAATGCAGGCTCAAAGGAGGTTTGAAAATGAGCGAAGCAGGTCAATTTCGTGAGCAGCTTGAAAAGCGCCTTCAATTTTTGCGTGACCAGAATGAAGGCATCCGCTTAAAGCAGGCCAGCATTGCTTTATATTCTCCGGACGTGGCGGATATGGCTTATAATGAAGCGGAAACTGAACTTGATTTGAAATTGTATGCGAGAAATGATGTTGCTATTACGGAACTTTGCCGCACATTGGATTCTCTTGATTCATTATCGTATGGAATTTGTGAATTATGCGGGGAGGATATCGACCCGCGCCGGCTGAAAATTGTGCCTGACACCAAATTTTGCGTAAGTTGCCAGCGTGTTATGGAGTCCAGCGTGATGTCGGCCTGATTGTGTTCCTTGTCCGGAAGCGCCTGCAAAAAATAAATTTTACTTCGTCTCACGACTCTGTGCAAAACATTTCATATTGTTGGGATTTCTTTCTTCGGGATCGAAATCGCTATCGGGATCGGAATCGACTCCACAAGCCGAGGATTCCTCCCGCACTGAATGACATATTCTTTTGGTTTCGATAGCGATCCCAATTTCGATTTGGATTATCCCAACGGTTAGTCAATTCAATAATTTCTTAATAAAAACCTTCAAATTCAGCGAGTTAAGCGTTGTTTGCGGGTTCTTAGTAACAAAGTTTTGCACAAATTTGTGTGAGGAGCCTAAATTTTTGCAGCTGTGTCTGTCCTTAGCGTTATTTTGTCTGATTGCATTTGTTCACCAATTTTTTGGCTCTTCCTGTTTTCGATCTGCGGTTTTCAGCAAATGTTCGCCAAAAATCAGGCAAACTTTTTAATTCGCCGAATCGTTACGTTTGTTCCAGATATATATCGAGAATTTTTTTCTCCAGCATTTCAGTGTTCACGGGTTTGACCAGATAGCCGTCAATACCGAATTCGGCGCAGCCCCTTACATCTTCTTCATAGTTCCTTGAAGTTACGACCATAATTTTTGTCTGTTTGTCCTTAAATTCATGCCGTATTTTTTTTAATAATGTAAAACCGGTCATAATCGGCATATAGATATCCAGGAGTATAATGTCCGGTTTAAATTCTTTATAGTATTTAAGCGCGGTTTCACCATTATCTGCGAATTTTTTATCAAAAAAATTATCACTGAGAGCCGCATCGTATAACTTTTGTGTCGGTTTGATGTCTTCGGCGATTAATATTTTAATGTTTTTCTGCATATGTTTTAAATCTTATATATATAAATTCTTGACAGTTAGGATAAAGACAAATAATTAGCTCTAACTGCGCCCCCGTAGCTCAGGCGGATAGAGCACGGGATTCCTAATCCCGGTTAGCCCAGGTTCGAGTCCTGGCGGGGGCACCATGAATATTTTTATTTTAAGGAGCAGAATTAGATTCGGGCTCCTTTTTTTATCAACCAGCTAGTTTCAAATTTTTGTATTTGTTCACTAAATTGTTTGTTTTACGGCACTAAAGTCTCAAGGTTTTATTTATATATTTGAGGCAGTTTAATTCGTCAATCTTTGTCTTTGTTTGTCTAATGGATTAGATTGAACAAAATAATTCAATTAGAGTTGAGCAGGCAAGCTCTTTTTTGGTTTTGGTTTCAAGGGGATGATATTGCCGTATTAGGCACGTAATTTATGATACAATTTTTTTGGATAGGTACTAGAATAAGACATATCTCTAAAGACCGGACAGGTGTGACTTGAATCATGGAGTCGGCGATCTCTGTGCGTTTAAATTGAAAAGATCGTCGTTTGGTTTTGACTGTTTCAGTTTTTTATCCCCATTCCTTCCTTGATATCTTTTTTAATTTTTTGCCGGTAGTAATTTCTGGATTCGGTTTTGGACATGATCATGTCCAATTGTCTGGTGTGCATCAGTAAATATCCCAGGATCTTAAGCCGTTCAACCATAAAATCTTCTTCAAAATCATCAACCCGGGCAAACAGGGCATCTTCTTTAATATTGCATTGAAACGCGAATTCCTGAAGTATATCACCAATAAATTGTGTTCTTATTTTTCGTCTGGATAGATCAGCTCCTCCTCCCTTGAACTGGAATCGGGCATAATTTTCTTGAGTCCGTTTTCCCACCAAAGCCTCAACTTCCGTGAGATGAAAACCGAATCGAGATTGCAGGTGGCAAAAATTTCTGGATATCATAAAATAGTTTTTCAGGGAATATTTCGAACTCATACTGGGCTCCAGGTTTGGATCGCCTACGGCCTGGATCAGGACAGACATGAAACCACCTTTGTCCATACTTGGAGGACCCTGCCAGGGTATGGCCATCATGCCATTCCATATAGCCAGCATGGGGATGCTTTGAATATTGTCCAGGCTAACTGTTTTCCCGGAAACAGTTTTTTTGAAACCGTCTTCGATATCTAAAACCCACCATTGCATGTCCGTTGAGGTTTTTAGTTGTTTTCCGGTCCTTGGGCTAAAATTTTGATTCTTGCCAAAGTTGAACATCTCCTGAACCGATTTTTCATGGGCAAAACGAGTTATATCATGCAGAGTCCGGCAATTTTCCGGTTTGAAATCAAGGCTCTCCGGATCCAGGAGATTAAGCGGAGTTATATAGCTGGATATTTTTTTTAATGTGTTGTGTATCGGACTGTTTTCAAACTGATTTCTTTTTTTAATTTTTTTTTCGAGTATTTCAGGTACATCACCGGCATAAATGTAGTGTCTGTCGGCATCCATTGTGATTGTTTGTCCGTTTTCCAGGACGGAAAATATATCCCGGACTCCAAATACGGCCGGAATCCCGAATTCCCGGGCAACATTGGCCAGGTGTCCGGTGATGCTCCCGTGTTCGGTAAGCACACCGCCGGAACGGGGCAGGACTGCCGCCCATTTGGGGGAAGAATGTCTGGCAACCAGTATGCAGCCCTGAATAAAGCGTATCAGATCAGCATCCTTTTCCACCTTAAAAACTTTGCCTCGTGAGGCACCCGGGGCAGCGGTCACCCCTTCAGAAGAAAGAGGGGGGATAGATGGTAAGGCAGGCCGCCCCTCAGCTTCTGTTTCGGAAAGGGTATTTTCCTCGGCCAGGGGTCGGGTTTGCAACAGCCATAAATTTTTATCGTCCATGCTCCATTCGATATCTTGCGGATGCCCGTAATGCTTTTCCAGTTTTCTGGCTATTCGGGCTAGTGCAAGGATATCTTTTTCCGAAAGTGAAATTTTATCCTGTAATTCAGAGGAGATTTCCGTCCTTGAAAGTCCCTCGGTGCCGGAGCAATAATATCCTATACTTTTTTTTCCAGCATTTTTTTCCAGAATTTTTTCAGGCTTGGAACAGGAGACCGTGTACTGGTCCGGATCGGTGGTTCCGTCCACAATGGATTTGGCCAGTCCCCAAGTGGAAGTTATTTTGATGGTCTGATCCTTAAAATTTAAAGGATTGCGGGAGTATATTACTCCTGATTTTTGAGCCGGCACCATGGGCATACAACCCACACACATAGCTATTTCCTCGTCTTTCAAGCCCATATGATATCTGTAACTGACCGCCTGGGGAGAATATTTGCTTGCCAGGATCAGTTTGTACACCTGTTCCAGATTTTCTTTGTCCACATTCAGCACTGATCTATACTGTCCGGCAAATGAGGTCCGGGGAAGATCCTCGCCCAATGCGCTGCTGCGCAGGGTAATATGGAGTTTATTCATGCCGGTTTTCTGGACAAGGTGTTCATAGCCTTCGTGCAGTGCTGCGGTTATTTCCCGGGGAACCGGGGATTGGGTGATCAGAGTCTGCAATCCGGAGCACAGGTCAAACAGCTTGTCCGTACGCGTGATTTTTGTCGTTTGAATTCGTCTGTCTATTTCGGTCTGCAGATCGTTTTCCTGAATAAATTTACAGTAAGCAAAACTGGTAAGAACAAAACCATCCGGAACCGGTAGTCGAAGATTGTTCTTGATTTCCCCTAAGTGGGCCATCTTAGGTCCGACTATATCAGACGATTCTTTATTGATATCTTCAAATTCTAAAAGTAAAGGTCCGGTGGTGTCCAATTTATGCGGAGTCATTTCCGTTTGTATTTTGTTGCGGATGTCTCGAAAAACAGAATGCAGTTCCTGGTATTTCCCCGGGGATAGTTTTGAAAGATTGTCTATAATTTGGTATACATTAGTACTGACGGACGTGCATCTGGAGCGGACAAAAGCCATGCCGAACGGTTTTTCAGCGCTCAGGGCCTTTTCCATTTCAGTCATTATTTCAAGAGCATTGTTGTTGGCCGCAAGAAGTAGTTTAAAGGCGTGATAACGGGCTTGAAACAGGTTCCGGTCCCTTTCTTCGGACTCCGGATCAGATGGATGTCCTTTGTGGGGAGAAGAGAAAAATTTTTTAATTAATTGAAACAATTATTTTCCGTGACTGTTTTTTTAATTTCAAATACTAATGTTCAAGCCGGGTTATAAAAAAATCCAAAAATGAGTTTATTCCTCCATTTTTTTCTTTTCGTGGATATGAGTTTTAACGCTGTGTATTTTTTCTTCCTGCAAAGTTTTTCGTTTATAGGCATCTTCTATTTTGAATATAAGTTCATCCAGGCTGGCCGGTTTAAGAATGTAGTCAAACGCGCCGAGTTCCATGCCTTCGGCCGCTACTTCCATGTTGGCATGCCCGGTTAAGAGGATCACCTCCAACAGCGGAAACTTCTGTTTTATTTTGCTAAGAACGGTAATTCCGTCCATTCCCGGCATTTTAACATCCAGAATGATGACATCTGGACTATTGTGCTGCACATACTCTAAAGCTTCTTCTCCGCTAGTTACTGCTTCCACGTTTATGTTCCGTTTCTTCAGCCGTTTTAAAAAGGTGCTTAGAAAAGCCTGTTCATCGTCAACCAGAAGAACCTTGAAGTCGGACATTATTTTCCCCCTTCCCTGTCTTCCCCAGCAGTTGAGCCATCCCCGTTCATTGCCGAGTTGAGTACCTGAACCAAGTTATCAAAATCACAGGGCTTGATCAGGTAGTCAAATGCCCCGAGCGCCATTCCTTCCCGGGCGGCTTCTTCTGAACCGTGCCCGGTAAGCATTACAACCGGTAATTCTGGGACCATTTTTTTGAAAATTTTCAATATTTCCAAGCCGTCCATATCCTGCATTTTTAAATCCAGAACGGCTATAGCAAAGTTGTTTTCCCGCAGCTTCTGAATGGCATCTCCGCCGGTATTGGAAGTGTAAACAGTAAATCCCCTTTTGTTCAGGCGCTTGTGCATTACATCCAAAAATTCCGGTTCATCGTCTACAATCAGGATGGATATATCGTTGAAACTATACATGCTACTCCCTATAAGCTCATGTGTCCTGTTCTGTTACCGGTATTTTTATATGAAATACTGTGCCTGTGCCTACTGTGCTGTCCACAGTAATGTCGCCGCCCATCTTTTTAATTATTCCATAACATATGGACAACCCCAATCCGGTGCCTTTACCTACGGGCTTGGTGGTAAAAAAAGGATCGAAAATGCGGCTTAAATTGGCACTGGCTATTCCTTCACCGGTATCGGAAACATCAATATGGATAGAAGACCCCTTGTGCAGGGTAGAAATGGTAACCGTTCCTCCTTTTTGCGGATCCATGGCATCCAGTGAATTGTTAATCATATTCAGAAGAACCTGCTGCATTTCCGAAGGGGAGATGGTGGTTTCCGGCAATCCGGGGGATAGCTTGGTTTGCAGTTCAACCTTGCTGTACATGGCTCTTTTTTTGGAAAGGGAAATAACTTCTTCTATCAGGTCGTTTATCTGAATGTTCTGGATGTTGGTGTCGATTTTACGGGCAAAACTTAGAAGCTTGTGCGTTATCTGCTTGCATCTAGAGCCCTGTTGCCTGATTTGTTTAAGAGCTCTTTTGAATTCCTGCAGATTTTCACTGTCCTCGAATTCTTCCTCTTCCAATAAATCCTCTATCCAACCGGCTTCCTCTACCATTATGGCCACCGGATTATTAATTTCATGAGCGATGCCCGCGGACAATTCTCCCAGGGAAGCCAGTTTGCCCGCCTCAACCACTTGTTCATTCATCATTTCCTTTTCTTCATCCGATTTTTTGATTTGCTGCACCATTTTGCGGGAGAGCAGGTAGGCCACGCCCAGAACGATGACGGCTCCAATAGTAAGTAGAAATATACTGAGTTGTCTGGTTTGATAAATATCCGAAAAGGCATCTTTTGATGATTGTTGATAGACCAAAAACCATTCGCCTTTTTTTAACGGCGTGATCAGGTAAATCATTTCCCCCTTTTCGGGTTCGTCTGAATTGAATATATTAACTGATTCGCCATTTCTGGATTTTGCGATCAGGTCTTTATAGAAGTTGTTTTCTTTTGAGATTTGCACCCGCGGTTGGGTCTGCAGCTTGCCCTGATCGTTTATAATGTATGCCAGACCGGTTTCTCCGACTCGTATGTTTTCCACCAGATTGTTAAAGGATATAAAATCAATTGTTGCCCGAAGTATCCATTTTTTATCATTTTCATCTATACGAACTGCAACTATGAAATGCGGAAGACCGCGAAGTCCATGAAAAACATCACTAATATAAATTTGGTTTTGCATACATTTTTTAAACCAGCCGGCTTGTGAATAATCGGCTTTTTCCAATTGGAAAGGGCCGGCATAGGCAATCTGTATGCCTTGTTCATTGATTAAGCCCAGATCAACGTATGTTCCCTGGTATTCTTTGGAAAATATTTCCAATTGCTGGTCCAGAAATTTTTTCCGGGCAAGTTGATCGATTGAATATGATTTGGAAAGAACCAGGATGTTAGATAATTTTTCCTCCGGAAACATATTTATATTTTGTTTGTGTCTCTCAACGGTTTCCTTGAGGTGGGCGATTACTTTGGCTTTGTATGAGGTGTTGAATTTATGGGCGATAATGCCGTTGATAATTAAAAGCGGGGCGAATGAAATGAATATGATCGATATGATCATGGTCCGGTACAGACGGCGGTATTCTTGTTCGTTATGAATTGAATGGCTCATAGGAGATCCTTATACCGTTAGGAATTTTATGACCATAGTAATCAAATTGTACTGCAGAATAAATAAAATCAGAACCCTCTTAAGACGCAACTGCAAAAAGTCGAAGGTTGAAGTTAACCGCACAGATTAATTAAA